>CAYTJL010000052.1:0-25529 GCA_964437785.1 uncultured Polyangiaceae bacterium
GTTCGGCACTCAGTTCCACGAGGGCGAGAAAGCGAACATCCACATCCAGCTCGTCGGCAACAGGGTCATCCTGGTGGTGATCTTCGACGCCAAGTCGAGCCTCGGCCTCGTGCGTCTGCGGGTGCGCAAGGCCAGCGAGGAGCTCAACCACATCTTCGAGGCGCTGCTCAAGAAGGTGCAGGAGCCCGGCGCAGACTCTCCCTTCGCCGAGATCACCGACGAAGACATCGATAACCTCTTCAACGATTAGGAGCGCGCGATGAGCTTCATCAATTACATGGCGCGCGAGATCAACTGCAAGATCGTCTATTACGGCCCTGGTTTGTGCGGGAAGACGACCAACCTGCAGTACATCTACGAGCGGACGAACCCCGACGCGAAGGGCAAGATGATCTCGCTCGCCACCGAGACGGATCGCACGCTCTTCTTCGACTTCCTCCCGCTCGCCTTAGGCGAGATCCGCGGCTTCAAGACGCGCTTCCACCTCTACACGGTGCCGGGCCAGGTCTTCTACGACGCGAGCCGCAAGCTGATCCTGAAGGGCGTCGACGGCGTCGTCTTCGTCGCCGACTCGCAGGTCGGCCGCATCGAGGCGAACCAAGAGTCCGTCGAGAACCTCCGCACCAACCTCGCCGAGCAGGGCTACTCGCTCGATAAGCTCCCGTACGTAGTTCAGTACAACAAGCGCGATCTGCCCGAGATCGCCACGGTCGAGGAGCTGCGCTCGCTCATCAACCCGACCAACGTCCCCGACTACGAGGCCGTCGCGCGCACGGGCGTCGGCGTGTTCGACACGCTCAAGTCCGTCGCCAAGCTCGTCCTCACCGAGCTGAGGAAGGGCGGTCCTTGACGATGGGGGGACCTCCCCCCCAAACCCCCCAACTGAGGGTGAGATAAAGCCGGGTTTTAGGCGATCACGCCCTTGGATTTGCCGACCTTGGTGAAGGCCTCGATCGCGCGCTCGACGTGCGCCGGCTCGTGCGCCGCCGAGAGCTGCACGCGGATGCGCGCCTCGCCGCGCGGCACCACCGGGAACGAGAAGCCGATCACGTAGATGCCCTCGCCGAGCATCGCGTCCGCGATCTCGGCCGCGAGCCTCGCGTCGCCGAGCATGATGGGCACGATCGGGTGGATGCCCTCCTTGATGGAGAAGCCCGCGGCGGCCATCCCGTCGCGGAAGCGCCGCGCGTTCTGCATCACGCGCGTGCGCGGAGCTGGATCGCGATCGATGAGATCGAAGATGGCGATCGACGCGCCCGCGATCGACGGCGCGAGCGTGTTCGAAAAAAGATATGGCCGCGAGCGCTGCCGCAGCAGATCGATGATCGCGCGGCGCCCCGTGGTGAAGCCGCCGCTCGCGCCGCCGAGCGCCTTGCCGAGCGTCGAGGTGAGCACGTCGACGCGCGCGAGCACGCCCTTCTCCTCGGGCGTGCCCCGGCCCGTCGGTCCGATGAACCCCGTCGCGTGCGAGTCGTCGACCATCACCATCGCGCCGTACCGATCCGCGAGGTCGCAGATCACGTCGAGCTTCGCGAGGTAGCCGTCCATCGAGAAGACGCCGTCGGTCGCGATCATCCTGAGGCGCTTGTCCTGCGTCTTCTTGAGCGCGTCTTCGAGCGCGTCCATGTCGCCGTTCGGGTAACGATGGCGCTCCGCTTTGCAGAGCCGGATGCCGTCGATGATCGACGCGTGGTTGAGCGCGTCCGAGATGATCGCGTCCTCTTCGCCGAGCAAGGTCTCGAAGAGGCCGCCGTTCGCGTCGAAGCACGACGAGTAGAGGATGGTGTCGTCGGTGCCGAAGAAGCGGCTCACCGTCGCTTCGAGCTGCTTGTGGAGATCCTGCGTCCCGCAGATGAACCGCACGCTCGACAAACCGAAGCCGTGCGTGTCGAGCGCCCTCTTCGCGGCGTCGATCACGGCCGGGTGAGACGAGAGGCCGAGGTAGTTGTTGGCGCAGAAGTTCAACACCTCGCGCCCGCCCGCGCGGATCATCGCGCCCTGCGGCGTCTCGATCACGCGCTCGCGCTTGGTCAGGCCCCCGCGCTCGATCTCGACGAGCGTCGACTCATAGACTGTTCGGGCTTTGTCGAACATGGAGAACTTATAAACCGGCCCGCGCAGGGAACGTGGGACGAACGAGTCCCTGCGTAATATTTCACCGTCGGGCTCGATTCTGGGGGGTGTGATGAAACCGATCGCGGTTACGCTGCGTAGTCGTTCGGGCTGGTGTGGGGTCCTCTTCGATGCCAGCCCAGGAGGCTATTCATGAAGAGATTTGCTTGGATGAAAGCGGCGCTCGCGCTGACCGGGCTCGCGCTCGGCTCCGCTGCGATCGCCGCCGATCACCGGGACGCCCCCGGCACAACGGCGGATCCGACGGCGGACATCAACGACGTCTACACGTGGAAAGAAGGCGCCAACGTCATCCTCATCATGACGGTGACGCCGGTCGCCGACATGAACTCGAAGTTCTCGGACAAGGTGCAGTACGTGTTCCACACGGAGAGCACCGGCATGTTCGGGATGCCCGGCACCAAGAAGGACGTCATCGTCACCTTCGACACCGCGCAGAAGCTCTCGCTGTGGGTCACGACCCCCGGCGCGGCGACGGCTGATGACTACGTGACCGGCGACGCATCCGCGACCGCTGGGCTCAGCAGCACGAGCGGCAAGGTGAAGGTCTTCGCGGGGCTCCGCGACGATCCCTTCTTCTTCAACCTCGACGGCTTCGTCGCCGCCGCGGGCGCGGTCGCCGCCGCAGCGCCCAGCCTCACGTTCGACACGAACGGCTGCCCGGCGCTCGACGCCGCCACCGCGGGCGCGCTCGGCGCGCTGCTCGGCGGCGATCCGTCGATGAACCCGCCTGGCCCGCCGAAGGACTTCTTCGCAGGGCTGAACACGCTCGGGATCGTCGTGCAGATCGATCAGAGCCTGATCAACGGCGGCGGTAACTTCTTGAGCGTTTGGGCTAGCACCAACGTGGGAGGCTGAGATGAAAAAGATCACCATCCTCACGACGGTGGCAGCATTCTCGCTCGCGTTCGCGTCGTCGCAGGGCTGCGATGACGGCACGGGCGGCACAGGCGCGACCGGCGGCGGCGGCGGCAGCAGCACGAGCACCAGCACCTCGACGAGCAGCGGCGACAGCGGGACCAACCCGCCGCCTCCGACGCTCGGCAAGCAGATCGAGCGTATGGGCAGGCCCGCGATCAACACGGCGCTCAACCATGCCTTCGACTCCGACTCGACCGCGAAGGGCATGGCCAAGGACGCCTGGAACGCCGAGGGCGACGAGTCCAAGTGGGGCACGAGCTTCGCGAAGGAGGTCGAGAACAACCTCGCCATCATCGACGCGCTCGACACGGTCTGCGGCAACCAGTTCGGCGCCGACCTCAACCCGGCCGATCGCTACTCGGCGGTCGCGGGCATCCTCACCAACGACAAGCTCTGGGTGAAGCTCGACACGGGCTCTTGCACCCAGTACCTCGCGGTCGAGGCCACGGCGGCCGGTCTGCCCCTCGGGACGGACTGCGGCGGTCGCAAGCTCGACTACGACGTCATCGACCTGAGCTACTCGGCGCTCGCCGCGGGCGCGCTCTCGGGCGTGAGCGACGGCATCGACGCCAACGACGTCGCCAACAGCGCGACGTTCCCGTTCCTCGCCAACCCCAACCCCTGATATGCGCGCTTGGCCTTCGGCCCTCGTCCTCTTCATCGCGTCGATCGCGGGCTGCTCGAAAGGTGAGCACGCGATCGACGAGGCCAAGGAGGCGGGGCCGAAGGTCGAAGCGACCTCCGATCCGAACGCCCCCAAGCCCCCCACGCAGCGCGAGCTCCCCACCACGGACGGGACCATCGCGCTCGACAATCTGAACACGTCGATCCGCGGCGTGGAGGCTTCGCTCGCGCAGCGCTTGGCGCCTGCGCCCGCGGCGTCCTCAGCCCCGGTCGCACCCGTCGCGCCTCCGCCCGCACCCGCGTCGGCCGCGCCCAAGGCGCCGAAGGCGAGCGCGTCCGCGAGCGCGAAAGCGCCGATCGCGATCGCTCCGCCCGCGTTCGATCTGCACGATCGGCGCGCGCTCGTGGATCTGCTGCTCACGCGGGCCGACGTCACCGGCAAGCTCACCGACTACGATCGCGCGGTCGCGGTCGCCGAGGACGCCGTTCGCGCGCACCCGACCAAGTGGGAGGCGCTCCTCATCCGCGCGACGGTTCACAGCGCGCTCCATCGCTTCTCGTCCGCGCTCGCCGACGTCGCGGAGGCCAAGAAGCTCGGCGCGAAGCCCGATCGCGTGCAAGCGATCGAGGCGAGCGCGCTCGCGGGCAAGGGCGATCTCGACGCCGCGCTCGCGCTTCGAAGGGCCTCGCGCGCGGCGTGGAAGAACACCGAGACGCTCGGCGCCGAGGCCGCGTTGCTCGCCGAGATGGGCAAGATCGACGAGGCCGCGAGGCTCTTCCGCGAGGCCGAGCAGAGCTACCGCAACGTCTCCCCCTTCACCGTCGTGTGGCTCCTGCTCGAACAAGGGCGCATGTGGGATCGCGCGGGCAAGCGCGACCTCGCGCGCGCATACATGGAGGAGGCCCACGCGAGGCTGCCCATGCACGCGCACGTGGCCACGCACCTCGCCGCGCTCGTGAGCGCGGAGCGCGCCGTCGAGATCCTCGAGCCGATCGTGATCGCCTCCGATGATCCGTCGGTGCTCGAGGTGATGGCGCGGAGGCTCGAACAGCAGGGTGACAAGGCGCGTGCGTCGGCGATGCTCGATCGCGTCAAGGCGCGCTACGACGAGGTCCTCGGCCGCTACCCCGAGGCGTTCGCGGAGCACGCGGGCTTCTTCTTCCTCGACTTCGGGAAGGATCCCAAGCGCGCCCTCGATCTCGCCAAGAAGGATCTCGGCGCGCGCAAGACGGCGAAGGCGTATGAGCTCGCGCTGCTCGCGGCCAAAGCCGCGGGCGCCAAAGACGACGCGTGCGCCTTCGGCAAAGAGGCGCAGAAGCTCGCCTACGCCTCGCCCGTGCTGCGTGAGATCGCCGCGGGCGCGTGTCGTTAGTCAGGCGCGCTTCTTACGCCGGATCGCGATGAGCGCGAGGCCCGCGAGCGCGAGCCACCCCGCGCCGCGACCGCCGTTCGAAGCGCCCGCGCCTGCTTCGCACAAACAAGAGCGCCCGTAGAGGAGGTACTCCTCGTCGCTGCCCTCTTCGACCGTCACACCGTCGCTCCACACCTCGGGGGACGTGCCGTTCGGCCCGACCGCGCGGACGCCGAAGAAGTACTTCGCGCCGACCTCGAGCGGGAGCCCGCTCACGGTCGCGCTGGTCGCGTCGCCCGCGCTCTTCCACGGCGCGATGGTCGTGTCGTCGGCGGCGCGCACGCTGACCTCGTAGTAGCTCGCGCCCAAGGCGCCCTTCCACGCGCCGTAGAGCTTGCTCTTCGTGCGGATCGTGTCGACGTCTTTGGCCTCGATCCCGCGCGGCGGATCGGTGTCGATCACGTCACTCGGCGCGGCGACCTTCGACTCCGTGAGGCCGTAGAGGTTGCCGTCGGCGACGCTCACGATGATCTCGTCGAGCCCGTCGCCGTCGGTGTCCGCGAAGATGATCGCGCCGACCGCGTTGTTGAAGTTGTGCGCGAAGCGCAGGCCCGTCGTGCAAGGGTCGATCGCGTAGAGGTAGCCGTCGTTGCTGCCGACGAGCGCGACGGGGACGTCGTCGCCCGCGAGGTTCGGGTGAACGGCGACGTTCGCGATTTGGCCGAGCGTCGCGCCCGCCGCGATCGCGGAGTCCTCGTCGGCCCACGCCTGCCCGGCGGCCAGCACCAACGCGCTCACGGAGCCCGTCGTCGCGCGCGTGATCTTGATCCGCGCCGGGTTGACGAATGAGCTGCCCACGAGCACGGGGGCGCCCGCGCAGGAGGCGATCGCGCCGTAAGGGCGCGGCAAATCGTTGTCGGGGCTCTTCCACAGCTCGGCGTCGAGCGTCGAGGAGACCGCGCGCACGGGCGCGTCGCCGCCTTGCAACACCACGCTCTTGTCGGCGAGCACGATGGGCATGAAGTTCGGCGCGCCGTCGCCCACGAGCGCCTTCATCTCGACGCCGCTCGCGCCGTCGAGCACGCGTGTGGCGAGGTACTGGAAGTAGACGTCGTCGATGCCGTCGCCGTTGAAGTCGGACGTGGCCGCGCCCGACGGCGATCCGTTGTACGGGCCGTACGGAGCCGCGTCCCAGAGCAGCCCGCCGTCAGCGCCCGCGATCGCGCGCGTCCTGAGCTGCGTGTCGTCGTTGTTTTGCCACTGGAGGAGCAGATCGGTGGAGCCGTCGCCGTCGAAGCGACCCGGGACGATGTCGGCGAGGAGCGACCCGTCGATCTTCGCGATCCAGATCGTGTCGCCCGACGCGTTCGCGGCGATGATCTCGTGCGCGGGCGGGGAAGAGCCCTCCTCGGGTCGCATGTAGACGACCGCCGGGCTGCCGGCCACGTTGGGGACGATCAGCGCGCCCGTGGCGTGCGGCTTGGACCACAAAACAGCGGGCGGCGCGTCGATCGACGCGTTGCCGGCGTCGAGGTGGAAGAGCGTCGAGTCCGAGCTCTGCACGAAGATCGTGTCGCGATCGCCGAGGAGCTTGCCCGCGATGGGACCAGGGAAAAGGTCGCGGTGATAGCCCGTCGCGAAGTATCCGCCGAACGGGACGCCGGGCGCGTTGAGCGGCGTGAGCGCGCCGTCGTGCAGCCGGAAGAAGCCGTCGGAGATCGCGGTGACGAGCCTATTTTTGCCCTGCTGCTGCGCCTTCACGCCGGCGAACAGCCGGCTCCCCGTGGGGATCGTGAAGGTGCCGACGCTCGCGGTCGGCCCCGCGGTCGCGTCGATCAGGTTGAGCTTCGAGACCTCGTCGCTCGTGGCGATGGGCAGATCGGGCGTGCCGTCGCCGGTGACCTCGAGCGTGACGACCATCTCGCTGATCGAGCTGCGGAGCCCGAGCGCGGCGTCCCTGCCGGTGAGCAGGCCCGCCTTCGCGATGGTCCATTGCTGCGTGACCTTCTGCGCGCTCGCGCGATCGAAGATCCACGCGACGAGGGAGCCGTTGCCGGTCGAGGTGAAGAGGAGCGAGCGCCCGCCCGCGAGCACCTGCGCCGTCGCGATCAAGAAGTGGCCCGCGATGGTGGCGAGGGGCTGCCCCGTGAGCGCGTCGATGATGAACGTGGAGCTCTGCGCCCCCGTCTGCCCGGTCACCGCGACCTCGACGAGGCCGTCGGAGTCGAGGTCACCGACCGAGCCCGGCGCGAACGCCGCGCCCGCGTCCGTGGTGCCCACGTCGACGTTCCACGGGACGGTGAGCGACGTGCCGTCGAAGCGCAGCGCGAGGAGCTTGTGCCCGCTGCCGTTGGTCGTGTTGAGGGTGCGCAGGCAGATGGCCTCTTCGCGGAGGTCTCCGTCGAGATCGCGCGGGATGCAGCGCATGGCCTGCGGCGTCTCGGCGAACGGCGTCGGCGCCGCCCCGCGCAGGTGCCCGTCCGCGCCGTCGAGCAGCTCGAACTGGTTCGCGGTGTTGCCGAAGTTGACCATGAGCACGCTCATGCGCCCGGTGCCGTCGGCGTCGAGGAGCGTGGTCGAGAGGCCGCCGCCTCCCGGCGAATACGGGAGCTCCCACAAAGTCTTGGGAGGGCCGCCGCCGGCGAACGACATCACGACGCCGTTGGTCATCGAAGGGAGGCTGCACTGGCCGCAGTCTTGGAGCAGCAGATCGGGGATGCCGTCGCCGTTCATGTCGCCGACGCGCATCGCGCCGACGAGGCCGAGCTGGCCGAACGGCGAGGCCCATCGCAGCGTGCCGTCGACCGCGTCGTAGACCCACGCCTGACGCGCGGAGTACGCGAGGATCTCCTTGCGCCCGTCGCCGTCCACGTCGGCGACGCCGATCAGCTCAGCGAGCGACGACGGCTTGCCGTTCCAGCGCTTGGCGCCGTCGAAGCTCGTCATGCCGAGCGCGCCGGCGGCCAAGTACACGATCTCGGAGTCACCGTCGTTGTCGACGTCCGCGGTCTGGATCGCCTGACTGAAGAGCGACCCGCCGAGGTAGAACTTCCACGCGACCTCGGGGGACTTGATGTTGCTCGCGCCGAGCGCCGCGCCCGTGCGCTGCGGATCGTGCCGCGCCATGGGCCAGTCCGCGCGCGCGATCTCGGCCGCGGCAAGGGTCGAAACGATCATCGAAGCGAAGAGCGCACGGCGCATGGGGGCAGCCTCCCTTACCCAAGCTCGTCCGATTGAAGAGTGAACCACACCCTCTCTCCCCGCGCTCAAAATCGGCTCGGACGAGTCTCCAAATGAGGCTCCGCGAATGACGATCCCTCGCCGTGCGATCCATCCTCCGCGTTCGCGTGCGGAGGGCCCGCCGTGGGCAGAGGCGCGAGCCTGGATCGAAGGCGCGTGAGCGCTTGGACGAGCACGTCCGTCGCCACCTGAAGCAAGATCTCGGTCTGCGGCGCCACGTCTCCGGTGTCGCCGATCCACCCGAACACGACGGCCGCGCGCGCGGCCTCATCGCGGCCGAGCGGATAGCGCGCCGTGAGCAGCCCGCGCGCGCCGGTGTCCTCCAGGTTGTCAGGCTTGCGGTAGCGGAAGATCCGCTCCTCGCCTTCGCTGCTCGGGACGAGCACGTCGACCTGCTCCAAGTCCGCGTCGATGGCGAACGCGATGACCGCGTCGAACAGCTCTTCTTCGTCGCTGGCCGCGGCGAACGCGGCCGGGACCTTGGGGATCGCGAAGCGGAGCATCTCGGCGTCGCGCGAGCGGAAGCGCGAACGCTGCCGCACGCGGCTGTGCAGGTACTCGAAGTAGCCGAGGAAGCGCACGAGCCCGACCACCGCGATCACCGCGAGCGCGAGCGCGATGCCGACGGGCGCCGCGCGATCGAGCGAGGTGCCGATCGCCGCGATCATGAAGACCACGCAGACCGCGTAGATGATCATCACCGCGCGCCGGTGGGTGATGCCCATGTCGAGCAGGCGGTGGTGGATGTGCCCGCGATCCGGCGAAAAGACGCTGCGGCGCTCGAGCACCCGGCGCACCATCGCGAAGAGCGTGTCGAAGATCGGCACGCCGAGCGCGATCATCGGGGCGAGGAGCGAGACCGCGGTGGTCGCCTTCTGCGAGGTGCCGACGAGCGCGGTGGCCGCGAGGATGTACCCGAGGAAATAGCTGCCCGAGTCGCCCATGAAGATGCGCGCGGGGTTCCAGTTGTGGAACAAGAAGCCGAACACGGCGCCGCCGGTCGCGGCCGAGAGGAGCGCGACGTTCCACGCGCCGCCGATGCACGCCACGATGAAGTTGGTGAGCGCGGCGAAGAGCACGACGCCGGCGGCGAGCCCGTCGAGCCCGTCGATGAGGTTGACCGCGTTCATCACGCCGACGAACCACAAGATGGTGACGGGCAAGCCCAGCACATCCATGGGGAGGTCACCGACGAGCGGCAGGTGGAGCACGCTGATCGTGAGGCCCATCCCCCACGCGAAGCACGCGACCGCGATCTGCAAGCCGAGCTTGTAAATGGCGCGCAGCGGGCGGATGTCGTCGGCGAGGCCCACGCCGCACATCGCGACGCCGCCCACCACGAGGGCGATCGCGCGGAGCAACGGGGCGCGGCCGGCGCCCGCGGTCGGATCGCTGAAGAGCCCGCGCACCGAGGGCGACGCCGCGTAGAGCGACAACATGGTGACGAGGAACGCGAAGCAGATGCCCGTGCCCCCGAGGCGCGGGATGGATGCCGCGTGAACGTGCCTCCCGCCGGGGTGTGAGACCGCCCCGACCTTGAGCGCAAACCACCGCACCAAAGGCGTGATCAAGGCCACGATCGCCATGGCCCCGAAGAGGGCGACGATCATCGCGAAGAGAACACGTTGGAAGGAGGGGGAGAGCACGGTCCAGCGTCCGGCTGGGATTGGTTGTCGGCGCCGCGGCGAACATTCATCGGCGGCGCGACGCGTGCCGCCTTGACGCCTTCGGCGCTCCCATCATAGACCGGCGGTGCTTGGTTCAGGCGCAGAAAACAGTCTATTTGCTGGAGCATCGCGGCCGCCTCGCGAACCAACTTTGGAACTTGGTCGCCGTCGCGGCGTATTGCGAGGAGCGTGGTCACGCGCTCGCGGACTGTGCGTCGTTCGACTACCACGCGTCGTTCGCGATCCCCGCCGCGCCGCGCGGCGTGGAGGGGTGCCTCGGCCTGTGGGATCGCGCCGCGCCCGCGCTCTCCAGGCCTCCTTTTTCGCTCCGCGGCGTGCGGTCCTTGGTGCAGCGCTCGGCCGACGCAGCGCAACGCGCGTCGGGGCTCCTCGCCCGCGTGCCCGAAGGAGCGGCGGAGCTCGCGACGTACGATCGGGTCTTTTACCTGCCCCCGTCCGACGTCACCTTCGCGGACCACCGCGCTGTCCTCGATCGCCTCGATCGCGCCGATGATGGTGCGGCGATCGTGGTCCGGGGCTGGCCTTTCAAGAACCCGATCGGGATCGCGCGCCACCGCGATCGGGTGCTCGCGCGGCTGCGCCCGCGGCCTCGGCTCGGCGATGCGGTGCGATCGTTCGTGGAGGCCCGGCGCAAGCGCGCGCCCGCGCTCGTGGGCGTGCACATCCGGCAAGGGGATTACCTTACGTGGCTCGATGGCAAGCTCGCGATCACCGCGCGCGAGGCGCGATCGCATCTCGACGAGCTCCTGCGCCGGCGAGGGATCGCGCCGCGCGACGCGGCCATCGTCGTGTGCAGCGACGGCCCGCTCGACATGCGCGCGTTCGCGGGGCTCGATGCCGTCGAGGGCCCCGGCTCGGCCGTGGCCGACCTGCTCGTGCTCGCGGCGTGCGACGTGATCCTCGGATCCAACAGCACGTTCGGGGGCTTCGCGTCGTATTACGGCGACGTGCCGTTCGTGGTGATGCAGCGGAGCGGCATCGACTGGGATCACTACCGCGATCGGCGCGGGTTCTTCGAAGATCCGTATTTCATCTTCAACCTCGTGCGCGGCTCGCGCGAGGGCGGCGAGGGCGAACGCGACGGCTCGTACTTCGAGCGGGCGTGATAGAGTCCGCGCCGCCATGCTCCTCGTGATCGACGTCGGCAACACCAACACGAGCTACGGCGTCTTCGACGGGGCTTCGCTGCTGCACCACGTGCGGAGCGAGAGCGCGAGGTCGCGCACGGCGGACGAATATGCGGTGCTCGTCCGGCAAATGTTGGTCATGCGCGGGGCGCCGCCCGAGGGCATCACGGCCGCGATCGTGGCGAGCGTGGTGCCGTCGCTCACCGACACGATGGTCGAGCTCGTGCGCCGGGCCTTCGGGTGCGAGGCGCTGGTCGTGGGGCCCGGCATCCGCACGGGCATGTCGATCTTGTACGAGAACCCGCGCGAGGTCGGCGCCGATCGCATCGTGAACGCGGTCGCCGCGTTCGAGTGGGCGAAGGGCGGCGTCATCGTGGTCGACTTCGGCACCGCGACCACGTTCGACTGCGTGACGCCCAAGGGCGAGTACCTCGGCGGCGTGATCACGCCGGGCGTTCAGATCAGCGCGGAGGCGCTCTTTTCAAGGGCCGCGCGCTTGCACCGCGTGGAGCTCGCGCTGCCGCCTCGTGTCGTCGGCCGCAACCCTGTTCACTCGATGCAGTCGGGCATCGTGTACGGCTACGCGGGGCTCGTGGACGGGCTCGTCGCGAGGCTCAAGAAGGAGCTCGGTTATCCGTGCCGCGTGGTCGCGACGGGCGGGCTCGCGCGGCTCATCGCGCCGCAGACCGAGGCGATCGAGGAGGTCGACGACGACCTCACGCTGACGGGGCTTCGGCTGATCTTCGAGCGAAATGAGCGCGAGCGCGCGGCGGCGTCGCGCCCGCCCGCGACCCAGCGCAGCGACGCGACGTGAGCGGCCCTGCCGCTCCCGCGATCCAAAGAGGTCGCGGCTCGGTGCTCGCGCGCGCTCCGATCGCGGGTGCGATGATCGCGCTCGTGATCGTCTTCGCTGCGGCGATCGCGATCGGCGCGGAGCGGGTGAGCGTGGCGCGCGCGATCGCCGACGCGGCGAGCCGCGATCGCGTGATCATGATCGACGTGCGCCTGCCGCGCGCGCTGCTCGCCGCGGTCGCCGGCGCGGGGCTCGCGCTCGCGGGGGCCGCGTTTCAAGCGATGCTCAAGAACCCGCTCGCGGAGCCCTTCGTGCTCGGCGTCTCCGGCGGCGCGGCGTTCGGCGCGACGACCGCGATCGCGCTCGGGATCGGCGCTTCGACCGCGCTCGGCGCGGCGCTGGTCCCGGTCGCCGCGTTCATGGGCGGGCTCGGCGCGACGGCGCTCGTTTATGGCGTCGCGCGCGGCGGTCGGGGCGGCACCGCGAGCACGAACATCTTGCTCGCGGGCGTGATGGTGAACGCGATCGCGGCGGCGCTCATCACGTTCACGAAGACCATGGTGTCGCCCGTGCGCGCGCAGCAGCTCCTTCGTTGGCTCACGGGCTTCGTCGATTTGCCTTCGCCCGCGTCGCTCGTCGCGGTGAGCGCGTACGTCGCGATCGGCGCCGCGGCGCTGCTCGCGGACGCGGGCCGCTTGAACCTGATCGCGCTCGGCGACGAGGCCGCGGGCTCGCTCGGGCTCGACGTGCGCGCGATGGAGCGGCGCGTGTTCTTCGCGTGCTCGGCGATCGTCGGCGCGATCGTGAGCGTGACGGGGCTCATCGGCTTCGTGGGCCTCGTGGTGCCGCACGCGCTGCGGAGGATCGTGGGGCCCGATCACCGCCTCCTGCTCCCGCTGTCGTTGATTTGGGGGGCGAGCGTGCTCGTCGCGTGCGACACGATCGCGCGCGTGTGCTTCCGCGCGTTCGGCACCGAGCCGCCGGTCGGCGCGGTGACCGCGATCGTGGGCGGGCCCATTTTCCTCTGGATTTTGCGTCGATCAGCCGCGTGATCGGCGGAGCCACGCGCGCGCGCGGCGGAGCTCTTCGAGCGCGTCGCCGGGGGATCGTTCGAGCGTGGTCTGCTCGTATTCGCGCGCGCCCCAGCGCATCTTGAACGTGCGGAGCCCTTCGGTGACGAGGCCGCCGAGCTCGAAGAACGAGGCGCCCCGCGCGATCGCGTCGAGGAGCACGCGGTGGAAGACCGCGTTCATCGGGCGCCTCTGCTGCGCGTGCTCGTCTTTGGCCGTGGCGCCGAGCCAATAGCAGTCCGTCTTCCCGGCCGAGAGCGCGAAGACGCCCGCGACCGCGACGCCGTCGCTCTTCGCCATGAAGAGCTTGCCGAGCTTGTCGCGGACGAGCGAGCGGCCGCCTTCGACGACGTGATCTTTGGTGAAGCCCGCGCCGTGATCGGCGTGCTCCATGGTCTCGGTGTAGAGGTCGTAGAACGTCAAAAAGTCTTCGAGCGTCGAGGCTTCGAAGACCTCGACGCCGCGCTTGTCGGCCGCCGCGACCGCGCGCTTGTGGCTCTGGTGGTACGAGGCTGCGAGCGAGGCGGGCGTGAGGCCGCGCAGGTCTTTGACCGCGATGGGGAAGGCGTGGCGCGCGTGGTAGCCATGGCGCGCGACGAGGCGATCGCGCACGGGTTCGAGGCCGGCCCACGCGGGCAAGAACATCGTGTGGACGATCGCGCGCGGCGTACGGGCCGCGTCGATGAGCGCGTCGAGGACGTCGTCCGCGCCCGCGCGATCGAGCGCAGGATCGAGGAGCGGGCCCGCGAAGCCGTCGCGCCCGAGCGACTCGGATCGGATCGGCGCCCACGCCCGGAGCGCGCGCGCGGCGAGCGCGTGGATGGGTCGCCGCGCGAGCGGCAACACGCCCGCAACCGCGGCTCCTTTCGTCGCGACGAGGTAGCCCGCCTCCGCGCCTTCGTGCCGTTCAATCAACGCGAGCCAGCCCGGCATCGCGTACGCGGTCGCGGCCGGGTGCGCGCCGACGAAGGCCGCGATCGACGCGTCCGCGCGCGAGGCCGAGACGTGATCGACGTGGATCATCCGAGGCGCAGCTCCATGCGGTGAAGGATCGCGATGAGGTCGGCGCCGCGCACGTCGGCCGCGAGCGGCAGCGAGACGCGGAGCGAGCGCGCGAACGTCGCGCGGAAGACGCCGTCGATCGCGCGCGCGATCGCGTCTTCATCCATCACGTCGAGCAGCGACAGCGACGCGAGGCGGCCTTGTTGGATCGCGAGCGCCGCGCCGCGCGGCGTGATCGCGAGGCGCGCCGCGCTCACCGACCCCACGACCTCGGCCGCGGCGTGGAGCGGGAGCGACGCGATCGCGCGCGGCCCCGGCGGCGCGCGCCGCGGCGCTTCGAAGATGGCGCGC
Organism: uncultured Polyangiaceae bacterium; assembly: GCA_964437785.1. Lineage (GTDB taxonomy): Bacteria > Myxococcota_A > Polyangia > Polyangiales > Polyangiaceae > CAYTJL01. The sequence goes on from CAYTJL010000052.1 coordinate 14,302, forward strand.
CGCTCCGGGCAGAGCGCGTAGCCGCGCCGCGCATAGAGGTGGTACGCGCGGTAGTTGCGGCGATCGACGAACAGATCGATCGCCGCCGACGCGCGCGCCCTCGCCTCGCGCTCCACGAAGTCGAGGACGGTGTCGGCCGCGCCGGTGCCGCGCGCGCTCGAACGGAGCACCACGAGCTGGAGATGCGTGCGCGCGTCTTGGTGCAGCAAATCCAAGAAGCCCAAGCGCTCGCCGCTCGTCGCGACGATCCAATACGAGGGGCCCGGCGCGCGCGGGCGCAGCGCCGCGAGCGTGTCCTTGAGCGCGGCCTTGCGCACGGCGCGCGCGGGCTCCAGCGCGTACGAGGCGATGCGCGGATCCATCTCGGCGAGGCACATCCGAAGCACGTCGGCGCGCTCACCGTCACGGACCGGCTCGAACCGAAGGTCCGTCCGCCGGCGACCTCCGGGGCGCTCTTCGCTCATCGCGCCGGAGGATACCGGAGCGGCGGGGCACACAATGGGCCAATCGAATGTGCCCTCTTGGGCCATTTGGGGAGCGTGGTCATCGAGCCCAGTCGATAAATCATGGAAAAGTCATCTTGGCACGACATCTGCCAGTGGCTCTCTCCACTCTTTTTTGAACGGGGTGATCTCATGCGCAGCCTGTCCGCTGTCCTCGCGCTCTCGATCTCGGCTACGTCTCTGGTGCTCGCGGGCGCTCATGACGCCTCGGCGTGCGGAGGGTGCTTTGGCCCGCCGCCGATTCAGGAGACCGAGGGCACCGTCGTGACGGGTCATCGGATGATCCTCTCGATCTCGAGCGACAGGACCACGCTCTACGATCAAATCAAATACGTTGGCGCGCCGAGCTCGTTTGGGTGGGTGTTGCCCATCAAGGGCATCGCGGACATCGGGCTCTCGTCGGACGCGCTGTTCGCAAACCTGGAGTCGCTCACCGACGTGACCGTCTCGTCCCCTATCATCAACTGTCCTCCGTGCAACAGCTCGGGCTTCTCGGCCTCGTCGACAGGTGACTTTGGGGGGGGCGACGCGGGCGTCATCGTCACGGCGAGCGAGGTGGTGGGGCCTTATCAAACGGTGCAGCTCCACTCCACGGATCCCAACGCGCTCAAACAATGGCTCTTCGACAACAGCTACAGCATCCCGAACGACGTTTATCCCATCATCGACGCTTACGTGGCGGAGGGCTTTGATTTCCTCGCGATGAAGCTCATCCCGAACGCCGACGTGAGCGCGATGCGGCCGGTGCGCGTGACGACGCAGGGCGCGACGCCGGTGCTCCCGCTCCGCATGGTGGCGGCGGGCACAGGGCCCAAGACGGCCATCAAGCTCTGGGTCATGGGCGAGGGCCGTTATGACAGCGCGAACCTGCCCTCGTTCGTGATCAACGAGGGGCAAATCGTTTGGGACTGGGACACGCAGAGCAGCAACTACGCGCAGCTCCGCGAGGCCGCGTTCAACCTCTCGAACCACACGGCCCTGCTCATCGAGGCCGCGGAGCCCTTCTCCAAATACCCAATCAGCAACGCCGTGATGTCGCTCGCCATGTACGATCCTTTGAACAGCGGATACGCCGACGATCAAGGGATGGGCGCCGAGCTCGCGGCGCAGGAGGATTTGGACTTCCTGTTCGGCGACGTCCCGGACAACACGCTTTGGGTGACGCGGTTCTACGGTGACCTGTCGCGGCCGGCGCTCGCGAGCGATCTTCAGCTCAAAGCCTCGTTGAACCAATCGATCGTCGATCGGCTCCTCATCGCGAGCCAAACGATCGGCAACGCCCCCACGTGTCCCCCGGCCCCGTCTTGCGGCGGGCCCGTTGGGAGCAGCAGTGGGGGCCAAGGCCAAGGGGGAGAGGGGGGCTCCGGGGGCTCGGGCCCGAGCTGCTCGGTGAGCGACGATCACGATCTCACTCCGTTCGTGGGCGGGGTCGCGCTCCTCGTGGCGGCGGGCGCGATTCGAAGGCGGCGGCGGGCCTGATCGTCCGTGCCTGTTGCCCTTTCTTTGCGGACGCTCTAGCCTCCTCGGTAGGCGTGGACCCGGCACGGGCCGCGACCAGGAGGCGCAATGTACGGACCGAAAGCCAACGGGGGAGACAACCCCGAGCGTGTTCTTCGTAAAATCACCGTCCCTGAGCTTCGGGCTCGGAAGGGCGGGGCCGCCATCGCGATGGTGACGGCGTATGACTACACGATGGCGCGTCTGCTCGACGAGGGCGGCGCGGACATGTTGCTCGTCGGCGACTCGCTCGGCATGGTGGTGCAAGGGCACGCGACCACGTTGCCGGTGACGGTCGACGAGATTTGTTATCACGCTCGGGCGGTCGCGCGCGGCGCGCGGCGGGCGCACGTGGTCGGCGACATGCCGTTCATGAGCTTTCAAGTCTCGGCCGAGAAGGCGCTCGAGAGCGCGGGCAAGCTCGTCAAAGAGGGCTCGTGCGAGAGCGTCAAGCTCGAAGGCGGCGAGGAGGTGGCTGAGCACGTCCGGCGCATCGTCTCTGCGGGCATCCCGGTGATGGGCCATATCGGTCTCACGCCTCAATCGGTGCACGCGATGGGCGGCTTCAAGGTGCAAGGCAAGACGGAGGAGGCGGCGCTCCGGCTCATCGAGGGCGCGCGCGCCATCGAGGAGGCAGGCGCGTTTTCGCTCGTGTTGGAGGCGATCCCGCCCGATTTGGCCGAGGTGATCACGGCCTCGGTGACCATCCCGACCATCGGTATCGGCGCGGGGGTCGGGTGCGACGGGCAGGTGCTCATTTGTTATGACATGCTCGGGATGTACCCCGATTTGCGGCCCAAGTTCGCGAAGCGGTACGCCGAGGTGGGCGAGCAGATCGTGGGCGCTGTCCGAGCGTACGTGTCCGAGGTGCAAGACAAGAGCTTCCCTGGGGCCGAGCACACGTTCAAGCCGCTTGGCATCGGCGCGCTGCTCGACCGGCAAAAGGCCCAATCGGCGCCTGCCGATCCCGACGATATCCCGCCTCATTGGCAGACGCACTGAGCGCCTCATCCCACGCGCCCGCCCGAAGCGGGGGTTCACGTACAATGTGGTGTTGACTCGTCGCGGCTCGTAGTAAGCTCGCGAGGTGCCTAGGCGACGCAGCCAGATGAGCCCAGAGATGGTGCTCCCGTTCATACTCTTCATGTTCGGGATCACCACGGCTCCGGTGCTGTCGATCCTCCTCCTCGTCTTTTCGGCCATCGCGTGGCCGCCGTGGGCCGACGCGCTGATTGACGCCGAGCTCGTGCGGGCGCGCGGGACGGTCCTCTCCATGTCCGCGGTCGAGCGCTCCAAGCGGGGGACGTCGAGCTTTTATCTCACGACCCGCATCGACACCGGGCGCGACAAGGGCAAGACCGCGAGGGTCTTTTGCAGCGTCAGCCACGTCTCGTGCCCCGGCGTCGGCAAGGCGTTCGACTTCGAATATTGCGGCTCCGATCGGGACATCGGCAGGATGCCCGGCGGCAGCGGCACGGTGCTCCCGCCGGTCATGGCGATTGGTCTCGCCGTAGGAGCGCTCATCGGATGGGGGTTGATCCTCGCGGCGATTGTCGTCTTCCTCCGCAGGCCGGCGCTGCGCGCCGGGGTGAAGAAGGTTTTTTCGGGCGTGTGAGCGCCTATATCAAAACGACGAGTCATTCGAGAAGATCGTCACTACGTTCGAGGCGCGCGCCAAGGCCGCCGGATACGTCACCCAAGAGCTGGGGGACGGGACGGTCATCCTCGTGAAGCCGCCGGCGGGCAAACCATAGCGCAAAAGAGGACACGACCCTTTCCTCGCCCGATCGGGTTCCCGCCGGCGAGGCCAGGTGCTATCGAGGGCCATGCGCCGCTCATTGCTCCTCGCTCCCATCCTCCTCGCCGCCGGGTGCGACCCCGCCTCCGATCCGCAGGTCGCGCCCCAGCCCACCGCGCCCACCGCTCTTCCGTCGCAGACCGCCGACTCGCCTCCTCCGCCCGCCAAACCGGACTTCAAGAACCCGGGCGGGATGTGGATGCCGGAGCAGCTCCGCGATCACAAAGAGACGCTGCACAAGCTCGGCCTCGCCCTCGACCCGGACGAGCTCACCAAGCCCGACAGCAAGACCCTCTCGGCGATCGTCAATTTGAGCGGCTGCTCCGCGTCGTTCGTGTCGCCCGACGGCCTCGTCGCGACCAACCATCATTGCGTGACAGGCGCGCTCCAGGTCAACTCCACGGCCCAGCACAACCTCCTCCGCGACGGGTTCGTGGCCAAGTCGCGCGCCGAGGAGCGCTTCGCCGGCCCCGCCACGCGTATCTACGTCACGCAGGCCCTCAAAGACGTGACCAAGGAGGTGCGCGACGGCATCGAGGCCATCAAGGACGACGAGGCCCGCTACCGCAAGATCGAAGAGCACCAAAAGGCCCTCGTCGCCGCGTGCGAGAAGGACCGCCCGGGGATCAAGTGCCATGTCGCGTCGTTCTACGGCGGCGGCGCGTACCGGCTCGTCGAGCAGCTCGAGATCCGCGACGTGCGCCTCGTGTTCGCGCCCCACGATCAAATCGGCGACTTCGGCGGCGAGGTCGACAACTGGCGTTGGCCCAGGCACTCGGGCGACGTCGCGCTCGTCCGCGCGTACGTGGGCAAAGACGGGAAATCCGCCGAATATTCACCCGACAACGTGCCTTATAAGCCGCGCCACCACCTGCCGCTCGCCACGAAGCCGCTCGAACAAGGGGACTTCGTCTTCGTGGCCGGTTATCCCGGCGTCACGAACCGCCTCAAGACGGGCGAGGAGGCCAAAGACGCGACGGCGTGGCGATACCCGCGCTGGATCCAATGGTGCCACGAGAACAGCACCATGCTCCAAGCGCTCGCCAAGACCGACGCCGAGATCGCCCTCAAAGCGCGCCCGCGCCAACGCGGCTTCGACAACTTCCACACCAAGATGAAGGGCATCTTGGAGGGCCTCACCAAAGGTGGATACGCCGACGAGCGCCTCAAGATCGACATGGCCCTCAAGGCGTGGATCGACAAGGACCCCGCCCGCAAGGCGGCGTATGGCGACGTCCTCGCGGGCATCCAAGCGGTCGTCGAGCGCGAGCGCAAGACGCGTGAGGCGGACGCGACGATCTGGGAGATCAAGCGATCGGTGAGCCTCTATACGGCCGCGCTCACCATCGTTCGTTTGGCCGAGGAGCGCGAGAAGCCCGACGCCGCGCGCGAGCTCGAATTCCAGGAGCGCAAGTGGCCGTACATCTATGACGAGCAGACCACGATCCAAAAGCGGTACGACCCCGCTATCGACAAGGCGCTCCTCAAGATGGCCCTCGTCCGCGCGCTGCGGCTCCCCGAGGGCGAGCGGCCCGCCTTCCTCAAAGACATCTTCGGAAAGAAGCACAAGCTCGACGAGGCGGGCGCCGCCGCGGTCGCCGATGAGCTCTACAAGACCACCAAGCTCTCCGACATCCAAGAGCGTTTGAAGCTCCTCAAAGAGGGCAAGACCAAAGACCTCAAGAAGAGCAAAGATCCGCTCATCGCGCTCGCGTACAAGCTCCTCCCCGCGCACAAGGCGTATGAGGCGCACGAGCGCGAGAGCGATGGCGCGCTCGCGCTGGTCCGGCCGAGGTACATCGAGGCGCTCCAAAAGTACCGCGCCGAGGCTACGCCCGGCGCTATGCCGCTCGCGCCGGACGCCAACAGCACGCTTCGAATCACGTATGGCACCGTGCGCGGCTACAGCCCCTCTCCGGGAGCGCCGGTGTACCGGCCGTTCACCGCGGCGTCGGAGATCCTCAAGAAGAACACCGGGGTTTATCCCTTCGACTCACCCAAGCCGCTGCTCGACGCCATCCACGCCAAGAAGTTCGGGCCTTACGCGGCGGCCGAGCTCGGTGAGGTGCCGGTCGACTTCCTCACCGATCTCGACATCACCGGGGGCAACTCCGGGTCTGCGACCATCAACGCCAAAGGCGAGATCGTCGGGCTCGCGTTCGACGGCAACTACGAGGCGCAAGCGTCAGACTGGCTGTTCTTGCCCGAGCTGACGCGCACCATCCACGTGGACATGCGGTATGTCCTGTGGCTGCTCGACGCGGTCGCGGGCGGCGATCACCTGATCCAAGAGATGGGCGGCAAGCCCGCGCTGTAAAAGATCTACGTCGCGGCGGTCATCCATGCGATGAGGCGCTCTCCTTCGAGGTTGAGGGCGAGGTGTTGAACCTCGTCCGGGTCCCCGGCTTGGACCCGCGCCGAGAGCGCCTTTTGCTCCGCGTCCGTAGGGGGCCGCCCGGCGTGCCGTGTGAAGAGCTGGTGCAACATCCCCGTCACGGCCCTCCGCTCACCCTGCTTCTCGCCGAGCTCGATGCCCCTCTTCTCGCCGAGCTCGATGCCTTCCTGTTTACCCTCCTGCTTGCCCTCCTGCCTGCCTTTTTCGAAGGCTCTTTGCAGGGTGACGCTCACGGTCATCAGATCTACGTCCTCTTCGTCTTCCTCGATCATGGCCTCAATCTCCGTTCGAAGGTTATATCCCCAAGGCGCGATGTCGGCCAGCACCAACATCGCCGCGTAGAGCTCCGCGCGCGCCTCATGCTCGGCGACTCGCGCCTTGATGTCGCGCACGATCTCCTTGATTTTGTGCGCGCTCGCGTCCCGCGCGAGCGGCGTGAACGCAAGCCAAAACACGCCCCCTCGGTCGCGCAGCTCGCCCACCGTACACTGATAGACGGCGTCCACATAATAGCGCACGCCGCTCCACCCGAGCTCCGGCCAACTGGTCCTGTATTCGTGCTCTTTGGGCCAGGGCTCTTTGCGCCCCGAGAGAACGATCACCAACGTCGCGATGGGCGGCGGCGGGCCCGCGCGCGTAGAAGGCCAGTCCGGCGGAAACAGCGCCTCCACCTTGTGGATGCGCCGGCCCATCGAGGCGCGAAGCTCGTATTCGATCTCCACCGCGAGGGTGCGAGGCTCACCGTTCACGCGGAGCGCGAGCCCTTTGTCGGGCCGGCGTTCGAGCTGAACGGCGGTGCGCTGCGAGTCGAGCCAGCCCACCACCTCAGCGTTGGGAAACGGTAAACCCTGGAGCAACGCGGTCGGGTGCTCGTGGGTCAAATGGCGAAGTGTGATATCGGCGGTCCCCATGGCGCGCCTCTCTAACCCTCGGATTTGGGCCGTCAACCCGGCTCGACGAGATTGGCGGCGGAGCGCCTGGCGGCCGCCAATTTTCGCACAAAAATCATCAATCTTTTTCGTGATAGGGAGGCAGGCACACGCCGTGCAACAAGCCTCCTCCGTCGAGAAAAATTCAACGGGGCGACGCCATCCATCGCCCCACGTGGAGGCCCATCGCATAGATGGAGAGCTGCGGCGGGACTCCGATCGACGTCGGGAACAACGACCCGTCCGCCACGAACAACCCCTCCAGGTGATGGTGCTTGCCCCGCGAGTCCACGGCCGCGCGCTTGGGATCATCGCCCATGGGCACGGACGCCATCGGGTGAACCGCGGTGACGTCGGTGTCCCCCGGCTTCAAGACGATGTCGCGAAGACCCTTGACCGAGGCGCCCCGCTCGAACGACGCGAACGACGAGGGCCTCTTCATCGGCACGAAGACGCGCTTCGCCCCCGCCGCGAAGAGCAGCTCCGCGCACGCGTAGAGCCCCAGCGAGAGCGCCTTGAGATCCGATTCGCTCGGCCAATACCGGATCGCGAGCCCCAAATCACCCTTGGGGGCGACGGTGCCTTTGGCGTCGTCGTGGACCATGGCCGTGAGCGCGGCGAGGTTCGAATACCGCCGCATCATCGATCGGTGATCCTGCCCGTGCCCCGGGATCAAGGTGGCTGTCCCGACCGGGTGCGCGAAGGCCGGCACGATCCACGTCTTGTGATGGTCCTCGCCCTCGAAATTCAGGTGCTCCGTACACTCGTACGTCTGCGGGATACCCTGCCACGCCTTCACCGGCTCTTCGAAGTCGCCCGCCACCACCACCGCCGGGTGAACACGCAGGCTCTTGCCGGTCTCGCCGCTCGGGTCAGGCACCTTGGAGCGGAGCAGGAGCGCCGCCGTGGCCGTCGCGGAGGCGGACACACACACGCGCTCCGCGTCGATGATGACGCGACCCATAGGCTTGTACGTGGCTTTGTCGAGCGCGACCGCGTCCACGCCGCGGACACGGCCCTTGTCCCAACGAATCGTGATCGCTTGGCAGAGCGCGATCACGTCCGCGCCGGCCTTGACGGCGCGCGGGATCAACACCTTGGCCGCGTTGTTCTTGGCGTCGTACGCGCACCCCACCTCGCAAAAGCCGCTCCCGATGCAGCCCGATCGGTTGTGCGAGAGCCCGCCGCCCTTCCAGCCGAGCGCCTTCACCCCCGCTTCGAGCAAGAGGTTGTGCCGATTCCAACGGTCCCGCGGCACCTCGGAGACCGACAGGAGCGACTCGACCTCTTCATAGAGCTTGTCCCATACGGCGCTCGTCAAGAACTGCATCCCTCGATCGCGCGCCCACGCCGCTCGGATCGAGGCCGGGATCCGCTTGCACAAATTCAAGTTGTGGAGCGACGAGCCGCCCACCCCCCGGCCTTGGTGGATCTTCACCTCACGCCCCTCGGTCGCGCGCCCGCCCGCGTCCCAATAGAGCTTGGGGAACATCTCCTCTTCGCGCTGGGTCATGTCCGCGGGCGTTAAAAACTCCCCCGCTTCGAGCACCACCACGCGCGCGCCCGCCTCCGAGAGCACCATGGCCGCCGCGGCGCCGCCCGGGCCGGATCCGATGACGCACACATCGGCCTTGATCCGAACGGGCGACGGGAGATCGGGCGCGTCGAAGATCAACGGACGACCCCCTTGGGGAGAGCGCCTTTGGGCGCCCTCATCCCATCATAAACGGGCCACGCCATCCTGCCTTTGCTATCGCTCGCGTCGCGCGCCACCTTGGGCCCCTCATAGCCGAGGTCAGGCCATTGGGAGGGGTCTTGATAGCGGCCGAGCATGCACAAATCGCGCAGGCCCCGGTACAAAAGGCACGTGATGCCATCGCCCCGATCCATCGCGGCCAAATAGCGCTCCCGCGTGGGCAAAGGCATGTTGGTGAACCGCGCGATCGCAGGGCCCATGATGGGCGTGCCGTGCTCCACACACGCGATCATCGCGTGCACCTCGGTGAGCGCCGCGGAGGGCATCCGCGTGAGGTAATGATCCACGTTCGCGGCGACGCGCAATGCCGCGTCCTCGGAGAGCCCCGGGATCAACGCCTCGGCCGCGCGTAGGATCACGTGCGCCTCCCACGCCGCGAGCACCACCCCGGCCCACTCGATGGTTGGATATCCGGTGACGCGAAGGCCAATCGCCCCCAGGAGCGCGGCGCCGGCGCCGATTTGAACCATCCGGCGCCGCGACACCGAAGGAGCGCGGCTCACCACCACGGCGCGCGCGACCTTGGCAGCGAGCGCGGGCGGGAGGCGAGCGCGCCAGTCGTCGGGATAGGCGAGGCCCTCGCGACGGACCGTGAGCCAAAAGAGCGCTCGGCTCGCCCCCCGCTTCTTGGCGCGCGCGAGGAGCGCGGCCATGGCCTTGCCCGTGTAAATAGGCTCGACGTGGATGCCATGACGAGAGAGCGTGTCGCACGCGGCGAGCGATCGATCGGTGACGCGCGCGTAGCCGTCGCCGATCTCCGCATGATCGAAGACCAGCTCGGGACCACCTTTGGGGATGACGATCCCCCAGCGCGCGAGCTCTTTTTGGAGCCCGCGCTCCAACGCGGCGGCGCGGAGGCGGCCCGCGAGCACCCGCTCGACCACGGTCACCGCCACCACCTTCGTTTTGACACCCGCGATCGCGAGCCCGGCGCGCAGCCCTACCGCGGTGCCGCCCGACCCGAAGGCCACGTACACGACGTCAGGCAAAGGCAGCTCGCCCGCCTCGATCTGCGCCGCGAGCTCGACGCCCGCGCGGGCCATCCCCACCATGCCGAGCGGCGACGTCGCGCCCGTCGGCACGATGGGGACCCCCGACGAGAGCCGCTCCCCCAAAAAGAGAGCGGGCTTTTGCAGCGCGAGCGACAGGCGTGATCCGTAATACGTGATGGCGGTCGGGCCCGAGGCGGTGAAGGCCAAATTATCGAGCACGCCGGCCGACACCTGCGTCCAAAACATGTACGCTTCGAGGTGCTTCCCAAGCTCGCTCGCGGCCGCGGTGAGCGCCACCAAATTGCCTGAGCCGACCGCGCCCACGCCCGCCCATCGATCGGCCTTTTGGAGCGCCTCGGCCGCGAGCACGTAATCGAGCTTGCGCGGCTTGGTGCCGCCGTGGAGCGCCTCCACCAGATCATCCCGTTTGACTCCCACGTACGAGAGGCCGAGCTCTTCGGCGAGCGCGGGGAGCGGCGTCACCGGGGTTGGATCGCGGATCCAACCGATGCTCGGGATCGCGTCGAAGCGGGGGAGCGACACGGATCAGCGCCTCCGGGCTTCGTCGATGAGCCGCGCGACCTCGCGCCCGAGCGCAGGATCACGGTTGACGCGGCGGCGCCAGACGCGCTCGATCCGCATCACCGCGGATCGGGGAACGCCGAGCGCCTCGGCGATGACGGCGATCCGGCCGCGCTCACGGCCGATCACGATGCGCGCGTAACCCTCGGCGCTGATGGTCCCTTTGGCGCGCTCGATCCCCTCGACGAACGCCTCGTCATATTCGCTCAAGAGCGCGTCGCTCCCCCGATCGGTCTCGTGCGCGATGGCCTCGCGAAAGCGCGCTTCGAAGGACGCGAGATCCGCCTTGGAGATGCCGTGTTGGCCGAGGACGTCGCCCTGCTCCGCGCCGGTGAGGAGGGCGCTTTGAATCGAGGCCCACGCGCGAATCGACATCTCCCCCCGCCCCCGTTCTCTCTCCCGTTCCCGCTCCTTGCGAGGAGGCGTAAAGAGCGCGGCGGCATGCTCCGCGGCCACGTGATGCGCCCCATTGGTCTTGGGGGCTTCGCGGACGGGAGGTGTGGTGATGGTCGCGGAGGGCGCCGTGATCGGCGCGGAAGGCGCGGTGATCGGCGCCGGAGACGCCACGTCCGGCGGCTCGGGCGCGGGCGCGGAGGGCGCGGCGGGTGCGGGAGGGACTGGCGGGCTCACGGCCTCCGGCCTGAGCGAAGGAGGCTTTGGCGTAAAGGAAGGTGGCGTGGGCTCGAAGCGAGGAGGCTTTGGCGTAAAGGAAGGTGGCGTAGGCTCGAAGCGAGGAGGCTTTGGCGTAAAGGAAGGTGGCGTAGGCTCGAAGCGAG
>CAYTJL010000052.1:25744-45395 GCA_964437785.1 uncultured Polyangiaceae bacterium
GGCTTTGGCGTAAAGGAAGGTGGCGTAGGCTCGAAGCGAGGAGGCTTTGGTTCGAGCGCATGTGTCGCGGGATCGAGCTTGGGCGGCGGGATGGCCTTTACCGGCTTGAGCAGCGGGGGAGGCTCAATCGCGGGATGAGAGGGGGCCGGCGCAGGCACCGGCGGTGGCGGTGGCAGCGTATCCGGGTCGTCGTCCTCGTCTTTAGGCGCTTGCGGCTGCGGCGCTTGCGGCGCGGTCCAGAGCGCCGGAGGGGGCTTGGTCGACGAAGGGCCTTTGGCGAACGGCAAGTCGCCGAGGAGCCCCAACGCTTGCTCCTCGGAGAGCGCCATCGTGCTTCGAAGATCGTTCTCGGGCGGCGGCGGAGGAGGAGGCGGCGGGGGCGGCTCGCGTGGAGCCGCTTTGGAGGGGATCTCCGCGTTGAACGGCAGCACGGCCCGCCGCTGCGCAGGCTGCGGCGCGGCCTCCTGCTCGGAGGTGACGAGCAGATCGGTGCGCGTGGCCTCGGCCGCGTCGCGCACGGGGATCGTGCCGCGAAACGAGACCACGGCGATGACGCGATCCGTGTCGATCCAAAGCGTGTCGGCCGAGAGCGGGATCTCGATGCGCCGGCCCGACACGTCCACGCGAAACGCGCGCGGGCGAAGGCGCGGCAGCCTCGTTTCGAGGCGCGCGATCATCGGGTGCAGGTGCATGAGCACGATGGTCGCGCCCGCCTCGATGACGCTCACCTGCTGATCGCGCGGCGCCGCGTTGAAGAAGCCGAAATCAAAGCCCTGCGGGACAGGCCCGGCGGCGTGCGTCCGAAGGTCGTACGCCCACCGCACGAGCGTGTCGTCGAGCCTCGCGCGGCGCGCGCGCCACATGGGGTGCAGCGGGCCGAAGCCCGGCGTCGCGAGCCCGCCGCTCTCGTTGATCACCTCGATGTTGGGCAGCGCGTGGTACGCGTCCGCGAGCCCCGCGAGGTTCTCGCCCCGCATCGTCGCGCGCTCATAGCGGAGCGGCATCGACAAGAACGGCTCCGGCGTGGGCTTGACCGGCGAGCGATCACCCTTGATCCGAAGCCATTTGGAGAAGTCTCCGACCGACAGTCCCGCGACCACCTCCTGCGTGAGCGACCCCGGCGGCGCGTGCGCGCGGCCCACCAAGAGGACGTCGGCGCGCGGCTTGAAGGGCACGTGATCCGACGGCATGTAGAGCGTGCCGTGCGGGTTGTTCTCGTAATAGACGTCGTCGCACGCGGGCTCCTGCACGGGCGCGAGCGACGCCTCGTGGCCGTGCATCAGCGCGAACGTCACCTTCACGCACACGGTGAGCCGGTGCTCGTCCGGCCTGGGTTGCCAGACGATCGCGGTGATGCCGAAGGGGCAAGGCGCGACGAGGTTCAACCAGCGTACGATACACGAGCTCGCGCGATCCGCGGTGGGCGGACGCGTTCGCGCCTCAGCGCGTCAGCGACGCGACCCGGAGCCGATGGCGCTCGAACGACGCTTCGAGCGGCTTCGAGGGGGTCAGCTTGCCGAGCGCTGCGATGGCGAGGTCGGGCGCCTCGCCCGCGAGCACCATGTGCCACGCGCGCTCGATGGCGCGGGCGAGCTTCGCCTCCTCGCGCTCGTTCGCGGGCACGGATCTCTCGTCGATCGCGCGGGCCTTCTGCGCGTGCCACGCGCGCGCGCCGGGCGCGCGGTTCGAATAGCCGAGGCCGTCGAGCACGCCCACGTCCGAGAGCACGGGCGCGATCGGGTCGGCGCGATCGACGCGAAGCGCGCCGAACAGATCGAGCTTTTTGTCGCCGTCGGCGTCGATCATCGCGGTCGGCGGCGCGGCCATGATCACGTCGTACGCGTTGCAGCTGTACGCGTTCATGTGCATCACGGTGAGCTCGCCGAGCTCGTTCGCGAGCACCAGATCCGGCGCGCCGTCGCCGTTGAGATCGCTGCCGGATCGATGCGCGCTCCCGTCGTCCGCGCGCACGATGAGCGGCACGAGCCTCGTGGGCTTCCTCCGATCGACGTCGCCCACGTCGAGCGGCCCCACGGCGAGCGTCACCGCGCGCGGCGTGGCCACGCGCACCGCGAAGACGCGCCGCTTGGCGGCGTCGCGCCCCTCGTACGCGCGCACGACCGCCACGTCGCCGAGGCCGAGCTTCACGGTGAGCTCGTCCGCGAGCGCGAGCCCGAGCGACGCTGTCTCGCGATCGATCGTCGCGAGCTTGTCGTCGAGGTTGGGCTTCTCGATGAACGCCGAGAGCTTGACCTTCCCGGCGTTCTCCCAAGGGCTCACGCGGGGCGCTGCGCAGCCGAGGCACGTCCACGAAGAAACCGCGAGAAGAGCGGTGAGGGGAGGCAGCTTTTTTGATAGCGTAGCCGGTCGCATGCGCCTCCTCGTCGCTGACAAGATGGATCTCTCGGCCCTCGAAGAGCTGAAGGTGCTGGGGATCGAGATCGTCTACAAGCCCGACCTCAACAAGGACACCTTACCGTCGGCGCTCGAAGGCGTCGGCATCCTCGTGGTGCGATCCACCGAGGTGACGGGCGAGGCGATCTTTGCGGGCAAACAGCTCAACCTCATCGTGCGCGCCGGAGCGGGCGTGAACACGATCGACGTGACCACCGCGAGCGCGCGCGGCATCTACGTCGCCAACTGCCCGGGCAAGAACGCGATCGCCGTGGCCGAGCTCGCGATGGGGCTCATCCTCGCGATCGATCGCCGCCTCGCCGACGCGGTCGGCGATCTGCGCGCGGGGCGCTGGGAGAAGGGTAAATATTCGGTCGCGCGCGGCCTCTTCGGGCAGCGCATCGGCATCGTCGGCCTCGGATCGATCGGCCTCGAGGTGCTCACCCGCGCGCGCGGGTTCGGGCTCGAGCCGTCGGCGTGGTCGCGATCGCTCACGGCCTCGAAGGCGGCCAAGCTCAACGTCGGCTACTGCCGCAGCCTCGAAGAGCTGGCCGCGCGATCCGACATCTTCAGCATCCACATCCCGCTCAAGAAAGAGACGCGCGGCATCATCAATCGCAACGTGATCGAGTCGCTCCCCGACGGCGCGACCATCATCAACACCGCGCGATCCGAGGTGCTCGACTACGCGGCGCTCGAAGAGCTGATCCCCAAGAAGAAGCTCCGCTTCGGGACCGACGTGTTCCCCGGCGAGCCCGAAGGCGGGTCCGCCGCGTTCGAATCGTCGCTCGTGAACAAGCTCGGCGCGTACGGCACGCCTCACGTCGGCGCGTCGACCGAGCAGTCGCAGCGCGCGATCGCGGTCGAGACCGCGCGCATCATCCGCGCGTTCTTGACGGAAGAGACCGTGCCCAACGTGGTCAACATCTGCGCCACGTCGCCCGCGCGCTTCGCGGTCGTGGTGCGCATGCTCGACAAAGTGGGCGTGCTCGCCAACACGTTGAGCGTGCTCAAGCGCCACGGCATCAACGTCGAAGAGGTCTCCAACACGGTGTTCGAAGGCGCGCTCGCGACGTGCACCAAGCTCCGCGTCTCGGGCCGCCCGAGCGACGCGTGCCTCAAAGAGATCGCGGCCTTCGACGAGATCCTCCACGTCGACGTCGTGGCCCTCCCCAACTTGGCGTGAGCGCTTCCGTCGGCGCGGCAACGCGCGCACAATGGCGATCGCCATGTGTACGCTGATCGCCGCTGTCCGCATGTTTCCCGGCGTCCCGCTGCTCGTCGCGGCGAACCGCGACGAGGCGCTCGCGAGGCCGTCACGCCCGCCCGCGGTCGAGCCCGGCTCGCCCAAGGTGCTCGCGCCGCGCGACGAAAAAGCCGGCGGCACGTGGCTCGGGCTCAACGAGCACGGGCTCTTCGCCGGCATCACCAACCGCGCGGGGACGCCGCCCGATCTGTCGCGAAGATCGCGCGGCGCGCTCGTCTCGGACGCGCTCCAGATGCAGTCCGCGGCCGATTTGCACGGCTGCCTCGCGGACATCGATCCCCGCGCGTACAACCCCTTTCACCTGCTCTACGCGGACAGGACGTCGGCGCGCCTCACGTGGAGCGACGGCGAGAAGCTCTATCGCGCCGACCTGCCGGACGGCCTGCACGTGGTGACCGAGCGCAGCTTCGGCGCCGCGGAGAACAAGCGCGAGCCGCAGATCCGATCGCTCTTCGAAGAGGTCGCGCGCGACGGTGAGCCCTCGCTCGACGCGCTCGCCAAGCTGCTCGCGCGCCACGGCGACGATCCGTTCGCGGGCGTGTGCGTCCACGCGGACGGCTTTGGATACGGCACCAAGAGCTCGTTCGTGATGCGGCTCGGCGACGGCGCCGAGGGCACGAAGGCGCGCTGGGCCGAGGGCAAACCGTGCGTCACGGCCTTCGAAGACATGAGCGCGCTGCTCGCCGCGCTGTGGTAAAGGCGAGCGCGTGCCTACGAACAAGCCCGTCCTCGCCGCCAAGGGCAAAGGCCCGCTCACGCCCCGGCGAGACGACGTCGACGTCGACGTCGCGGTGATCGGCGGCGGCGTGAACGGCGCCGGGGTCGCGCGCGACGCGGCCATGCGCGGGCTCAAGGTCGCGCTCTTCGAGCGCAACGATCTCGCGTTCGGCGCGAGCGGCAACTCGAGCGGGATGATCCACGGCGGCCCGCGCTACCTCACGTACGACCCCGAGGTGACCGAGACCTCGTGCAGGGACTCGGGCAACATCCAGGCGATCGCGCCGCACCTCTTGTTCCGCATCCCGTTCTTGATGCCGGTCGAAAGAGCGCCCAAGACGCGCGTGCTCTTCGAGCTGATGGACGGGTTCTTCGAGGCGTACGACCGCTATCAGCCGCTCAAGCGCGGCAAGCCCCACGCGCGCCTCACGCCCGACGAGCTGCGCGCGCTCGAGCCCGGGATCGAGGGCGACGTGCAAGGCGGCTTCAGCTTCGACGAGTGGGGGATCGACGGGCCGCGCCTCTGCGTGGCCAACGCGATCGACGCGATCGAGCGCGGCGCCAAGGTCTTCGTTCACACGACCGTCGAGCGCGTCGAACGACAGGCCGGCTCGGGCGCGCCCGACGTCGTCGTGTACCGCGATCGCGAGACGGGCAAGGTCGGGCGCATGCGCGCGAGCGTCGTCGTCAACGCGACGGGCGCGTGGTCGCCCATCACCGCGGCGCTCGCGGGCGTGCGGCCGTCGGCGGCGCGCGTGCGACCGGGCAAGGGCATCCACGTCGTCTACGACCGGCGCCTCACCAACTACGCGATCAGCGCCAAGACCATCGACGGCCGGCAGATCTTCATCGAGCCCTGGCAGAACATGAGCGTCATCGGCACCACCGACGACGACTTCTACGGTGACCTCGATCGGGTCCGCGCGACGAGCGAAGAAGTACGTTATTTGGTACAAGGCATCGCGCGTGTTTTTCCGGCGATCCGCGCCGCGCGCGCGATCGGCACGTACGCGGGCGTGCGCCCCACGCTCCACGCGTACGGCCCTCTCGAAGACGCGCTCTCGCGCGATCACGCGGTGCGCGACCACGCGCGCGACGGCGCTCCGGGCTTTTATTCGATGGTGGGCGGCAAGCTCGCGAGCTACCGCCTCTTCGCCGAGGAGATGACCGACGTCTTGTCCGAGCGCTTCTCGCTCGGCGCGCGATCGGCCACGGCCACGTCGTTCTTGCCGGGCGGCGACGAGGTCTGCGATCCGTTCGCGCTCGCGAGGCGCGCGGGCATCGACGCGGTCGCGGCGCGGCGGCTCGTGTACCGGCACGGATCGCGCGCGGTGCGCATCGAGGAGCGCATGAAGCAGCGCCCGCGCGAGGCGTCGGTCGTGTGCCCGTGCGAGCCCGTGACCGAGGCCGAGGTGCGCTACGTGGTGAAGCACGAGCTCGCGCGGAGCGTCGACGACGTCTCGCGCAGGACGAGGCTCGGCCTCGGCGCGTGCGGCGGGATGCGATGCGCGGCGCGCTGCGCGCAGATCGTCGCGGACGAGCGCGGCCTCTCCCCGCACGAGGGCGCGCGGCAGGCGCTCACGTTCCTCGCGCGGAGGGCCGAGATGCGCGCGCCCGCGCTGGGGCCCGAGCAAGCGCGGCAGGAGGCGCTCGCGATGGCGGCGGTGCGCGCGGAGCTGGGCGTGCCCGATCGCGCGGATCGCACGGAGGAGGACGCGCTGTGAGCGTGATCGTCATCGGCGCGGGCGTCGCGGGGACGGCCGCCGCGTGGTCCGCGAAGCGTCACGATGGAGGGGCCGAGGTCACGATCGTGACGTCCGGGCCGGGCGCGAGCGAGATGGGCTCGGGCGCGATCGATCTGCTCCCGTGGGAGCAGGCCGCGCGCGCCGCGGCGGCGATCGACGTCGCGCTGCCCGCGGCGCCGATCGGCGACGACGCGCGCGCGTTCGTCGAGGCGCTCCAGATCTGGGACGTGCCGCGCGATCGCAACGCGGCCGTCGCGACCCTCGCGGGCGTCGTCCGGCCCGCGCGCGGGCGCGATCGCGCGCTCCTCGACGTGGCGGCGATCCACGAAACCAAGGTGATCGTGCCGCGGGTCGATCGCGCCGCGTGGGACGCGGACGCGATCGCGGCGTGGCTCTCGGCCTCGGCGCACGCGCAGAAGCACAAGCTCGTGTTCGAGGCCGTGGACGCGCCGTTGGTCCGCTTCGAGGACGAGCACCGCATCGGCGACGGCGATCTCGCGATGCGCCACGACGATCCCGATCGCCTCCGGTGGCTCGCCGATCGCCTCCGCGACGTCCTCGCGCGCCATCCGGGAGCGGGCGGCGTGCTCGTGGGGCCTTGGCTCGGCGCCTCTTCGCCCAGGGCCGAGGCGCTCTCCGCGCTCGTGGGCGTGCCCGTAGGCGAAGCGCTCGCCGGCGTGTCGATCGCGCCGGGCCTTCGTTTTGCGGCCTCGCGCGATCGTCTGCTCGCCTCGCTCGGCGTGCGCGTGGTGCACGCGCGCGCGACCAAGGTCGCCTCGCGCGAGGGTGTGATCGAGGTCTCGCTCGGCGGGGACAACGTGATTTCGGCGTCGTCCGTCGTGCTCGCGGTGGGCGGGATCGCGGGCGGTGGCATCGCGTACGCGCCGCTCGATCACGAGGCGGGCGGCGATCTCCCGCGCGCCGTGCACGCGCCCTACGCGCTCTCGCTCGCCGCGGACGTTGCGCTCGCGCCCAAGATCAAGAGCTCGATCCACGGCCCGGAGCTGGATCTCTTGGCGTGGCCTTCGGCCGACACCCCGAGCGACTTGGAGCAGGCCGGCGTCGCGTGCGACGGCGAGCGCGCGGGGGAGGGGATTTGGGCCGCGGGGGACGTCGTCGCCGGCCGGCCGAGGACCGTGCTCTCCGCGGTGATCGCGGCGATCCGCGCCGGGAGCGCGGCCGCCGCGAGATAATGTGCTGATTGCTCGCGCCCGCTCGGCCGCCACGATACAAAAACCACTATGCGCCTCTCGGCACCGGCGCTCGGCGCCGCCTTGTTCTTCTTCGCTCACGCGGCTTACGCCGATCGCGTCGCGCTCCTGCCTTCGCGGGGCGGGCTCGATCCCAACGCGCGCGCGCAGCTCGACGCGGATCTCGCGAAGGGCCTCGCGGCGCTCGGGCACACGCTCGTGCCCGCGCAGGACGTCGCCAACGCGGTGCGCGCGGGCGCCGCGGACGGCGTCGCCGACACCGTCGAGGAGTACCGCGCGATCGGCGGCTCTACGCAGTCCGATTGGGTGCTCGCGGGCGTGGTCGATCCGGCGGTGATCTCGTCGCGGGTCGAGCTGTCGGCGTGCTTCGTGCGGATGGGCCGGGTCGAGTCGGTCGCGCGCGAGGTCAATCGCAACCAGTCTCCGCAAGAGGTGCAGGAGATGCTCGCGGTGCTGGTGCGCCCCGAGGGGATCGGCGCGGGGGAGCTGCCTTGGGAGAAGGGCAAACCCCCTATGCAAACGCCCCCTCCGCAGCCGCCGCCGCAACAGGTGCCGCCGCCCTTCAACCCCTTTCAACCGCAATTCCAGCCTCAAATCCCCCCGCAGCCGCCGCCTCAGCCGGGCAAAGCATCCATCGATTACATGCGGACGACCGAGTGGGTGTGGCCGGTTTATTCGGCCGGTCACCGCGGGTTCTTGGGGGCGCAGCTCGGCTTCTCGATGCCCGCTGTCCGGCCCGAGCCCCACGGCCCCAGCAAGGGAGCTGCGATGGTGGCGCTGGTCCGCGGCGGATACGCGGTGGGCGACAGGGGCATTGAGCTCTTCGGCGAGCTCGGAGGCAACTTGGCCGGTCCCAAAGCGCTCTTCGTGGGCGCGGGCGTCCGGTGGATGTTGAACCCCACCTTGAACAAAGGGCAAGATGGGGTATCGCGCGGGATCTCCTTGTTCCTCGGGCCTTCCATCGTGGCTGGAGCGTTCGTGCGGTTCGGCGCGTCGACGCCGCCCGAGGCGGGCTCTCCCTATTCGTCCTCCACGGTGGCCAACGCCATGCTCGGCGGCTCGCTCGATTTCATCATGGCGATCACGCCGCGCGTGCAGGCCGAGGCGTCGCTCGGCAACCTGCGTTGGGTGCCCACGGGCGATGGATCCATCCTGATGTTGGGCGCCACGTTGGGCGTGAGCTTCCGGTTCTGAGATGGCGCGTGATGAAGCGATCGACGCGGGTCGCTCGATCATCGTGCCTTTGCCTACGCGCAAAGCCACCATTGATTGCGCCCGCAAGCTCGCGCCGAAGCTCGCGCCGGGCGACGGCATCATCCTCTCGGGCGACCTCGGCGCGGGCAAGACGTTCTTTACGAGGGCGCTTTGCCGGGCGCTCGGCGTGTCTTCGGATCATCGTATCACGAGCCCCACGTTCACGTTGGTCCACGAGCACCGGGGAGCGTCGATGCTCATCGCGCACGCGGACGTGTATCGCCTGCGATCGCGCGCGGAGGTCGTGGACTTGGGCCTCGTGGAGCTGCGGGATCGAGGAGCGTTGTTGGTGGTCGAGTGGGGTGAGCCCTTTTTGACCGACCTGGGCGGAGACATGCTCATCATCGCCTTGGAGACGCCGCCCGACGCTCCCCGCCGCGCGGCGCTCCGCGCCACGGGGCCGAGGAGCTCTGCGATCGTGCGCGCGATGATGTAGCGTGCGGACGGCGGCGCGCCGCCTCTTCTTTGTTTACAAGCGCACCCAAAGCTCCTTACGGTGACGCTCCATGACCCTTGCCGACCTGCCGTGGGAGCTCGCCAAGCACTTGCCGTGGCAACCGTTCACGAGCCCGGCCAAGCAATGGGCGGTGCTGCCCTCGTTCGTCGTGGGCGAGCTGCTCTTCTACGGCATCGCGATCACGACGTTTCTGCACGCGTGGGGGCAGGGCGACGAGCGGCGCAAACACCTGCTGGTCTGGTTCGCGGCGCTCCTCGCGGGGACGGCCAACGACATGATCTTCATGGCGCTGCCGCTCGTGAACAACTTTTGGCAGGCTCAGGCGATGATCATGATCACCCCACGTCTGCCGCTCTATATCCCCTGTGTTTATATCTCCTTCATGTACATCCCGACCGTGTCGGTGTGGCGGCTCGGGATGCCGAGGCTCCCGCGCGCGGCGCTCACGGGCCTCGCGGGGAGCTTGTTTTACGCCCCTTATGACGTGAACGGCGCCAAGTTCTTGTGGTGGACGTGGCACGACTCCGATCCTCCCATCGCGCGCCGGCTCTTGGGCGTGCCCATCGGGAGCACGATGTGGGTCATCACGTTCGTGGCGGCGTTCGGGTGGCTCATCGGCGTCGCGGTCGACGGCGATCCCAAGGTGTCGAATCGCACGATCGCCAAGGGGCTCGGGCTCGTCTGCGGGCTCACCACGTTGCTCATGATGGTGCAGATGACCGCCATTCAACAGCTCGATCGCGGTACGCCCGGGCTGCGCGGGCTCGCCCTCACGATCCTCTTCTTCGGGGCGCTCGTGGTGTGGGCCGCGCCGCGCGCCAAGCCGTTGGCGCGGCGCGCGTCGGATCGCGTGTTGACCGGAGCCGTCGTTACGTATTTTGGCGTGCTCACGTTGGTGATGGCGCTCTTCGACCCCAAGGCGCACGTGTGCACGAGCATGCACCAGACGTATGGGCCCTGTCACGTCGAGTCCACCGACATCACCGGGCAAAAGCGCTTCAAATACCTCTGCGCCGAGGACTACGACGAAGACTTCACGTTTG
This sequence comes from uncultured Polyangiaceae bacterium, assembly GCA_964437785.1. Classification (GTDB taxonomy): domain Bacteria; phylum Myxococcota_A; class Polyangia; order Polyangiales; family Polyangiaceae; genus CAYTJL01. Next base: position 35,833 of record CAYTJL010000052.1, read on the forward strand.
ATTGCGTGAAGACCCTGCCCGCGAACGGCGCCGCGTGGTACACCGTTTGCGGCAAGCCCCACAAGGCGCTCGGGCGCTTCGTGGGCGGCGTCGCCGGCATGGGCGTCGCGGGGGCGCTCCTTTATCTGTGGCTCCTCGGCGCTCGCCGCGACGAGGTTATTCGATAGCGTGATCGGCCGCGGGCTCGGGCCCGAGGCCACGTTCTTGGGCGCTGAGCAGGTACGCCTTGGCGCGCGCGCGCATCATGTTGCCAAGGGGCTTGTGCTCGACGAGCGCGTGCCAAGGATCGAAGCTCATCGTCTCGATGGCCTCGATCACCCGCCTCCCGCGCGGCGACGAGGTGTCTTGTTTGCCGAGGGTGAGGCGCGCGACGGTGACGAAGGGAGAGTCCTCTTCGCGCCAGTCGACCGAGGCGTCCTCGATAGGGGTCTTCTCCTCGCTCACGAAGAGCTGGACTTGCAGATCATAAACGACGGGGCGCTCCTTGAGGCGCGCGGCGAGGGCGTCGCCGAGGTGATTGGGAGTCTTGACGTCGCCCGCGGGCTCGGCCGCGTCGTGGGGGCTCAGCGCATAGCGCATGGCGTAAGGGCCGAGCTGCACGGGGAGCGCGCTGAAATAACGCGTGCTCGCGAGCGTGGTGAGCTTGGTGTTGAGCCCTTGGGTGAGCTGTTTGAGGAGCGAGAAGCCGCGCGAGATGCCGAATCGAAGGAGCACCCGCGGCAGCGCGAGGGCCGGGCTCCGCGCGGCGACCACGAGCCCGACGAACTCGTCCGCGTCGCGGAACGGGGTCGAGGGCGTTCGGATCGCCAAGAAATCTTGGGTGGTCGCGTCCTCCATCCCGGGGATGACCTTCTTGCCCGGCACGCCGAGCACCTTGACCGCGATGCCGCGCACGTCGCCCGCTTTGTCGTGCTGGTGGGCGCCCGACCCGTTCGAATAACGCACGTACGCGCGGTACGTAGCGGGTTTGGCGAAGAGCCCATGGCGGAGGTGCTCGGGCAGGTCGGGGAGCACCGTGAGCTCCGCCTCGACGCCGAGGTTGCCTTTGGCGTGCAGCGCGCGGCGCACCTTCCCGGTCGCCTGCGCTTTGGCGCGCTGGAGCTCGCGGAGCGCTTCGGCGAGGCGCAAAAGCGCGGCGTCTTCGCCCTCGGGGATGGTCTCTTTCCAGTTGGTCGACGGGCTCATGGGCGCGCACCATCGTCCTTGTCGCTCCGATGTGCAATAGCTTTTCGAGACGAAGCACCTTGTCATGGTGAGCAACCCGGGGCTTCTCCTTCGGGTCCCCCATCGTGGAACGTGCCGGTTTGGCAAAGGTCGATTGACGTGCCGCGGGCCCCGGCGTAAGGCCTGCGTCCTAGGCGCTATGTCGTTCGCCGCGGAGAGGTGTTGATGGAAGTCACGTGGGAGGGCCCTTGTGCGGTCGCATCCATCGTTTGGCGCAAACCCTCGGGGAGCTGGGCGCAGACGATCATTTGCAAGCTCACGTTCCTGCTCCGCCCGGGCGAAGCAGAGCTGTTCGAGCCGATGGAGCCCATCCACGAGACCGACGTGCCTTGGCCCGGCGCACCTGCGTTTGGGCTCTATGCCCCCGCGGATCTCGCGCCGTTCAAGCCCCACGCCGACGTCATCCTCATCGGTCATGCGTACGCGCCCGGCGACGCGGGCCCGCCGCTGCCGAGCTTCGCGCCCAACGACAATGAGCGTTCGTTCGTGGCGCGGCTCGACGTCGCGGGCGTCGACAAGGTCATCACGCTCTCGGGCGAGCAACCTCGGGTGACCGAGCTCGCGCCGTTGCCCGCCGCGTCGGCCACGCGTCAAGCCGAGCTCGGCACGTTCGCGGGGCGCTGGCCGGACGAGGGGTGGAATCTGCAGCCCATCCCCGAGGACATCTCGCCTGCGTTCTTCAACGTAGCTCCCGAAGATCAGCGCACCGTCGCGCTGCGCGACGATCAGCACATCCGGCTCACGTACCTCCACCCGGAGCTGCCTTTTTTGACGTCGCGGCTCCCCGGCGTGCGGCCCGTCGCGCGGCTGGAGCGGCCGGGCGTGCCCTCCGAAGGCGTCAAGATGACGCCGGACACGTTGTGGATTGACACCGACAGGAGCGTTTGCACGCTGACGTTCAGGGGCCGTGTCGGGCTCGATCTCCCCGAGGACGAAGGGTGCATTCGGGTTCAAGTGGCCAAAGCGGGCGAGGCCCTCCGGTGGACGTCGACGAGCCTCCCCAAACCTGTCTTGAGCGAGTCTGCTCCTCCGCCTGCGTCCAAAGAAGAGGACGACGCCGCGTCGCTCAAAGCCACGTTGCCCCTCACCGCGCCTTCGCCCGGCGATTTGCCGCGCGCGCCGCGCGTCCCGCGGCCGCCTCCGTTGCCGCCGCCACGGAGCAAGCCGGCCGAGGTCGACGTCGCGCAGGCGCTCGCCATCGATCCTCCTGTCACCCCCGCCGCGCAGGACGCCAAACCGTCGGTCAAACCTGCGCCGCCGCGGCCCGCGCCCAAGCCCGCTCCCAAACGAGAGGTCCTCTCTCTCCTTTGGTTCGACGCCGCGGCGTTGCCGCGTATCCGTCGGATCCCCGCGTGGAAGAAGCTCATCCTCGATCTCAAGCCCCGTCCGTCGGACGACGATTTCGACGGCGGGCTCGCTCCCGACGTGATGAAGGCGGCCAAGGACAAGCGCGATGTCTTTGGGGTGCTCGCGCGGGGCGAGGCGCTCGACGCGGCGGGGATCAAGAAGGCCATTGATCTCGCGGTCGCCGACGACGGGAGCTTCGTGTCTCCTCATGTGCTCACAGGAGGGGTGTTGGAGCTGCCGTTCGACGAGGTCGAGCAGCTCCGGGCCATGCGCCTCGTCGCTTCACCCTTCCTGCGCGGGGACAAGAAGCTTCGCGAGGCGGTGGAGCACGTCGACGAGGTCCTCGCGACCAAGGGGATCGAGCGCGCCCGCGGCGCCGCCATCGCCATGATGGCCAAGCTCGACGACGCGTTCGAGAACGTCAATCGCGGCTTGCCGGCCGGCTATTTGAGGGCCGAGGCCGAGCCCCTGCTCCTCGAAGGGCGATGTTGGGTGAAGCGCGATGGGCACGTCCGAGGGACGCTCGCCATCGACGCTATCCAAGGAGCGGACAAGCCTGTTCCCGTCCTCCTGCCCGAGGCGGCGGGCGCGGAGCTGCCCGCGGTGAGGAGGCTCGATGTGCGGGTGATCGTCGAAGCCGATCACGCGATGGCGCTGCGCGTCGCGGCGGTCGCGCAGCGCCGGTCGTAAAGGCCTTTACGCGCACTCCTCCTCGTCGAAGCGCATGTTCGAGATGGATCCTGCCATCTCGGCGAACGAGAGCCCCGCGTCTCTCATCCATTTCCCAGGGATGATCCCGCTCCAGCCCGCGGGGTGGCGCGACTCGTGGACCTCGACGGCGGTCTCCTCCTCATCCACGTTCGTCGTGGTGCGCTCATCGCGCGGAAGAACCGCGCCGAGGTCACGCTCCGTCGGCGTGTCGGCGTGCGCGTCTCCCCCGGCGACCTGCCGCCGAGGGCCAAAGGGGGCAAGGCGCGCGAAGAGCGCCTCCATCGAAGGGGGGCGCGCGTCAGGGTCTTTGGAGAGGCACGCCGCGACCGCCTCGGCGAGCGGCTCCGGGACCTCGGGTCGGAGGAGGCGCAGGGGTTTGGGAGGTGCCGTAAAGATAAGATACAAGGTGTCCGGGGTGCCCTTTCCGCAAAAGGGCCTCTGCCCGGATAAGAGCTCGAAGAGGACGACCCCGAGCGACCAGATGTCCGCGCGAGCATCGGCGTTGTTGAGGGCCCTCGCCTGCTCGGGGGCCATGTAAGCCACGGTCCCCATGCGATCGTCTGACTCCGTCAGGGCGAGCGAGACCCCGTGCGGCGTGAGGCGCTTTGCGAGGCCCAAATCGAGCACTTTAACCGACGTCTCGCCGCGCGCGTCCTCGATCAAAAAGAGGTTGGAGGGCTTGAGATCACGATGGATGATCCCCCGCCCGTGCGCGTGCATCATGGCCTCGCACGCTTGGAGCACGTAGCCGACGGCCTCGTCCACGGGGAGGCGCCCGCGCTCCGCGAGCTCTTTGCGGAGGTCATGCCCAATGAGCAGATCCATGACGAAATAGGGTCTCCCGTCCGGCAGCTCGCTCACGTCGAAGACATCCGCCACGTGCTCCCCGCCGAGCGCCATGAGCAGCTCCGCCTCGCGCGCGAAGCGGAGCTTGTGCTTGGGCTCGTGACGATCTCGGATGATCTTGATGGCGCACCGCATGCCGAGGACCTCGTCCCACGCGGCCATCACGACCCCTTCGCCCCCTCGCCCGAGCACCCCTGTAAGGGTGTAACGATCACCGATTCGGTCGCCGATCGAGAGGTCACTGACAGATGGTTGATCCACAATCCCTCCTTGCGCAGAGGGCGGTCGAGCAACCGTCAGGCCACGTGAGCCAACGACGATAAGACGGCGATACTCAACACTTTATGCAACGCGCCGTCGCCCGCGGCGCCACGCCGCGTTCGCGCTCTTCGTCGCGCGCGTTTCGCGGCGCTCACGAAGCTCGATGAGCGTCAATGACGGATCGGGGGCGCGGTGACGTAGGCTCCGCGCCCATCGCGGCGAGGGTCAAGTCTCGTCGTCGGTGGGGTCGGGGCGCTTGCCTTTGTCGTCTTTGGGGGTCGGGCCCATGGTGGGAGCGCCCTTGATCTGCTTCAGGTACTCGCCCGCTTGCTTCGCGTGCTCCTTCTCGCCGAGCTTGTCATAGGCCTTGACCAGCTCCTCGTAGATCTCGATTTGATCCGCCGGCTTGGGCTTGCACACGAGCGCGCTGTTCAGCTCGTAAATGGCCGAGATGAAGTTCCCGGTGCGCGCCAGCGCCCGCGCGTACATGCGGTGTGTCTTGGGGTTTCGGACGTCCACGAACATGGCGCTCTCGCCGACCTGCCGCGCCTTCTCCCACTCACCCTTCTTGAGCAGGCGTTCGAGGAGCATGTTGTAGACCTTGCGGCTGTGCTGGTCGATGCGCGCCAAACGCTCGAGCGCCCACAGCTCGCCCGCGTCGTCCTTCTGCTTGTGGGCCAGGTCGTAGAGCCCTTGGAGCGGCTCGGCCTGGATGGGATCGAGCTTGTGCGCGGCCTCCAAGTGCTCTTTGGCCTGGCCCCATTGCTTCTTCGCCTCGGCGATGTCGGCGGCCTTGAGGCGCAGGGCGTAGCCGTCGTGCTTGCCGGCGATGAGCTTTTGAATCAGCCGCTCGGCCTCATCGAGCTTCTTTTGGCGGAGGGCCTTCTTGAGCAGGATGTAGAGCGCGTCGGGCTGGTTCGGGTCGAGCCTCAAAGCCTCGTCGAGCACCGCCTCGGCCTCGGGCGCCTGGCCGTCGGCGAGGAGCGCGAGCGACAGCTCGACTTGCTTCTTGGGGTTTTGAGGATCGGCCTTGACCGCTTTGCGCGCGTCGTCGAGCGGCGGGGCGTGCAGATCCGGCACGTATTGCTGGTCGTAGCGGGCGAGGCGGGGCTTGAGCCAAGCGCGGTATTGCTTGTCGAGCTCCTCGGACGAGATGCCCAAGGTCGCTTTGATGATGTCGCCCGTGCGCTCGCCGTTCCCCCAGCGGCCGAGCATGGAGGCGAGCTTGGGGAAGCCGAATTTCTCGGCCATGAACACGACGATTTGGCTCGCCGCGTAGTAGGCCATCGTCACCTCTTCGATCGAGTCGACGTGGGTGAACGCCTTGTTGAAGCCAAGGACCGCCGGGATGCGACCGGCCTTGAGCGCGGCGTAGAGCGCGGGATCCTCCTCGCGCTGCCACTCGGGCCTTCGGATGATGGTCTCGTATTCGGAGAGGCCCTCGGTGAACCAGCGGGGGACGTGGTTCTTGGAGAGCTGGAGCGCGAAGACGTGGCCGAGCTCGTGCCAAATCACGTTGCCCCAGTTGAAGGGCGCGGCGCCGGGGCTCAGCGCGGCGAGGGTCTGGCCGAAGCACACGCCTTGGATACCCACGTTGGGCAGGCCGCTCGTGCGGACGCTGAAGTGGTCGGTGTCGGCGTAGAGCTCGATGGCGACAGGGGTCTTGGGCGTAAAGCCATAACGGCGCACCATCGACCCCCACGCCTCCTCCAGCATCCTCGGGACGTAGCGCTCCAAGATCTCGCGCTCGTCTTTGTGATACCGCATCTTGAAGGTCTGGCCCGCCACGGTCACGTATTCGGTGGCGATGTTCTTCTCGAAGAGGTTCAGCGTGTTGAACACACGGACGTTGTATTTGTCCTTCTCCCAAGCCTTCTTGAGCGCGTCCATGCCGCCGTCGTCGTCGCCGGATCGGATGAGGTTGAGGCCCATGGAGGCGTAGGCCTTGGCGTCGTTTTTGTCGACGGTCACCGCCTCGCGCATCATCTTGACGATGTCCTCGTAGCGGTGCTCCCACTCCGCATATTCACCGACGATTTGATAGAAGTTGGAGTATTCGGGGTTCAGGCCGAGCACCTGCTTTTTGGCCGCTTCGAAGCCCGCTTTGTCGTCGGCGAGGAAGCGGATCGCCGCCCTCATCGAGAGCAGCTCGAGGTCCGTTGGGTCGGTCTTGAGCCCTTGATCGACCGCCGCGTCGGCCGCGGTGAGGTCCATGTCGCGCGCGGCGAGCCCGGCGCGGACGAAGAACGCGGAGGGGAGCGTGGGATTGACCTCCAACGCTTGTTTGATCTCGCTTTGGGCGGCGGCGAAGTCCATCGCGTTGTCGAGCCGGACGCGGGCCATGGCGACGCGGGTGCGCGGGTCGCGCGGAGCGATCTTGAGCGCCTCTTTGACGAGCTGGCCCGCCCTGCCCGGGTTGTACTTCTCGAGGAGCAGCTCGGCGTACCAGAGGAGGGCCTCAGGGCGCTTGTTGGCGCCCGCTTTTTCGGCCGCGTTGAAGGCCTCGTTGGCGTCGCGCGGGCTGCGGAGCAGGTGCGCGGCGCGGCCGACCATGGCGAGCCCTTCGGGGTCCGAGGCGGTGATCTTGTCGTCGTTGTAGTCTTGGATCAGCGTCATGAGCGGCGCGCGCGCGTCGCCGCGTTTGCCCGTGCGGATATAGAGCTCGCCCAGGAGGAGCCGCGCGCGTCGTGCGCCGTCCTCGTTCTCGACCTCTTTGAGCGCGGTGATGGCGTCGGCCGTCTTTCCCTGCGCGGCGAGCGCTTCGCCCTTGATCGCGGCGGCGTTGTTCTTGGCGTCGCGGCCGAGGCCCGCGAGCGTCTTGGCCGTGGTGAGCGCGTCGGCGTAGCGGCCCATCGTGAGCTGGACGCGCGCGAGGCGATGGAGCGCCTCCGCGCGCTCTTTGCCGCCTTTGACCGCGCCGAGCTCCTTCTCGGCGAGGGCGTAGTCGCCGCGGCTCACGGCGGCCGATGCGCGATCGAGGATCTCCTGCGGGGTGTCGGCGAAGGCGGGAGCCGTGGTGGTGACGAGCGCGGCGAGCGCGAGCGATGCGGCGAGCTTGGAGAGCGAGGAGAGGCGCATGGGGGCTCCGAGCATAGAGGGTGTCCTTCGTCTTGGCGATGCTCTATAGAGTGGGCTCCGGGATGGTCTTGTCCGCGATCGCCTGGGCGATCTTTGCGGCGAGATCGGAGTTGGACAAGTCGACGACCTTGCCATTGGTGGCGACCAACCATCGATCCCTATGAATGGTCATTTGCCTTCCGACCGGAGATGCGTCCTCGGCCCGTACCCATTGAGGATAGCGCCCATCCGGCTTCGGGACGGACCACATCAAGACAGGTCTACCAGGCTCGTTCGCGAGCCTGGTCCGAAGGGGATCCTCGGAAAATCCCGCCCAAGCCAAGAGCTCGACCGCTGGCATCCCAGGCACATGACAGCGAATTCGGAACGCCCAACAGAGGCGCACGTTTTTGCCCTCACACAGATCGATGAAGTCATCCACCGTGAGCTCATCAAACTCGCGCATCTCGATCTCGGCAGACTCCGGGAGAAGGTCGAAGAGCTTGGTCCTGATGCTCTCGAACAAAAGATGTACGCCTGCGTTCCAGAGGGCGAGCCGGTTCGCCTGAGCTCTCCGAGCTTTCGCACGCTGAGCGTCATACCCCTGCCGCTCCTGCGCAGAGCGCTCGAGATCGCGGAGGGCGTCCTCCGTTCGACCCGCCAAGATTTCGATAAACGAACCGAGGTCACCTTCATCGGCTCGGCTCAAGGCGTCCAGGTAGCGATCGCGATCTTTTCTTCGAATGATGATCGGAGGGTAGCCGGCGCGAATGAGCTCTAGGTTGCCGATGGCTCGCCCTGTCCTCCCGTTGCCATCGATGAAAGGATGAATGTGCTCCAACCACGCGTGCAACACCGCGGCCCTCAAGAGGGCCGGCGCCTCTGTGTTTTTACGTGACCAGCGCTCCCACGCCTCCATTTGGGCCATCACGTCTCTCCATGTGCGCGGAGGGACGTGCTTGGCGCCTCGAATTCTCACCTCCGTCGTTCGGAACGCGCCGGCGCTCGGGCGATCACCGAGGATCAGCTCGTGCAAGCGCTTGACCTGCTCGATGTCGGTCGGTGTGCTCAGGCGAGCCATCTCCCTGAGCTCATCGAGCGCGCGCGCCAATGCCTGTGCTTCTCGTGAATAAGCGGGGTCATGTCCGCTGATGGTGATGCCCTTCAAGACCGCGAGCTCCGTCTCTCCCACAGAGAGGGTGCTCCCTTCGATGGCGTTGGACTCGGCGATTTGCTCGAACCTCTTCTCCCCGTAGTAGCCGAGCAACGTCTCTTGGGTCAGCTTGCCAGAGCTACGGAGCCCCTCGACGCGTTCGTAAAGGGCCTGGATGGTCCTCTGGATGGAGCCTTCATCAGAAGGGTTCGAGAGGTAATAGGGCGTTCCGGTGACGTCGGCTTCCACGTCTACTCCATTTCATCGACCGCCGTACGTGTCTTCGAGATAGCGGATGATGTCGGCCGACTCGAACATCTCTTCGCCCGTGTTGGGGTCGATGAGATAAGGCACCATCATCTTGCCTGATCGCTCGATGAACGCGGGGCGAGAGGGGCTGTTCTTACCCACGTTGTGGAGGTGATAGGGGATCGACAGCTCACACAGCACCTCGCGCACGAGGCGGCAATACGGCGACGCCTCGAAGCTATACAGGTGGAGCGGCTCGGCCGGCTCTTTGGAGGGCCGGGCGCGCGAGCCGCGGAGCGGGCGAGGGAAGGAGGCGACCGTCGAAGCGACGTTGGTGATGGGGCCGAGCGCGAGCGGGAGCGGCACCACGCCTTCGCTGTAGGTGTCGGCGAGGTGACGGATGATCACGTCCGATTCGTAGAGTTGATCTCCGGTGTTGGGGTCGATGAGGAAGGGGAACTGATCTTTACCGCCCTTCTCGCGCACGACCTCGCGGTGACGCCCGCCCTTGGGGCAAGGATAGATGAGCGCCCCCAAATCGAAGGTGGTGAGCGCCTCGCGCACCTTGCGGCAAAAAGGGCACGCCTCGAACTCATACAGCATGAGGGGTTTTTCGGGGCGGCGGCGCGGGGCTACGGCGTACCAGCCTGCGCCCAAGCGGAGCCATGAAGCGAACGCGGAGGTCGTGACGTCGAGGATGCGGCCCATGGGCGCC
>CAYTJL010000053.1:0-14140 GCA_964437785.1 uncultured Polyangiaceae bacterium
AAATAGCTGGCCTCGAAGAGCCCGATATAAGGCTGCTCCGCGATCCCGAGGGCAGTCGTGGGGATCGACGTGATGTCGCCGATCACCGGGATCTCGTTGATGAGGCGAGTCGCATCGGCGACGCCCGTGCGCTCCGCGACGGCGCCCACCACGTTGACGACGCCCGCGACGTCCAAGATCGATCCCACCGTCGCTGGGGCGTTCGCGCCGTGGATGGGCCGGCTCCCCCCATACGACGGCCCAAAGGCCAAGATCGCCTCGTAGATGGTGAGGTTGTGGTCCATGGGGATCCCGGGGTTCGGCGCGTCCACGAGCCACTCGGGGAACGGCAACGTCGGATACATGCCGTAGTTTTCCATGTAACAATCGTGGTTCCCGCTCACCACGAAGATGGGCTTTCGATAATGCTCATACGCGTAGAGGACCAACGAGTAGAAGCTGATCAAGTCGACGTAATCTTGATAACGAAGCTTGTAGTCGTCGCCGGTGAGCGAGACCTCATCCCAAATGGCCTCCACCTGCCCCTTTGACGTGTCCTTCTTCAACTTGTTTGGATACCAGTTTCGGAGGTGATCGATGACGTCCCCGCCGATCAAGATCACGTCGACGTCCTCGTCTTTGCCGAGCTGGTCGAGCAACGATTTGACGTTCTCGGAGCTCACGTTGACCTTCGCGCCGATCTCGGGGGAGATGCCCCAAGCGTCCTCGTGCTCGATCAGCCGCGCGCTCGATCTCGCGAGCGCCTGCTGTCGCGAGCTGATGTGGAGATCCGCCAGGTGACCGATGTTGAGCGCGGTCTTGGAGGGGTAGACGACCACGGGGTGATACGCCTGGAGCGGTCGCCCCTTGTCCAAATCCCCCACGACCAGGTCCTCGTCCCCGACGGTGTAGGTCCACGGGGAGGCGCTGTAGACGCGCTGCGCCTGCCCGTCTTTGAGGAGCCCCACGAGGGTGCGCTCCACGAGGAGGTCGTGAGGATCGCCGAGGAGGAGCCTGCCAAACTGATCGCAGCGAACGTTGAGGTCACTGTCGTCGCGCGCCTCGCCGGAGGGCAAACACCCGCGATCGAAGGAGACGGCGTAGAGCTCCGTGTACCCGGCGCCGGTGATCGTCTGGACCGCACGTTTATCGAGCATGCAGGAGAGCCTGTCGTGCGTCGAGACGTGGTGGTCCGCCTTCAACGCGCCGAGCGACCGCACCGCGATCTTGCGCATCACCTCGCGCACTTTGTCACCTTTGGTCTCGCCTCGTTCCCATGGCACGAGGGGCCGGCTCTCGATCCGCTTGGAGGGGTCGATCCCTCGACAGAGCTTGAGCTGGAGGTGCACGTCCCATGCGTCGAAGACGAACCTCTCTTTGGGCCTCACCGCGATCAAGAGCTCCACGCGCTCATCGCAGCCGGCCACGATCTCGGGCGTGAGCAGCGCGGGATACACGATCACCGCGTCGAACCCGCGCCACTCATCGATGGTCACCTCGCTCCGTCGCGTCACGACGTGTGGCCCTCGCCGCTCCACGCGGATGGGATACGCCCACACCAAGTCAAAGAGCTCTCGATGGTTGCTCATGGCATCTCCTCAACCGCCGTGGGCGCGCTCGAGCGCTTGGATCGTAGGCTCGTCGAGGTCCCCGGTGACCGCGAGCCCCTCCCTCGTTTGGAACGCTGCGAGCGCCATCATCGTCCAAGGACCGAGCTCCCCGTCGGGATCCCCGCAGGGGTACCCCAAGTTGTGGAGCCTGCCCTGCGCGCCCGAGACCTCGTCCGCAGGGTCGAGGTGACCCAAGAGGAGCAACAGCTCCTCGCCGCCGGGCAAGATCAACTGACCTCGACGCGCGTTGGGCGGGATGGGCTGATCGATCTTCCCATCTCCGTCGGTCTCTCCGGTCATCGTGACGGCGCCGTCGATGATCAACGTATAAGGGACCTTCGCCCTGGGCTCGCCCTCCTCGCGGAGCGTCAACACGAGCTTCGACGGCGTGCCCTTCATGCGGAATCGATGCCTCGCCTCCGCCGGCCTTTGCACCTCCTTGACGCGCTTTGGGCGGACGTGCACGCGGTCGCCCGGGAGGAGCGCGTTGGGGCTCGCGCGCCGCGCGCGGAGCGCCTGGTTCTTGGGATCGTCCCAGATCGACCGCCACGAGAGCCCGTGCGCCGCGGCGATGCTCTCGATACAATCCCCTTGCTGGACCACGTAGTCGCCGGCACCGGCCGGACCTTTGGAGATGACTCCCGCGCTCGTCGACATGGCCTCTCCTCCGCGATGAACGTCGATCAAAGGACCCTGCCCAACGCGAGCACGCGGAGGGCGACGGGCTCGGACTCCGCGCGATCCGCCCGCGCGCGCGCCTCCGCGAAGATCCTCGCGCGGAAGCGCTGAAAGAGCGGCAGATCGTCGCGCACGCGCTCGGGCAGATAAGCAGGCAGCGCGCCGCCGCCGTCCACCGCGATCACCGCGCGTAGGAGCGGCTCGCCGAAGAGCGTCCGCCGCTGATAAGGCCGCTCGTCGAGGAGCAGCCGCTCGGTGTGCTCTTCGAGGTAACGCGGCGGGAGCCTGCGTTTGCCCCGCGAGAAGACGTCAACGATGCGCGCCGCGATCCCCGCCGTGACCGTCGAGGGCCCCGACACCCGAGGAGCCTTGAGCGCCGTCTTGGCATCTTCGAGCACCTCCAAGAGCGCTTTGTCCCCGTCGGCGAAGGGCGCCGCCGCGCTCACCACCGCGTCGAGCTCCTTGGCCTCGTCGAAGGGCAACGTGATCTCGCCGGACACGAGCACCAAGGGCGGCACCAACACCCCATCTTGAAAGCCACCTTGGAACGCCTCCTCAAGCGCCTCTTTGCGGAGCGGCTCCCCGCCCGCGAGCGCGATCCCCACCTCGCGCTTGGCGCGCAGCTCTTTGAGCTTGTCGGCGGCGATGCCCTCGTCGTCCTGGGGCGCCCGGCGAGCCGCGAAGATGGGTTTGTAACGCGCCTTCACCCGAGCTGGCAGATCAGGCTCGTAAAAGAGGACCTCGATGAGCGGCGCCGCTGGGCTCGACGGGCGCGGCGGCGGCGCGGCGGCTCCACGCGCGGTGGATGAGGCGTCCGCTGCGGCGTTGGAGGCCGAGAGCGCGCTCAACGCGGGGCCTTCAGGCGCGCTCGGCGCGGGGCGCGGGGCGGGTCTCCAGCCCTTCCCCTCGGCCGCTTTGGAGATGGGGTTGGGCTCCGGGGCCTTGGGCGCTTTGGGCGGCTCGGGCGACGGAGCAGGTTTTGGCGGATCCAGGACCAACGCTGGTTTGGGCGGCGCGGGCGGCGACGGGCGCGCAGGCGGCACGGGCCCCTGCGCCGCGAGCCGCTCCGCGAGCAGGAGCCCCAGCGCGCCGGCCTGCATCGGATCGAGCGTGCCTGTCCCGACACGCGTCGTCGGCCCGGCCGAGACGCTGTGAGGGCTCACGCGGCCTTGAGCCGCCGCGAAGGGGAGCGGATCGCTCGGCCGATCGCGATGATCCTGGAGGAGGAGCGTCGTCTCCTCCGCGTCGTCGTCGTCGAGCGCGATCTCGATGGTGGCGTCGAAGTCGTTGGGACCCTGTGATCGTGCGTTGTCGTTCATCGTCCAGCTCCGTCGTTGTGCGCCTCGTTGGGGGGTAAGACCTCTTCGATGCCCTCGCCGGCGGCGGCGCCTGTCGCTGCCCGATCGAGCCCTTGGAGCTTGAGTATCTGCGCGTTCGTGGAGCGGGCGAGCTGTTCGGCGCACGCGCCGCAGGGCTCCATGTTCCGATCGCCTCGCGGAGACCTGTATTTGTTCTGCTGCTTGCCGATGTGTCGCACGCTCATGCTCCTCGCGGGCGAAGCGTGGAGCTGCGAAAAGAGCTTGGCCTCGGCGCAGGGCCTGACGCCGGCGTTGAACATCTCCTCCGGGAGCTCCTCGATGAATTTGTATTTCACCCGGCCGCTGTTGAGCTTGGTGAGCACGTCGTTCATCTTCGCGCCGTTGGATCCTTGTCCTGTAGTGAGCCGGACGGGCCTGCCGGAGAGCGCGAAGGTGACGCTCTTGTTCCCGTGCACGACGACCCCCAACGCTGTATGGTCCTTGACGCTGAAGCCGCTCTCCTTCAACGCAGATAGAATGGTGGCCGCGTGCTCGTCGCTCGCCGCGCTCGACGCAGGATAGCGGAGCTTGACCTTGGCCCCCACCCAGCCTCCGAACATCGCCCCGAGGAGCGACGCCGTGAACGAGGTGAGCTTGTGGAGGAACGTGCCCTCTCCAAAGAGCTCTGCGCCCGCATAATCCCCCATGAGCCCAAAGGCGATTCCCCCAGCGAGCGCGCCGCCGAGCCGCGCGGCGAGCGCGCCCCACCCCATGGAGAGCGCCCGCAGGTACATGCCCGGGCCGACGACCCCAGAGACAATCATCGTCCATTGAAACCACCCAGGCACCTCGGCGCCCACCTTCATACAGCGCACGCGATCGCCGCCGATGATCACGTCGGTCGATCCTCCGCCGATGACGAAGGAGCATTGGCCCACGTCCCCTTTTCGCGCGGCGGGGGCGCGATCGATGAAGACGGTCGAGCTCCCCTCCGCGATGGGGTGAGTCGTAAAGCAAAGGGCCATCACGGAGGAGCACGCCGCGACGTCGAGGATGGCCCGCGCGGCGGGGCGATCGTTGATGAAGACCGTCGGAGATCCCAGCGTGATCTCCCCGGCGTGGGTCTTGGGGAAGAGCGCCGCGGCGAGGTCACCGATCGCGCTGCCGAGGGACATCCCCGAGAGCGCCGCGCCGGCGATGGCGAGCGCGGTCCCGCCGCTCATCACGAGGGCGGCGCCGGCCAAGGCGCCGAGGGCCGCGCCTACGATCATGGCGCCGAACGTGGAGCCGTGAAGGACGGGATCGCTGAGCCGAGCAGCCTCCGGCATGGCGACTAACCCTCTCTCCGAAGGCGGAAGCTCGCGAGCAGCGCGTCGAGCTCCGTGTCATGTTCGCTCGGGATCGCGCCGAGCGCGCTCGCGGTGATGACGAGGACGCAGTCCTTCGCCGGGAGATAAACCTGCCGCTGGTGCATGGTCCCTCGGTCCGCCGACCACGTGTATTCGGCCTCGAGCGCGAGCTCTCCGTCGACCTCGCGTTGCCTCCTGTCTTTGACCGTGAGGCCCGGGAGCGAGCGATCGAGCTCGGCGAGCTGGCGCTCCGCGAAGTTGAAGAGGTCCTCTCCCTCGTCGAGCGAGGCGCGGGTCATCACCAGGCCATATTGCGCGGGCCCCCTGGGCTCGCCGATGGAGTGGATGATCACCGACTCGTCCCGGAAGCTCGCCGGGAGATCATAAGAGCCCTCATGGATATGATATCTCGCCATGGTCAACCCCTCTTTTCGCAGTTAAGGAAGATCTTCTTGCCATTGATGATGACGTCGCCCAAGGCCTCGATCTCGATGTTCGGCCCGTTCAGCGCGATGCTGGCCTGCCCGTTGGTGAGCACGATGAGGTCCTCGCGCATGAGCCACTCGGTCCTGTGCGGGGACTCGGGCTCCTTGGGCACGATCGCAGACCGGATTTGCCGGCCGGCCTCGGTCACGTCGTCCCGCGCGATCTCCGCGCGTCGATCGTTGCCCACGAGCGCGCGCTCGTTCACGAGGACGTGCGCGGTGAGGTCGCGCTGCGCGCGGAGGTAGATCTCCTCTTGTCCCGCTTTGTCCTCGAAATGAAGCTCGTTGTAACCACCCGTGTACGGGGTCGAGGCCGTGCGCCACCCGCTCACGCTCGCCATCTCGGGGAGCTTGTAAGGAGATGGGCTCACGCCGTTGTGCACCCTGCCGACGATGATGGGTTGATCCGGATCGCCGCACACGAACCCGACGAGCACCTCTTGACCGATCCTCGGCAGGGCGATGATTCCATATCCGGCGCCCGCCCAACCTTCGCTCACGCGGACCCAACAAGAGCTGGTCTCATCCGAGGTCTCCGCGGGGTCCCAGGGGAATTTCACGCGCACCCGCCCGTGCTCGTCGGTGTGCATCTCTTGGCCTCTGGGGCCCACGACCAACGCGCTCTGGACGCCGTGCGCGATGGGCTTTGGATATTTGGCCGGGGGGCGATAGGGCTCCTCGCACAAGACGGCTTTGCCCGTGACGCGCCATTTCCCGTTGTCCGGCCCGAAGACACGAAAGGAGGTCACGAGCACCGTCTCCCGCGCGAGGTCGGGGTGCGGGTGGTCCACGATGGAGAGCACCATGCCCGCGCACAGGTCCGCCGCGTTGGTGCGGAACGTGATGGTGATTCGGCCCGTCCTCTCGGCGTCGAGGGCGCGCGCCGCGCGGCGGAGCCCCTCGGGGTGCGCCGCCCGATAAGCGGCGGGCTGATCGGCGAAAGGCGTCGCGCCGTCGGGCGGAGAGGCGATGACGAACGCGCCCGGCTCATAACGATGGATCTCCCCCTCCTTCGAGGCGTCCTTCGACGGCGGCGCGCTCGCCTCCATGAGCACGTTGGGCCGCCGCAGATCGAAGTCACGGATGGAGAGCGCGCCCGCGCGCAGCTCGTGCCGGACGTTGACCTCGGTCGCGTAGTCGTGCCTCGGCGTCACGCCGGGCTCGTCGGCGAACGCGAGCGACGCTTTGCTCTTCGAGCCCTCGGGCCGATCGCGGAGCAGCACGACCGCCTCGCCGCTCGGATCCGCGGGGTCGCGCAGGATGAACGAAATCCCGGCCTCGGCGAGGATCCGCGCGACGAAGGCATAGTCGCTCTCGTCGTATTGCACCTTGTAGGGGAGCTTTGGATAAGGCCCTCCCCGCAGCTCGACCCGCACCGGCGCGCCGGTCTCTTCGAAGATCCGCTGGGCGATCTCCGGGATGGCGAGGTGCTGGAAGATTCGATATCTGCGCCGTTGGGTGAGGAGCCAAATCCGCGGCACGATCCGCAGGACGTACGTGGACTCCCCCATCGGCTCCACGCGGACGAGCTCCGCGCCCGCGCAGAGGCCGACCCACCGCCGCCCCCTCGACGTCCGGTGATCCATCTGCGGCGCCAGCGTCAGCGCGGCGCGCTCGCCGATCACCGCGCCCAGATCCACGTCTGGGGCCCGCGAGGCGGCCCTCACCAGCACGCAAAATAGGCTGGATACGCCCTCTTCGACGTCAACGTGCCGCGGGTCGAGCGCACCTCTGCGCCCGCCGAGCTCGAGCTCGATCATCGTCGCCTCCTCCTCGCGCGGCGGGCGCGCTTCGAGCGGGGTGGTCCCCGGCGCGCCGCCCACTTTGATGTGCGTCTCGATCGAGCAGGATAACCAGTGGGGCTCCTTGGAGAAGCCCGGTTTGATCAATCGACCCGATAAATCGAATTTATGTGCCCGGCGCTCGGGCCTCACGTCGCCCTTGACGGCGACGGGCCGCTTCGGCTCCGATACCCGGCCCAATGGCAGGAGGCTCGCATGGTGGTGCGCCCGTCTGATTTGCGCGCGATCCCGTTATTTCAAGACATCACGGACGACCATCTCGGCGAGCTGATGGGCGCGTTCGAGCGCCTCGCCGTGGAGCCCGGCCACGTGCTCTTCGAGGCGGGCTCCCCGCCCTCGCATCTCTTCGTGCTGGTCTCGGGCGCGGTCGAGCTGCGCGAGGGCGCCGAGGTGAAGTTCGTGCTCGCGCCCATCGCGCCCATCGGCGAGCTCGGCGCGGTGACGGGGCTCGCGCGCAGCACGACGGCCGTCGCCACGGCCCAATCCGAGGTGTGGCGCATCGCGCAGGGCGCGCTCATGGACTTCTTCGAGCGGCACGGCGACGTCGCGTTCCCCTTCTATCACAACCTCCTCGGCATCGTGGCCGACAAGGTCCGGCGCGACGGGCAGCGGCAGAGCGAGATGCGCGCGAACCTCATCCGCACGCAAAAGTCGATGAAGCGCCTGCTCGATCACGTGCTCGAAGCCGAAGAGACGC
The DNA here is from genome assembly GCA_964437785.1 of uncultured Polyangiaceae bacterium. Taxonomy (GTDB): domain Bacteria; phylum Myxococcota_A; class Polyangia; order Polyangiales; family Polyangiaceae; genus CAYTJL01. The sequence continues at coordinate 7,899 of CAYTJL010000053.1, forward strand.
CGCTCAGCAAGACCGTCGCCGAGACGCTCGAAGACCTCATCGAGCACAACAAACGCGGGCATTATCTGGTCGAGCCCGCGCGCAACCTCGCGTGTGTGGTGAGGCTCGACGGCGGCGCGGTGGTGCCCGTGCTCGCGATGTCCGACACGACGCTGCGCCTCGGGAAGCTGCCGGTCGACGTGGGTCGCGACTCCGCGTCCGCGGGTCGCTCGATCACGCCTCCATCGAGCGCACATTGGAGCGGCGTGCTCGTGCTGCCCTCGCGCGAGATCCCGGTGAGCGGCGCGATCAAGGCCGACGGCGACGGCGCGGTGGTCACGCTCGATCTGCTGATCGACGACTACGCGGCGGCGCTGCGCGAGTACCTCACGCGCCTTCAAATGCTCGACTTCGTGGTCTGAGGCGCGCGTTCGATGCGCCCACACGTCGCGGTCGAGCGGACGCGGCACGGGCCCTTCGAGCGCATCGTGCTGCGCGCCGAGACGCTCATGGGGCCGGCGCAGGTCTCGGTCTATCGCATCGGCGACACGCTCATCGACACAGGCGGCACCGCGGTCACGAGCGCGCTCCTCGGCGTGCTCCACGAACGCCCCCCGAAGCGGATCGTCTGCACGCACCAGCACGAAGATCACGTCGGCAATTTGGGGCCCATCCGCCGGGCGCTCGGCGACATTCCGGTCTTCGCGCCGAGGGCCCATATCCCCATCATCCAATCTGTCACCACGGTGCCCGAATACCGCGCTTACTTTTGGGGGCACCCGGACCCGGACGCGCCGCTGATTCCGTATGATCCGGGGGACGTCTTCGAGGAGGGCGAGGTCGCGCTCACCGCGGTCGAGACGCCCGGGCACACACCCCATCACGTCGCGCTCGTGGCCGAGGCCGGCGACGATGTCTTTGCGCTCACCGGAGACCTTTATACGGCCAAACCCCTCTCCGCTTGGTACGAGTCGGCCTGCGACGACACCATCGCTTCGTACCGGCTCCTCGCCCGACGGGGCGGCGCCCTGCGGATGCTCCCGACCCACGGCCGGGCGAGGGACGACGCCGCGCGCCTCTTCGAAGAGAGCGCCGACGAGCTCGAGCGCGAGGCCGAGAAGGTCCAAAGGGCCAAAGAGTCCCTCGGGACGAGCGATCCCCGGGCGATCGCGGCCTCGATTTACCCCCGGAGCGATCCGATGGATCGGCTCAGCGGGGGCGAGATTTCCCGCGCCGCCTTCGTGCGATCGGTCCTCGATCCGGTCCGCTCGCTCCCCGCGAAGGCCCCCTGAGCCCGCTTCACGTTCCTTGCGATCAAACCGGGTTGTCAGGTTGGCAAAGCCCGCTCCCGGGCGCGGTCAAAATGCCGAAGTGGGCGGTGTTTCCCGCTCATTTTCGTGACAAACGCCGCGCCCTTCCGCCTGGCACCGCGCTTGCTGAAGAGCCTTGGCATGAGCGCGGACAAAGAACAAACGGTGCTGGTGATCGGCGGCAACGGCGGTATGTCGGATCGGTATCGCGAGGTCGTCGAGAGCCATGGTCTCTCTCTCCGTCACTTCGAGAAGAAGATCCCCTCGGGCGTGCGGCGAAACGGCGGAAAGATCGCTCTCATCGTGATCATGGTGACGGTGGTCTCCCACGCGCTCCGCGAGCAGGCGCAGAGCCTCGCGGACGGCGAAGCGCAGGTGGTGTATCTCAAGAGCCCTTCAGTCTCGTCGCTGCGCGCGGCCGTGGAGCAGTTTGCGGCATAAGCGTTATTGACGCTCGGAGCGCGCCTGTTGGGCACTTAGCGTGGGACGCTGTGCGCGCGTAGATGATGTACACGGGATGGGGAAAGGGCACGAATCAGCCGTGCTCGAACGCTTGCGCTTGAGAAGCGCGCCGTGATAGGGTCGCGAGCACGCTCGCGGTCGTCGGGCGTGGAAGCGTAGCGTTCTTAGCCATGCCCCTCCCTCGAAAGCTTGCCAAACTCGCGCTCGTCGTGTCGGCGTTCGCCTTAGGCTACGGCGGCGGTTACGGCGGCGACGGCGTCGCACGCGCCGCCAATCCCGTCATCGTGCCGACGGCCACGGCCGATGCTCCGCAGGGCGTCGGCACCGGGCTGTGCGGGGCGACCGCGGTCTCGCCGACCCCGGCGCTCGACTTTGGCAACCTCAACACGGGCAACTTCATCGGCAATATGAACTCCTTCATGGAGGCTCATCTCGCCGATCGCAAAGAGTCCGTCATCCGAACGCTGCTCGATTTATCGAACAACAACTCGTCGGGCCTCCAATCGAGCTACGGTGACTTCACCGACGTGATGCAGCCGCTCTGCCAGGTCGGCGGCTGCGACTTCGATTACAACGACACAACAACGTCGTTTGGGGCGCGGTATCGCGGCTACCTCAACGTCACTCCGGCGCTGTCCGGCAAGCCCATCCACCTGGGGCTCTACGCCGACGACGCGGTGAGCCTCGCGTTCTTCGACAAGATGGGCAGCACCTATCCGGTGATGATCCGCCCGCCCCAGCTCGGGCTGCCCACGTGGCGACTCACCAACACCATCACGTTCAACGAGCCGGGCATTTACCCGCTCGAGATCCTCTACGCCGAGATCGCCGAGCACGCCGCGCTCGAGATGAGCTTTTTGGACGGCGCGTTCACCGACTTCGAGCTGCCGGCGAACCAAATGCCCGTGACGAGCCTGAAGGGCGCGGGCTTCACCCTCTTTCAGCCTGTCGACTTCTTCCAGACGTTGAGCGGCTCGCCCTCCTACCCAGACATCAACGCGTGCAAGCAGTGCGATCGCCAGTTCGTCAACCAGGCCGGCAACAACGGGTGTGACCCGGGCTATTACTGCAACGACGCGGCCCTCTGCGCGCCCTGTGACACGGCCATCTTCTGCGGCCCCACCTGCTCTCCGTGCGGCGGCGACACGCCGTTCTGCATCAACGAGAACCAGCAGATCCAATGTGGCCAGTGCCGGACGAGCTTCGACTGCAAAGAGGGCTTCCAGTGCGATCCGCTCCTCCACATCTGCCAAGAGTGCAACGAGGACCCGGACTGTCCCCGCGGCGAGATCTGCGTCGAGCACAGCTGTGTGCCGTGCGCGACCGACACGCAGTGCGCGGGCACCTCGTGCAACTGCTGCCCGACGGGCTCGAACGGCAAGCCCATGACGTGCGTCACGCTCGAAGAGGGCAAGCCCGCCGAGTGCGTGGAGTGCCTGAGCAACAGCGATTGCAAGGAGGGTGTCTGCGACGAGCTCGTCGGTATGTGCGTCAAGGAGCTCGCGCAGAACGAGGCCACGGACTGCTGCGGTGACGACTGCGCCAAGTGCCCTGCCGAGGCGCCGTTCTGCCTGCCCAGCCCCTTTGGGACGGCCTGCGCCGAGTGCCGGCAAGACATGGATTGTCCCGAGGGCAACTATTGCCGGAGCGGCATTTGCAAGGTGTGTGTGGAGGACAAGCGGTGCGGCGAGCGCTGCACGAGCTGCGGCGGCGACACCCCGTTCTGCCTCGACACCCAAAAGGCCAAAGACGCTGTTTGCGTGCGGTGCAACACCGATGAGCAATGCCCGGGCGGCACCTGCGACAAGACCGCTCACCTGTGCTTGCCCGGGTGCATCGAGCTGTGCGACGGCAAGACGCCGCACTGCTTCGGCGACAGGTGCGTGGAGTGTTATGCGGACACGCAGTGCCCGTGCGGCGGGACGTGCGATTTGGAGACCAACACCTGCTCCACGTCGTGCAAGGACAACGGCGATTGCCTCGGCTCGCAGCACTGCCATTGGAACGACGAGGCGACCGAGAAGGAGTGCTCGCCGGGCTCCATCCCCGACGAGGTCGCCTGTGGCAGCACGCTCGGCAACCTCTGCACCGGATCCATCGCGCGGGGGGCGGGCGATCCAACGCCACCCACGGGGGCCGCGGCGCTCGGCATCTTGGCGCTGCTCTTCCGGCGCGTCATCCGTCGGAGGCGCCCGTGAAGAGGAGCCCTCTCCGAGCAGCCTTTTCGGCGTTCAGGTCCCTCGGGTGCGGCCTCGCATGCGGAGCTGCGGCGTTCACGCTCAGCCCCGCCGCGAGCGCCGAGGAGGGTCGCTTTGACGCGCAGGTGTTCCGGCCTTCGGCGGCGCCGCGCGACCTCATCATGGTCCAAAAGTCCGAGGTGATTGGCCATCTCTCGCCGGTCGTCGGGCTCTTCACGGACATCGCGCTGAACCCGCTGGTGCTCATCGACAAGTCCACCAACCAAGCCATCAGCGCGGTGGCGGCGAGGCTCCAGGTCACCGGCCTCGTGGGCATTGGGTTCTTCAACTGGGTCGACGTGACGTTGGCCGCGCCGTTCGTCGCGTGGCAGTCGTCCGACAACCTCCGTCCGCTCGGGTCCGAGGGCACGGTCCAATCGCCCGCCGTAGGCGATTTGCGGGCTTCGGTGCGCGTTGCCATCCCTTATTTGAACCGGCGGGACGAGATCAAAAAGGGGTTTGGGATGGCGCTCACCGGGAACGTGAACTTCCCGACGGGCACGGTCAAGGCGTTCGCGGGCGACGGGCGCATCACGGGCGGCCCCTCGATCGTCGCGGATTATCGCTTCAACTTCGGCCTGCTCATCGCGGCCAACGTGGGTCTTTGGCTCCGCCCCGACAAGCAGTTTGCCGGCGTGCGCATCGGCGACATGGCCTCGGTGGGGGTCGCCGCCGAGATGTACGTGCTCCAGCGTTATGGCATCTCGATCGTGGGTGAGGTGTACGGATATCCCTCGATCCGCAAGTTCCCCGACAGCCCGCGCCAGATCCCGGCCGAGGTGCTGCTCGGGATCCGGTGGCAGAGCAAACACGGTATCACCATCACCGCGGGCGGCAGCTTCGGCGCGGCGTGCGGCTTCGGCGCGCCGGCGTTCCGGCTCTTCAACAGCATCACGTGGCAGCCCAAGTCGTCGCAGGAGCAGGACGAGATCAACCGGCTCCAGCAGCGCGACATCGACGATCCCGATCACGACGGGCTCATCGGCGACGCCGACAAATGCCCCTTCGCCGCGGGCAAGCCCGAGAACTACGGTTGTCCCGACAAGGACTCGGACGGTGACGGCGTGATCGATCGCGAGGACGAGTGCCCCGACGTGCCCGCCGGCCCCGGCGGCAGGCGCGGTTGCCCGACGGTGTACATCAAAGGTGACGAGATCGTCATCATGGATCAAGTGCACTTCGCCACCGACAAAGACATCATCTTGGACGTCTCGAAGCCCATTTTGGAGGCGGTGGCGCAGGTGCTCGTGACGCACCCGGAGATCCGCGAGGTGCGCGTCGAGGGCCACACCGACATCCGCGCGAGCGACGCATACAACATCAACCTCTCGCAGCGCCGCGTCTCCAGCGTGCGCGCGTTCCTGCTCAAGCAGGGCATCGACGAGTCACGTTTGGTCGCCAAGGGCTTTGGCCACACCCAGCCTGTCTATGACGACGCGGGGTGCATCGGCCCTGACGACTCGCTCACGCCCTCGTGCAAATTCATGACGTCCAAGAACCGGCGCGTGGTCTTCCGCATCGTCAAGCGCGGCGCGCCGCCGCCCAAGCCCATCACGGGCGCCAAAGACGGCAACGCGTCGGTGCTCCCGTCCAAAGATGGAGTGCTCCCGAACCAGCACGTCTTGCCGTCGCAGAGCAACCTGCCTTCGCACAAGGGTGTTTTGCCGAACGGCGGTGTCTTGCCCCAAGGCGGGAATCTGCCGCAGGGCAGCGTGCTGCCGCAGGCGGGCGACAACGCCAATCTCCCCAAGAAGGACTCGGTCCTCCCGAGCGGCAGCGTGCTGCCCAAACAGGGCACGCCCAAGAAGGATGATCCTCCCAAGAAGGACGATCCTCCCAAGAAGAAAGACGACAAGAAGAAGGACGATAAGAAGAAGGACGACAAGCCCGCGGAAGAGGGCGGCGACACGCCCCCCAAGCGTAAAAGGATCTTCTGAATGCTCCGAGCCCTTCGGCTCGAACACTTCCGGTCCTTCGTGGACACGGGGAGGGTCGAGCTCGCTGATCTGAACGTCTTCATCGGCCCGAACAGCGCAGGAAAATCGAGCTTGATGACCATCATCGAGCTCGCCCTTCAGACCGGCATCGACATGGGCTCCTCCACAGGTCCTTTGCCCTTGGAGCGGGTGCCGTCATTCATGTCGTTCGACGCGGTCATGCGGCGCAACGGGCCCAAGCGAAAGGGCCAGATCCCGCAGTGGCGTCGCTGCGTGAATACCTGGATCAGCTGGAGCTTCGTTGCGTAGCGCAAGGC
>CAYTJL010000053.1:14240-30363 GCA_964437785.1 uncultured Polyangiaceae bacterium
GGCGTCGCTGCGTGAATACCTGGATCAGCTGGAGCTTCGTTGCGTAGCGCAAGGCGTCGCGTGGATGGAGGTCCATCAAGATCAGGTGAGCGAAGCGCTGCGCGCGAAGCGGGCGCTCAAACCTCGGTTCGAGCAAACGGGCATGCAGTCGCGCGACATCAAACAGATCTTCGCCGCCGCATGGGCGCGGGCCGAGGTGCTCGTGACGCGCGATCGAGATTTCTTCGACCCCAAAGACAAGCGCAAGAAGGGCAAAACATCGCTCGGGACGAGCGTCGCAAAGCTGCTTCGCGACGAGCTCGGAATCGAGCCGCTCCTCCCCGCGGATGCGCTCGAACGGTTGACCACCGGCTGAAACAAAAGCCCGATCATCGTCGCACGCCCGCGGCCGGGCTCCGCTAAAGTATGCCCCGGCGCGGGGGGGATAGATCGAACCCGCGCGCGTGTCGTCTGTGGTGGTCCGCGGAGGTAAGTGACTCATGACGTCCCTCTCACGCGCGGCGATCGCCGCGCTCGCGCTGGCGTTCGCACCGTCGGTCGCCTCGTGTCAAAGCACGCGCGAAAAGCCGCTCCTTCCTCGATCGCAGACCTGGGCCGAGCTGCGCACCGTGCGCCGCGCGGTCACCGTGAAGCTCCCGGGAGAGGCCGATCGGCCGCCGTATCCGCGCGAACGGCTCGTCGACGGTGAGGCCGTCCACGTGGGCTCGGGCGGGCTCGCGTGGCTGCGCAAAGACGGCGGCGCGACCCTGCTCGTGCGCGGTGAGGCCGACGTGGTGGTCCACCCCGAGACCGTCGAGGTCAACGCGGGCCGCGCGTTCATCGACACGCCGTCGAGCACGACCACCGAGCTGAAGACGCCGAGCGGCCCGCTCTACCTCGCGAACGTGCGCGCGAGCATCGACGTGTCCAAAGACACGACCGAGGTCTACGTGCTCGCCGGCGAGGTGCGCGGCAAAGGCGCAACGCGCGCAGGCGCGGGCGAGAAGCTCGTCATCAAGACAGGCGCCGAAAAAGCCACGATCACGCCCGCGCTCACGTGGGACGACTGGACCGGCGGCCTCGCGACGACCGACCGCACCGCCGCGCCGTCCCCCTTCGGCGTGGGCACCGTCGGCGCGCGGAGCCCCGGAAACACAGGCTCGCCGCGCTTTCCGCTCGCCATCCAACGCCTCGACGTGCGCGTGACCATCGAGCAAGACTTCGCGATCACCGAGGTCGACGAGCTGTTCTTCAACCCGAGCTCCGAGACCGTCGAAGGCATCTACCGCTTCCGCACCCCCGACGGCGCGACCATGCACCGCTTCGGCGTCGATCGCGACGGCGCGATCAAGTGGGGCCGCGTCAAAGAGAAGCAGGCCGCCGCCGCGCAATACCAGGCCAACGTCTACCAAGGATCGACCGAAGATCCCGCGCTCCTCGAGTGGGACGCGCCCGGCGTCTACCGCGCGCGGCTCTACCCCATCGGCCCGGGCGAGACACGGCGCGTGGTGGTGCGCTACGCCGAGTGGCTCGGCCGTACGGGCGCACGCGGCGAACGAAGGCTCTACGTGTACCCGATGGCCGCCGAAGGCGCGGAGAGCTCGCTGCCGCACATCGAAGAGCTCTACGCCACGATCGATCTCGGCCGCGCGGGCGCGCGCGACGTGCGCGTGGGCATGTCCGGCGTGCGCGACGGCGACACGCTCGTCATCCGCGAGCAAGACCTCGTGCCGCGCGCCGATCTCGCGGTCGAGCTGTTCGACGAAGGATCGAGCGGCAAAGGCTTCACCGCGCCGCACACGGTCGACGACGAGGTCCTGCCGCCGAGCGAGCGCGCAGAGGCGCGGCGCAGAGCCAAGACCGAGCCTAACTACATCATCGTCCCGGTGCGCGACGAGCCCGAGGCCGCCGCGGCTACGGGCGGGCTCGATCTCGCGATCGTGGTCGACACGTCCGCGGCCACCGATCCCGCGGCGCTCGCGATCGCGCGGGCCGCGACCGCCGCGATCCTCACGCACCTCGGCAAAGACGATCGCGCCGCGGTGTGGGCCGGCGACACGTCGCTGCGACCCATCTTGGCCGGCGTGGATCAGCCCGCCGCGCTGAGCGAGGATCAACGCCGCGCCATGCTCACCGCGCTCGCGCGCGCGCCCCGCGGCGGCGCGACCGACCTCGGCGCGATGTTGAGCCAAGCCGCGGCCAAGCTCGATCCCACGCGGCGCGGCGCGGTCGTGTACATCGGCGACGGCGCGCCGACCGTGGGCGAGCTCGGCCTCTCCGATCTTCGCGATCGGCTCGCCAAGCTCCCGCGGCCGGTGCGGTTCTTCGGGCTCGGCGTCGGCGACAACGCGAACATGGGCATCTTGAAGGGCCTCTCGCGCGGGGCGATCGCCGAGCGGATCGGCGATCAAAACGCGGCCGCGCGCGCGGCGCTCCGCTTGTTCGAAGTGGCCGAGCGGCCCGCGCGCCTCGGCGCGACCGTCGACCTCGGCCCCTCGGTCGAGCGCGTCTTCCCGCGCGATCTGGGCGCCCTCGTCGCGGACGAGAGCATCTTCGTCGTGGGGAGGATCGCGGGCGCGCCGCCGAACGAGATGACCATCAAGAGCGCGGGCGGCGCCGTGCGCAAGGTCCCGCTCCGCGTGACCGCGATCGACGATCGCGGCGACCTCCGGCGACGATGGGCCGAGGGACGGCTCTTCCAGATGATGGACGAAAGCACCGGACCCGCGGCGCTCGTCGACCTGGGATCGCGCTACGGGATCATCACTCCGTACACTTCTCTGTACGTTCCGACCAAGAACGAGATGACCTCCGAAGAGCGCGCCGAGCTCGCGAAAGCCCGAGAAGACAAGCGCAGGAGGCGCACGAGCGATCACGAGCGCAACGCGCGATCGAACCGCGGCAAGAACCGGCCGTTCAAGGCCGTCTCGGGCGAGGGGACCGAGGACGAAGAGAAAGAGGTGAACGAGATCGCCGCGCAGGCCAGCGAGCAGCGGCGGCGCGCGAAGGCCGAGGACGTCGCCGACAACAAAGAGGGCGGCACGGGCACGCGCGCCAAAGGCGAAGAGGGCTCGATGGGCAGGCCCGCGTCGCGCGCGTCCTCGTCGATGCGCTACGGCGCGCGCGGACCGGCAGCGGCCGAGCCGCCGATGGGCGCGGCCGCTGTCGGCGGGTTCGACAAGAGCAAGGCCGACAACGCGCCGGCCGCCGATCCCGTGGCCGCGGCGACGGCCGTCGCGGCAGCGGCGCCGCCTCCGCCGCCTCAGGCGCCGATGGCCTCCGCGCCCGGCGTGGTGACGCTCACGCCCTCCAAACCGATGTTCAAGCCGCCGCCGCGCGAAGAGGCGAAGCCCGAGGCGCCCGCCGACATGCCGGCGCAGCAGCTCGACGGCAGGCTCGGCGGAAGGCACCGGCCCAAGCCCGACGCGGACAAAGACGCTATCGCCGATCGGCTCGATCAACAGAACGGGCAGGGCCTCGATCGCGGCTTGGTCGACGGCGTCTCGGACGGCGACGTCGCCGGCAACACCAGGAACATGTGGGGCGGCGACATCGGCGAGTCCTTCGGCGCGGGCGGCCTCGGGCTCTCGGGCATCGGCGAAGGCGGCGGCGGGCGCGGCGAAGGCATCGGCCTCGGCAACATCGGCGGGCAAGGCCAGGGCTTCGGCAGCGGCCACGGCCGCTTCGAAGCCAAGGTCACGCGCGACGCCAATCAGGCTTTAAAACAAGGGGATCGCTCGCAGACCGAGCGGCTCGCGAAGCTCGCGCAGGGCTTCCAAGACGGCGCCGCGCTCGCCGGCAAAACCGCGCCCGTGAACACCTTCTTCACGCAGGTCGACGTGCCGCGCATCGCGATCCGGTGCAGCTCCGCGTCGTGGGCGCCGCTCGAAGAGCGCGTGCTGCTCTGGCGCGAGCGGCTCGGCCGCGTGACCGGCAACGCGAGCGGCGTCGCGCACGTGTACCGGCGCGCGCTCGCGATCTGCGAGGCGCCCACGTTCCGCGAGCGTTCGAGGCTGCTCTCGCTGCTCCTCGACGCGATGCCCACCGTGAACGGCAAGGTCGCGTTGTGGCGCGAGATGTTCAATGACTTCGGCGTCGCTGACATGCTCTACCGCAGCATCCTCGCGCGCGTGCGGACGCCGAACGAGCGCCGGCAGCTCAACGCCGCGCTCGGCCTCCGCTTCATGGATCCGGGGCTCTTGGCGAAGGCGCTCAAGGACCTCAAGACGCCGGAGGAGCGGGTGAAGAAGCTCCGCGCGCTCGTCCTCGAGTGGCCGGACGACTTCTCGCTCGCGCTCACGCTGCTCGACGCGCTCGAGGACGCGGGCGACGAGGGCGGCGCGCGCGAGCTCAGCCAAAAGCTCCGCGCGCGGCCCGACGCCGACGCGCGGCTCCGCACCGCGGTCGGCGAGCTCTATTTGCGGCTCTCGGCGCGCGCCAAGACGCCCGCGCAGAAGGACGCCGACGAGCGCGAGGCGCTGCGCGCGTTCGGCGAGATCGTCGAGCTGTCGACCGAAGATCCCGTCGCGCGGAGGCGCCTCGGCGATCTGCTCCGCGCGCACGGCTACTTCGCCGAGGCCGCGCGGCACTACGAGACATTGAAGAAGCTCGCGCCGGACGACGCGAGCGTCCCCTTGCTCCTCTCGGCGGCCTCGGCCGGACAAGACAAGCTCGAAGAGGCGGTCAAGCAGACCGAGGCGCCCGGCGCTTCGAGCGCGCCCGACATCGATCAAGGCCCGGGGCGCGCGGCCAAGGTGCTCGCCTCGTATTACCTCGCGACGGGCTTCCTCAAGGCGAACGCGGCGCACCGCGACGACGAGGCCAAGCGGCTCGGCGCGAGGCTCGGGCGCGTGCTCGCGGGCGACGCGGCGTCGAGCCGAGCCGCGCTCCGCGGCGCGCGCGTGGTGCTCGCGTGGTCACACCCCGAGTTTCACCCGACGCTCTGGACCAACGCGCTCGGCGCGATGATGCCCGCGTCGGAGGGCGACGTGACGCTCGGGATCATCGCCGCGACGTTGCCCGAGCGCGACGGCGCGGGCATCGAGGTGCGGCTCGACAAAGACGAGATCGAGCACGCCGCGAGGCTCGGGGCCAAGGCCGAGATCGTCGTCATCTTCGAAGACGGAAAGCGCGTCGCGAGGCGGACGCTCACGTATAAGCGCGGAGATCCTCCGGTGATTTCCCTCTCGTTCAAGAACCTCTCCGAGGAGCAGCCGTGAGCGCGAAGAAGCTCAAAGTCATCGTCACGCGCGGAGACAAGCTCGACGTCGCGGACTGGGTCGAAGGCGAGCCCGAGTGGATCGGGCCGAGCGGCGGGGGCAACAGCGGAGGTGACGGCTCTTCGTGGGGCCCCGCCGTCTTCGCGATCGTCGCATCGATCCTCGCGATCGCCGCGACGGTGTGGCTCATCAAGTCGCAGAGCCAAGAGCTCGGCAAGCCGCTCGTCCCCACGGTCGCCGACCTGTCGAGCGTCCACGCGAGCGTCTCGGTGAACGGCGCGGACGTGCGCAAGCTCGTGCGGCTCTCGGTGGGCGACAAGGTCGCGACCAACGACGCGGGCCGCGCGCGCGTGCGCCTCGACGACGGCACCACCGTCGTGCTCGATCGCGCGACCGAGATCAGCCCCACGAACGACGGCTTCGAGATCAGCAAGGGCCGCGCGTTCGTCGAGGGCGTCGCGTCGGCGCGCACCGTGATCACGCTCGGCCGCGCGACCACGACGCTGAGCGGCGTGTCGGCCGGCATCGATCGATCGGGCAAGGCCACCAAGGTCTACGTCGCGAACGCCGAGCTCACCATCAAGAGCAACGAGCGCGAGACGACCGTGCACGCGGGCGAGACCGCGACCATCCAAGAGGACGGCGCGGTGCGCGTCGAGCCCGAGCGGGCGTGGGACGATTGGACGAGCGGCCTCGCGTCGCCGTGGGGCGCGAGCGGATCACCCCGCCGCGCCGTGGGCGAGCTGTGGGGTCGCGCGGGCACGTCGAGCTCGCCGCTCACGATCCGCGCGCACGACGTGCGCACGACGATCACGCGCGAGGTCGCCGAGACCGAGGTCCGCACGACGTTCTTCAACGCGGGGAGCAACACCGTCGCGGGCGACTACCGCATGGCGGTGCCCGAGGGCGCGATCATCGCGCGCTTCGCGGTGATGCGCGGCGAGAGCACGAGCGAAGGCAGGATCGGGCTCGCCGCGCGCAAGCAGAGCCTCACGTGGACCAACGCCGAGGTGCTCGAGTGGGCCGGCGAAGGATGGGTGCGCGGCGCGATCCAGAGCATCCAACCCGGCGCGACCGTGACCGTGATCGTCGCGTACGTGGAGTGGCTCGTCCCGAGGCCGAAGGACGGCGGCAAGAGCCTCGTGGTCTCGTACCGCTACCCCATGTCAAGCGACGTCGCGCCGCCGCGCATCGGCGAATTCTCGGCGCGCGTGGACGCGGGCCCGTCGAACCCGATCGCCGTCGCGGCGGGCCTCGGCGCCAAGGTCGAGGGGCGCGCGGCCGTGGTCCGCAAGCCCGATTTCTCGCCGACCGCGGACCTCGTCGTCGACGTGGAGATCGAGCCTTGGATCGCCGAAAAAGACGCGCCGCAAGCGTCGAGCACGTGGTCCGGCGGCGCGCCCATGCCGCCCGCGCGGCTCTACGCGTCGCCGCCCGGCGACGACGACGACGCGGGCGGCACGGTCGTCGTGCGCGCCGAAGTGCCGGAAGAGAAGGGCGGGAGCGTCACGCTCGCGCTCGTGCTCGACGTCTCCGCGAGCATCGAGCCCGCGCTGCTCGACGCGGAGCGCGCGCTCGCGACGGCGATCGTGTCGTCGCTCGGGCCGGAGGATCGCGTCGTCGTGATCGCCGCCGATCAAACGACGCGCCCGATCGGCCCCGCGGCGATGGGCCCGCTCGACGACGCGCGCCGCAAGGCGATCACCGAAGGGCTCGCCAAGCTCTCCAGCGGCGGCGCGAGCGATCTCGGTCGCGCGATCGAAGCCGGCGCCGACGCGATCCCCTCCGACACGCCCTCCGGCATGGTCGTGTACATCGGCGATGGCTGGCCCACGTCGGGCGACACCACGACGAACGCGATCAAAGCCCGCCTCGCGCGACGATCCGGCGGCGCGCCTCGCATCGGCGCGGTGGCGGTCGGGCCGCTCGCCAACAAGCGCGCGCTCGCCTCGCTCGCGCGCGGCACGGGTCCGGTGCTCGAGATCGCGAGCAGCGAGGACGCGGCGCGCGCCGCGATCACGCTCGTCGCCGACGCGCTCAAGCCGGCGGTCGCGGGCGTCGAGATCGCGTTCGGCCCCGAGGTCGAGCGCATCTACCCGCGATCGCCGCGCGCCGTCGCCGCGGGCGAGACCTTCATGGCCGTCGGCCGCGTGCGCGGCGGCTTGCCCAAAGAGATCACGGTGCGCTGGCGCGACGCCAAAGGCGCGCACGAAGAGAAGCGCGCGCTGCTCATCGAGAAGGCCCCGAACGAGGGCGACGTCGCGAGGCGATGGGCCGCGGCGCGCGTCGAAGAGATCGCGCTCTCGGATCGAGGCCGCGAGGCCGCGACCGACGTCGCGCTCCGCGCCGGGCTGCTCACGCCGTGGACCGGCTTCTTGACGGGCGGCGCCGAAGGCTACGTTCCAAGCACATTTGCGACACGTTTGCTCGATCTCTCGATCGGGCAGGAGGCGGGCTTCGCCGCCGCGTTCGCGACGCCGCGGATGACGCCCGGCGCGCTCTCGGACGTGCCGCGCGAGGTCGAGGTGATCGACGACGGCGACGACAAAGAGGACGCGCTCAAGACCGCGATCGCCGCGGCGGCCGCGCGCCGCCTGATCGAAGAGGCGGGCGCTTCGGTGCGCGCGTGCCGCGACTCGCGCGCGGCGCTCCGGCCCGAGCTCGGCGGCACGCTCAGCCTGTCGTTCGACGTCGACGGCGACGGACGCGCCGACGGCATCAAGGTGCGCGGCTCGATGGACGACGAGTCGCTCGATCGCTGCGTGCAGGTCGTCGTGCAAGGCTTCGTCTTCCCTGCGAGCGGCCTCAAGACCAAGATCTCCGTGAGCGTCACGATCGATCTGCCTCCGCCGCGCGCGTCGCTCGGAGGCCGCACGTGCTCGGCCACGGCCACGCTCCCGCTGCCCCACCGCCGCGGCGTGTGGCGCGAGCGGCTCGACCGCATGGCGATGCACCTCGTCTACCTCGAAGCGAAGCAGAGCTGCGAGGCGCCGACGTGGACCGATCGCCGCGCGCTCATCGAGCTGATGCTCATGCAGAACGAGGACGGGATCGCGCGCGTCAACCTCGCGCGTGAGCTCGAGCGGATCGGCGAGACCGACGCGGCGACGCTCGTCCGTCGCGAGGCGGTGCGCCGCGCGCGGAGCCCCGAGGAGCTTCATCGCGTGCGGATCGCGCTCATCGGCGACGAGCGCTACCCGGTCGGGCTCTTCAAGAAGCAGTACACGACCGCGATCGACGACAAGGCGCGGCTCGGCGTCGTGCGCCGTTACCTCGCGCTCGCGCCGCACGACGCGCGGCTTCGAAGGAGGCTCGTCGCGCTGCTCGAAGCGCTCGGCGAGAAGCAGATCCTCGCCGACGAGATCCGGCTCTTCCGGCGCGATCCGTTCGCGGACGCGGGGCTGCTCGCGGACGGCGCGTCCGCGCTGCGCCGCATCGGCGACGAGGCCGAGGCGCGGCGCGCGTTCGGCGAGCTCGCCGAGCGCGCGCCGGCCGATCCGTGGGCGCGTGCGTTCCTCGGCGATCGGCTGCGCAACGAGGGTTGGTTCGAAGAGTCCATCGCGGCGTACGCGGTGCTCGAAGAGCTGGTCCCGGAAGAGCCGCTCGCGATCCTCCGGCTCGCGTCGGCGCACGCGGGCAAGGGAAGCCTCGACGTCGCGGCGCGCATGCTCACGCGCGTCACGCAGACCGGCGGTCGCACGGGCGACGGCAAGCTCGGCGATCTCGCGGGCAGGCTCGCGACCCTCCTCTTGCTCGACGCGCGCGGGAAGAGCGGCGTGAGCCCCGCGGACGCGGCGCGGCTCGATCGCGCGGCGTCCGAGCTCCCGATGCCCTCGGGCTCCGTGGTGTTCTTGGTCCGCGCCCCGGCCGGCGCGCGCGCCATCGAGGCGATCCTCGTGCGCGGCCCCAAAGAGGCACGTGAAGAGCGATCGCCCGACGCGTCGGCCGAAGGTGTCGGGCTCTATTCGCTGCGCCTCGACGCGAGCGACACGAGCGCGACGCTCAAGCTCAAGAGGCCCGCGGATCTTCCGCCGTCGGCCGCGACCAAGGTGCGGATCGACGCGATCATCCCCGGCGCGAACGACGCGCCGCCGAAGCTCGTCACGACCGAGATCGAGCTGCCCATCACGGGCAAGCCGGTCGAGGTGAGCTGGGCAAACGGCGCGTTTGGAGGGTAACGTCACCCTCCTTGCACCCGCTCGTTCTCTCGTTCGAAATCGCAGCGCTGGCCACGCTCGCCGCGTCGATCACGGGCGTGGCGGCCGGCGCGTTGCTCGCGGATCGGCGCCTCTGGGGCCGCGACGTGATCGACGTGCTCATCACCGTGCCCATGGTGCTGCCGCCCACGGTGCTCGGGTATTACGTGCTCTCGGCGCTCGGGCGCACGAGCGTGATCGGCCGCGCGTTCGAAGATCTCACGGGCGGCGCGATCGTCTTCTCGCGCACGGGCGCCGTCGTCGCCGCGGCGATCGCGGCGTTCCCGCTCGTCGTCAAGGCCGCGCGCGCGTCGATCGAGGCCGTCGATCCGAGGCTCGTCGCGGCGGCGCGCACGCTCGGCGCGAGCCCGTCGCGCGCGTTCGTGACCGTGACCTTGCCGCTCGCGCGGCGCGGGATCATCGCGGGCGCCACGCTCGCGTTCGCGCGCGCGCTCGGCGAATTCGGCGTCACGTTGATGGTCGCGGGCAACATCCCGGGCGTCACGCGGACGGCGTCGCTCGCCATCTACGACGCCGTTGAGGCCGACAAACCCGCCGAGGCGCGCGGCTTGGTGCTCGCGCTCACGGCGCTCGCGATCGCGTCGCTCTACCTCTCGAACAAGCTCGCGCGCGGGGATCACCATGGGCCTTGAGGGCGCGTCGTCGCTCCACGTCGACGTGCGCATCACGTCGCGCGCGCTGCCTCCGCTCGACGCGAGGTTCGTCGCGGAGCCCGGCGTGACCGCGCTCTTCGGCGCGTCGGGGACAGGGAAATCCACGACGATCGCGGTGCTCGCGGGGCTCCTCCGGCCCGACCTGGGGACCCTTCGTTTAGGCGGCGAGGTGTGGCTCGACGCGCCCCATGTTCACGTCCCACCCGAGAAACGCCGCGTGGGCGTGGTCTTTCAATCGCTCGCGCTGTTCCCTCATCTCACGGCCGAGGCCAACGTCGGCTACGGGCTCGATGGATCGCTCGGACGCGCCGCGCGGCGCGAGATGGCGCGCTCGTGGCTCGATCGGATGCACGTCGGTCACCTCGCGGATCGGAGGCCGGGGACGTATTCGGGCGGCGAGGCGCAGCGCGTGGCGCTGGCGCGGGCGGTGGCGCGGGGGCCGAGGCTCTTGCTCCTCGACGAGCCGTTCACCGCGCTCGATCGCGCGCTCAAGGACGAGCTCCGCGCCGAGGTGCGCGAGGTCGTGGCGTCGCTCGCGGTGCCCACGGTGCTCGTGACCCACGACCGCGAGGACGCCGACGCGCTGGGCGCGCGGATCATCGAGGTCGAGAAGGGCCGCGTGATCGGCTGAATACCCGGCTATTTATCGAGGCTCTTCGCAAAACTCCGCCCATCGACGGCCGGGGACGAAGCGCTCTTCACCCCCGACGCGCTTCAAGGCGTCCCGCTCACAGAGCTTCGCCGTTTGCTCCCGCGCGACGTTTGCGGTGACGCTCATCGCACCTGCATATTCGTCGGTGGTCAGGCCCTCTGCCAGCGGCCTCTTCTTCATGAGAGAGCGCACGGCAAAGACGCGATCGGAGAGGTTCTTGACGGTGATGTCAGGCAGCGAGCAACGATGTTGGTCGACGACCATGACGTGTGGGTGTAGCCACTGAAGGTTTTGGTCGAGCCTGTCTTTGAGCGTCAGCGGGCGACCTCGCCCTCGATCGTCGCCCTCGGCGCGATCTTGCTCCAGCCACAAGAGCACCTTGGGCGGCCTCTTGAGCATGAGCTCCGCCCATGCTCGCCATCTCTCCGAGCTCCGCGCGTGGACGGCCCCGGCGAGGCCCGCGAGCGTGTCACGCACCTTGAGCGCGACCTCGACGGCCAAGTCTCCGTCGAGCAAGCGGCGGCGATTCTCGATGCGATACTTGCGGAAGTCTTTGACCTCGATGAGGTACAAGCACCCTTGTCGCTGACCGACGATATCGACGGCCTTGGTGCCTTCGCCGGAGCCCTTCCCACAGCGCGCGCAAACCACCTTCTCCAAACATTCGCGACAAATCATCGCGCGCTGCAAGCACCCGATACCGTCCTTGTGGAGAGGGTGCTCATCGTACTTCACGACGTCCCACGAGGGGCCGAGCTCGAGCACGAGCCGCTCTTCGACGATGATCGTCACGCGCCCTCCTCCCCCGAGCCGCCCGCGAACAGGCGCTCTTCGCGGTCGTAGTGGGCGGCGTGCTCCTCGAGGATGGGGTTGTGGCCGAGGTGGCTGAAGCGCGTCGCCGACTCGACCTCCGTGGGCCCGTCTCCGCCGCGACGGAGCGCGAAGAAGAGGGTGTCGACCACCGGGGGGATCTCGTACTCGGCGGCCATGGAGAGCTCCCTGCAAAGGAGATAATCGTGTGTGGCGATGAAGATCTGGACACCCGCGCTCGCGAGCCTGCGGATCACCTGCGCGACGACGGTGACGAGCTTGGGGTTCAGGTTCGCTTCGGGCTCGTCCCAGAACAAAACCGTCTGGGGTCTGAGCGCGCCGTTCTTGATGAGGTAAGCGAGCGACGCGAGCTTTCGATAACCCTCCGCGAGCATGGGAGCGTCGATGGGCCCTCGCCTCGTATCGACGACGAACTTGTTGATCTCCAATCGAACGGGACCGCCGAGGATCGCCTCGACCTCCGCCGCGAGCTTCCCCTCGACCTCTTCGGAGAGCTCCCGCAGCTCGATCCGATTCAGCTCCTTGCACAGATCGTAATAGGTCTCGTCGAAGGCGACCTTGTGCTCTTCGTAGAGCTGGGCGAACCCCTGAAACATCGCCAACGCCTCGCGCGAAGGCAGGAATATGGAGCGGGGCCTCACCATGGGAGGGAGCGACCACGAAGCGCGCGCGCCGGGAGCGCCGGGAGCCTCGACGCGCTCGAACGTCGCGCGCTCGCAAACCACGCGCACGGTCGAGGTCTCACCGCTCTTGGCGAACAAGCTCCTCGCGGATCCCGAAAGCACCCGCGTGAGCTTGTCACCGCTCGGCATGGGGACCTCTTTTTCGGCCTCCTCCGCGGCGCGGAGGAGCGCATAAGCACACTTGAGGACATGGGTCTTGCCCGTGCTGTTCTCGCCGATGAGCACGTTGATCCCCGGCGAGCATTGGAGCGTTACGTCCTCGAAGAGGGTCACCGCGCGGAGCGAGATCGAGGTCACACGTCCGCTCGACGCGGAGTAGCGCTCCGTGGCCAGCCGAAGACCGCCGTGGTACTCCGTCAGGCTCGCTCGCCGCCCCAAGAAATCTTCGATCTCGGGCTCGTGAAGCGGTGGCGGTACCACGTTGTCGACGGGCTCCAAGAGCCAGCCCGTGACGGGCTCGCCCGCGGGGATGGCATAGGCGTCCACGAGCCTTGCCCTGAGGTCCTCAGCGCTGACGACGGCGAGGTCACACTCCTCGTTGAGCCGCGCCTCACCCGGATCGCGGACGCGAAAGGCGCCGAGGAACAGCACTTGAGGATCACGCGCCAATTGGCGAAAGAAGAGCAGGATAATGTCTCCCGCCTCGACGTATTGCACGTTCGAGATCCACGCCGCCCGCTCCCCGCCCCGGGTGTACGCGGATCGACAGAGGATCCCGTCTTCCGTGGCGAAAGCGCGCGTCGCGTCGCTGTCTGGACGGCGCTCACCGCCCGGAGCCGCGTCCCGCGCCTTGTAGAGCCACACCTTCTTCATCGGCGGCGAACGTACCAGACCGAATCAACCGCTGGAAGGGACATCCCCCCTCCCCCAAATGTTTACACTCGACCCCTCAGCGGTCGCTGCGTTTATGGTGCTCGATCACCCCAAGATCGATCGGAGCGCCGTGCTCATCATCGATCGTTTGGGCCGCTCTTCGAGGCCCAAATCGCGCGCGATGCGCTTCGCCGCGTTGCGCCCGCCGAGCATGGCGCCGACGATGCCGTGGCCCGATCGGGTGTTGGCCCCCGCGAGGTAGAGGCCCGGCAGAGGCCCCGAATAGCCGGGCCGGTTGCCGAGGAACTGCGCCGGCGTCGCGGCGAGGCCGTAGCCGGTGCCGCCGGTCGCGCGGGTGTAGCGGAGATGGCTGACGGGAGAGGCCGACTCGCGAAACACGATATCTTGTTTGGTCCCGGGGAAGAGCTTCTCCAACCGATCGATCATCTGATCTTCGAGATCGCGCTTGATGTCGCGATAGGCCTCGTTGTCTTTGTAGCGGAAGCCGAGCGCGTCCTCCTCTTTGACGTGCCACCGCTTGCACTCGCCGGGGACGACGGTCATCACCTCGACGTTGGAGATGCCCAGAGGCGCGTGGTGGAGCGCGGAGGCAGGGTCCTTGATGGACGCGCTCGTGATGTAGCACCCTTTGGAGATCACGTTGCCCTGCTGCTCGAAGCGATAGAACGTCTCGCTGTCCGTGTCGTCGAACTGCCAATAATTGGCCGCGCGCATGCCCTTTTGGCGGAGGTCGCCGCGCACGCCGAGGAACGTGATGAAGATGGCCGCGGCCATGGTGAAGCCGCTGAGCTTTTGGGACCACGCGGAGTCGAGGTGCTCGCGGCCGAGGAGGTCGTTGAGCGTCACGATGAGATCGGCGTTGGAGAGCACCACGTCGGCCCTCACCTCTTCGGCGGGCGAGCCCGCTTTGCCCGCGAGGCGCACGCCCACCGCGCGGCCCCCTTCGACGAGGATGCGCTCGACCGGGCGGCGGAGGTGGACGGTCCCTCCCAGCTCTTCGAGCCTCTCGGTGATTTTATCGGCGATGACCTGGCCACCCCCTTTGGGGTAATACGCGCCTCGGAAATAATGGCCTTGCAAACCCAGGTGCAACATCGCGCTCACCTGGCTCGGCGGCAGGCCATAGTCGCCGTGTTGGCCCGCGAGCACCGCTTTGAGCAGGGGATCACGCACCATCGCGTCGAGCACATCGCCGAGGGTCTTGTCTTGAAAGCGGGCGAGATCAACGAGGTTGAGCCCCGCCATCGCGATGTCGCCGAACGAAGGCCGGCCGCCGTTCTCCATGGCTCGGCCCATGATCATCACGGCTTTGAGCAGGCCGACGTACCGGTCGATACCGTGCCTCTCGGCGGGGAAGGCCGCGACGAGCCGATCGCGATAGAGGTCCACGTTGGAGGGGATGCGGAACTCGAGCCCAGGATACATCAACGTGTCGAACCCGTCGGGGTCCAAAGGCACGTAGTCGATGGTGATGCCCAGCTCGCGCAGGATGGCGGGGATGGTCCCGTCCATCCCGCAATCACCGATGTAGTGGAGGCCGACGTCGAAGTGATAACGACCGCCCTTGCCCCCGCGGACGAACTGGGTCGCGCACCCGCCCGCCACATAATGGGCTTCGAACACGGCGACGCGCTTACCACGTTTGGCGAGGAGCGCCGCCGCGACGAGCCCTCCAAGCCCAGCGCCGATGACGGCGACGTCGACACGCTCCGGGACCTGTGACCTGGCTCTCTCGGTGGTCATCCATCTGCCATAGCCCAGCTCGGTGCCGGACGCGACGGGGCTCGTATGCGGCGAAGTGTCTTACATTGTTTCAATTTTGGATGTCCTTGGCGGAGGCAAAATCCTGTAAACTCTTGATTCGTCATGGATCATAGTGCGGGCGAGCCGTTTTTGCAGATTTTCAAAGAGGCGCCGGACGGAATGTTGTTGGCCGATGCCTCTCGTGTGATCGAGGTGAACGGCGCAACGTGCGCGATGTTCGGCTACCCACGCGCGGAGCTACTTGGGAGGCCCGTGCGAGATATGCTCGATCCCAAGGAGCATCCGCACTTGGCGGAGGCGCGTGCGCTCGCTCACCGGACGGGCAAGAGCATCACGGCCGAGTGGTGCGCGCGCCGCAAAGACGGCTCTCGTTTCCCTGTGCAAGTGAACTTCCGCGTGCTCGAAAGCGGCCAAGGCTGCGCGATCATCCGCGACATCACGGCGCAGACCGAGCTCGATCGACTACACAAAGAGTGGAACGCGATCGTCGCTCACGACATGCGCGATCCCATGCTCGCGGTCGCGCTCCACGCGGAGCACTTGGCGAAGCACATGCCCGAGGGCTCTTCGCTCCTCGACTCCGTGAGGCACATCCAAACGGCGGCGACGCGCGCGCAGCGGATGATCACGGACCTGCTCGATCTCTCGCGCTTGGACGCGAGGCAGCTCCGCCTCTCGCTGCACGAGATCGATCTGCCGAGCGCGGTCCGAGACGCGGTCGAGCTCGTCACGCCGCGCGCGCCCGATCGCGTCTTTCACCTTCGATCCGAGCCCGAGGTGCGCCCCGTGCTCGCCGACGCGGACAGGATCGCGCAGGTGCTCGACAACCTCTTGTCGAACGCCATCAAATACGGCGCGCCGCGCACGCCCATCGACGTGCAAGTGGAGGCCGCGGGCACGCACGTCGCGGTCTCGGTCGAGAACCAGGGACCGGGGTTATCGGCTTCGTTGCGGAGCACGCTCTTCCAGCGCTTTCAGCGCGGGGCGCAGGGCGAGCTGCAAGGGATCGAAGGCGTAGGGCTCGGGCTCTACATCGCGCGCGAGCTCGTCGAGGCGCACGACGGAGAGCTGTTCGTCGAGAGCACGCCGCACGGGACCACCGCGTTTCGCTTTACGTTGCCCGCCGCCTGACGGCGCTCTTCTTCGGCGCGGCCTTCTTCGCCGGCGCGCTCTTCTTCTTCGTCGTCTTCTTCGTCGTCTTCGCGACGCTCTTCTTCGCGACCTTCTTCGTCGCCTTCGCGACGCTCTTCTTCGCCGTCTTCGCGACGCTCTTCTTCGCGACGCTCTTCTT
>CAYTJL010000053.1:30463-45123 GCA_964437785.1 uncultured Polyangiaceae bacterium
TCTTCGCGACGCTCTTCTTCGCGACGCTCTTCTTTACGGCCTTCTTCGTCGTCTTCGCGACGGTCGTCTTCGCGGCCTTCTTCGGGGGCGCTGAAACAGCTTTTTTCTTAGGCTTTTCGTGCTCGACGACCACCTCGCCGATCCCCTCCATCCCCATCACGAGGCGATGGAGATCGCGCACGAGGACGTCGACGCCCTCACGCGTGACAGCGCTCACCTCGTAGAGCTGCGCGCCTCGCTTGGCGAAGCGCGCGCGGAGCTTGTCGGCGAGCTCGCGCGCCTCGGGCACGTCGACCTTGGAGAGCGCGACGATCTCCGGGCGCTCGGCGAGCTCCGGGCTGAACGCCGCGAGCTCCTTGCGGATCGCGAGGTAATCGGCGAAAGGCTCGCGTCCTTCGCCGGGGTCCACCGTGATGAGGTGGAGCAGCGCGCGCGTGCGCTCGACGTGCTTCAAGAAGCGAATGCCGAGCCCGACGCCTTCGCTCGCGCCGGGGATCAGGCCGGGGATGTCGGCGATCACGAACGACGTGCCGCCTGCGCGCGGGCCTCCGCCGATGGGCACCACGCCGAGCGTGGGCGTGAGCGTGGTGAAGGGATAATCCGCGATGACCGGGCGCGCGGCCGACACGGCGGCGACGAAGGTGCTCTTGCCCGCGTTGGGGAAGCCCACGAGCCCGACGTCCGCCATCACCTTGAGCTCGAGCAAGAGATCGCGCCGCTCGCCGGGCTCGCCCTTCTCCGCGCGGCGAGGCGCGCGATCGTGCGGCAACGCGAAGTGGATGTTGCCGCGCCCTCCGCGGCCGCCGCGCGCGACGATCACGCGCTGTCCGTGCTCGGTCACGTCGGCGATGAGCTCGCCCGTCGCCGCGTCTTTGATCTGCGTCCCGAGCGGGACACGCTCGACGCGATCGCGCCCCGCGCGACCGTGGCAGTCCTTGCCCATGCCGTGCCCGCCGCGCTCGGCGGCGAGCGATCGCGACTGCGTGAAGTCGAGCAGCGTGGAGAGGCCCGCGTCGCCCGCGAAGACGACGTCGCCTCCCTTGCCTCCGTCGCCGCCCGCGGGCCCGCCGAACGGGATGAACTTCTCGCGGCGGAACGCGACGGAGCCGTTGCCGCCCGCACCCGCGACGACCTCGACGCGACACTGATCGACGAAACGCATCGCGCGCTCATACCATGGGGCCGGCCTTGGCCGCGAGGCGCGGCAGCGCGACGCGCACCTTGGTGCCCACGCCGCGCTCGGTGTCGAACACCACGCGGCCGCCGTGCTGGTCCACGAGCTTGCGCACGATCGCGAGGCCGAGGCCCGTCCCCGCGGCCTTGGTCGTAAAGAAAGGATCGAAGATCTCCGCGAGGATCGTGGGATCGACGCCCGGCCCCGAGTCGTCGATCGCCATCCACACCTCGTGCGCGTCGCCGCCCACGCCCACGTGGAGCGCGCCGCCTTCGGGCATCACGTCGAGCGCGTTCACCACCAAATTGAGCGCGACCTGCTTGAGCTTCTCGACGTCGCCGAGCGCGTGGCACCCCGGCTCGAAGCTCTTCACGAGATGGATCTTGCGCGCCGAGAGCGCCTCCCCTTCGAGCTCGATCACGTCGGCGAGCACGCGGCCCAAATCGACGGGCTCACGCTGCGGAGCGCGGGGTCGCGCGAGCTCCAAGAAATCCGTGAGCAGCCGCTCCAAGCGCTTGATCTCGTCCTCGACGATGCGCACGCGCCGCTTCATCGGATCGCGCGTGCCCGCGTCGGGCAGCCGCTCGATGCCCCTGCCCAACAAGTGCAGCTCGAGCACCGCGGCGTTGAGCGGGTTTCGGATCTCGTGCGCGAGCCCGAGCGCGAGCGGCGCCATCGCGTTGAGCGCCTCGGCGTCGGCGGCGCGGCGCTCGAGCGCCCTCCGCTCGGTCACGTCGATGCCGATGCCGTACACGAGATCGGCTCGTTTTCCAGCCCCGCGCACGCCCGAGAGGTGCCAGCGCACGCGGCGGATCGCGCCCTGCGCGTCGCAGAGCCCGGCCTCGACCTCGACCGCGGCGTCCCCTTCGAGCGCGCCAAAGACGGCCTGCGTGAGCTTCTTGCGATCGATCTCGTCGACGAAGCGCTCGGCGAACGGAGCGCCGATCGCCGCGTCGCTCCGCGCGCCGGTGAGCGCGGAGAGCTTCGGGTTGAAGAGCGTCACGGCGCCCTCGGCGTCGAGGCCGACGATGAGCACGTCGGCCGCGTCGACGAGCGCGCGATAACGCCGCTCGTACTCCTCGCGCTCGCGCTTGAGCCCGATCTTCTCGATGGCCTGCGCCACCGTGGAGATCAGCTCCTCGGGCCGGAACGACTTGAGGATGAAGGCGAACGCGCCGCCTTTGAGCGCGCCGATCGCGGTGTCGACCGTGGCGAAGCCCGTCACCAAGATCACCTCGCCGTAGGGCGAGACCGCGCGCAGCCGCGGGATCAGGTCCACGCCGCTCGCGTCCGGGAGCTTCACGTCCACGACCGCGACGTCGAAGCCGTCGCGCCGCGCCGCCGCGAGCCCGCGGTGCCCGGTGCTCGCGAGCGTGACCTCGACGCTCAGCTCTTTGGCGCCTTCGAGCACGTCGCGGAGGTTCTCCGCCAAGCTCACGTTGTCATCGATGATGAGGATCCGCGCCGGCACGCGCATTGGGGGCGCATCATAAAGGACGATGCCCTTTTGGTCACGTACCCTGTCCCGGACATAAGCGCTTTATCCTTGACGCCCCACGGAAAGAGGGGTGATCGTCCGACGATCACCCAAACGTCATTTGCCGACGGCAAATGCGAGCGGAGCACCTATGAGCCAACACCATCCCAGCGCCGGTCTTCGCCGCGCGGCGCGGTCTATTTCGGCGCTCTTTGCGGCCTCTGCGCTCATCAGCGCACAGGGCTGCGGCCGGGGGCCGGACATCGATCGAGAGGGCGACGTCGCCGCGGCGCGACAAGCCCTCACCACGTGCGTCACGATTCAACGAGGCACCTTTGGGAGCGTCGAGGACGCGACCATCGCCAATGGCGTTACGTTCCCCGGCTGGTCCGCCTCCACGCTCAACGTCGGCGGCCAAGCCGAGGCGCTGATCCGCTTTGATTTGAGCGCGATCCCCGCTGGTGTGGTGGTGTCGAGCGCCACGCTCAGCCTCACGACGACATCCATCGTCTCGGGCGCTCCGCTCTGGGCCCGTTACGCTACGGCGCCGTGGTCCGAGGCGACGGTCACCTTCGCGAGCTTCAACCAACAAGCGAGCAACAAGGTGAGCGGCAGCATGACGCCGACCGCCCTCAACACCGTTCAGACGATGAGCCTCAAGACCTCGACGGTGCAGGGCTGGGTCGACGGGACCCTCCCCAATTACGGGCTCTTGCTCGAGACGATGATCACGCAGCCGCCCGCGTTCAAACAGACGCTCTTCGTGAGCAGCGAGTCGCCCACGGTCGCGCTCCGCCCGTCGCTCCAGGTCTGTTACATGACCCCCGACGATCACTGTACGCCGAGCCCGTGTCAAAACGGAGGGACGTGCGTCAATGACTTCAATGGATACACCTGCACCTGCCCGCCCGGGTACACCGGCGTAGACTGCCAGATCAACATCGATGACTGCGCGGGCAACCCTTGCCAGAACGGCGGCGCATGCGCCGACGGCATCAACGGATACACGTGCAACTGCGCGCCCGGCTTCACCGGCGCACAGTGCCAGACCGACATCGACGATTGCGCGCCGAACCCCTGCCAAAACGGCGGCGTCTGCTCCGATCAGGTCAACGGCTATTCGTGCGCGTGCCCGCCCGGGTATTCGGGGGCGCAGTGCCAGACCAACATCGATGACTGCGCCGGAAACCCCTGCCAGAACGGCGGCGCGTGCGCCGACGGCATCAATGGATACACCTGCAATTGCCCCGCAGGCTTCACCGGGGCCCAGTGCCAAATCAACGTCGACGACTGCCCCGGCAACGCGTGCCAGAACGGCTCGGTGTGCGTCGATGGAATCAACGGCTACACGTGCTCCTGCGCGCCCGGCTTCACCGGCACGTTCTGCCAGACCAACATCAATGATTGCGTGGGGAGTCCTTGCCAGAACGGCGGCGCCTGCGTCGACGGGATCAACAGCTACACGTGCAATTGCGCGCCGGGCTTTTCGGGCGCGAACTGCCAAATCAACGTCAACGACTGCTCGCCGAATCCTTGCCAGAACGGCGGCGCCTGCGTCGACGGGATCAACAGCTACACGTGCAGCTGCGCGCCGGGCTTTTCGGGCGCAAACTGCCAGACCAACATCAATGACTGCTCGCCCAACCCCTGCGCCGCGGGCGAGACGTGCGTCGACGGCGTGAACAGCCACACCTGCGTTTGCCCCGGCGGGCTCAAGACCTTTTATCGCGACGCGGACGGCGACGGATACGGCACCTCGTCGAACAGCGTGGTCGCGTGCGTCGCGCCCGGCGGCTACGTGACGAACGCGCTCGACTGCAACGACGGCAACGCGGGCATCCGGCCCGGCGTCGCCGAGGTGTGCAACAACGTCGATGACAACTGCAACGGCTCTGTCGACGAGGGCAACCCCGGCGGCGGCGCGTCGTGCAACACCGGGCAACAAGGCATCTGCGCCGCGGGCACCCTCGTGTGCTCGGGCGGAGGTTACGTGTGCTCGCAGAACACCGGGCCTCAGCCCGAGGCGTGCAACGGCGTCGACGACGACTGCGACGGCGTCGCGGACGACAACGGCGGCTGCCGCGTGGGCGTCCACCGCTCGTACAGCAACGGTAACAGCCAGCACTTTTACACGACGAGCGCGGCCGAGGCCGCGTGCTGCACGTATTTCGTCGAGACGTACAACTATTATTACCTCGACACGTTCCAGGCCCCCGGCACGACCGTGTGGTACCGCTGCGCGAACGGCTTCCAGCACTTCTACACGACGGACGTGACGTGTGAGCTCTGGGGGCCGGGCGCGCTCGAAGGGGGCATGGGCTACATCGCGACGAGCCAGCTCCCGGGCACGACGCCGCTCTATCGATCGTGGCACCCGGTGAACGGCGATCACTTCTACACCACGAGCTACGGCGAGCACCTGAACGCGGTGAACGCGCTCGGTTACTGGGATGAGGGCGCGCCCGGCTACGTGTGGGTGAGCCCGTAACGTCATAATCCTTGGCGCCGGAGGGAGGGTGGTGCATACCTCGCGCATGCGCCGTCTCTCTCCGGTCCTCGCCTTGGTCGCCCTCGCCGCCATCTCCCCCGCGTGCGGTGGGCAAACCTCTCCTTCGGGGCTGCTCGCCGTGGGCAGCGCGCCGCCCGAGCTGTCCGCCGTCGATCAGAACGGTAAGAACCACACGCTCTCGGCCGAGAAGGGCCACGCGCTGGTGGTCTATTTCTATCCTAAAGACGCGACCCCCGGCTGCACCAAAGAGGCGTGCGCGTTCCGCGACGCGTGGGAACGCTATCAAAAGGCCAACGTGATGGTCTTCGGCGTCTCCACCGACGATCAGAAATCGCACGATGCCTTTGCCAAAGAGCAAAAGCTCCCCTTCCCCATCTTGGCCGACACCGACAAGAAGTGGGCGACGGCGTTCGGCGTGCCCATGCGTCTCGGCATGACGTCGCGCGTGAGCTTTTTGATCGACAAGGACGGCAAGGTCGCCAAGGTCTATCCCGAGGTCGATCCGGGCGTCCACGCCGACAAGGTGCTGGCCGACGCCGTATCGTTGAGTCGCGACCCCGCGTCCGCGGGTCGCTAGCGGGAAGTAAAGCGCGCGCGGGAGCGATTGGGGAGCATGCTCGGGTCTTCGCGTCCATCACGTGCAGCGCTCGCCGGCCTCTTCCTCGTGTCGGGTTGCGGCGAGAAGGCTTCGTCTCCCCTCGCCTCGGCGACCGCCGCGACCGCGTCGTCTCCTGCGGCACAAGCATCCATCGTCGTCCACGATCGTGCTCCCGCTCCCTCGGCGAGCGCGCCTTCTCCGCTCGCTTCGGGGAGCGTGCCTTTGGCGGCTTCGCAAGCGCCTTTGCCGTCCGCCGCGCAAGCGCTCGACGGCGGCGCCCCCGCCGCACCCTGCCCCGAGGGGATGGCGCTCGTCGATCGCACGTGTGTGGATCGATGTGAAGCGCACCTGCTCGCGCCGGGCGAAGACGGCGCGCTCGTGCTCTGGCCGCACAACAAGCGCCCTGAAGGTGCGCGGTTCGTGGCTGAGTCCAAAGAGGGGTTGTTCCCTCAAGGGTACATCAGCAAGGTCGAGGCCGCGGCGGCGTGCCAGAACGCCGGCAAACGGCTCTGTTCGCGCAGGGAGTGGCAGCGCGCTTGTCAGGGCCGGCGCCACACGATGTTCCCTTATGGGCAAAAGCGGGTCGCGGGGCGGTGCAACCACGAGAAGCCTCATTTGCTGTCGCAGCGCTTCGGCGCCGATCCGCGGCGATGGAAGTACGAGCAGTTCAACGACCCTACGCTCGACGTGGAGCCCGGCTTCTTGGCGCGCTCGGGGGAGTACGCGACCTGCGACACGACCGAGGGTGTTCACGACATGATCGGCAACCTCCATGAGTGGGTGAGCGACGTGGTCGACGAAGCGTTCTTGGAGCGCTTCGACGCGGAGGACGTCGAGCGCGTCTCGCAGCCGCGCAAGATCGGCAATGGCATGTTCATGGGCGGGTTCTTCAGCACGGCGGACCAGCACGGGCCGGGCTGCTCGTTCACCACCGTGGCGCACGAGCCCACGTATCATGACTATTCGATCGGGTTCCGTTGCTGCAAAGGGGCCGATTTGCCCAAGAAGAAGAAGAAGGGCAAATAAGGCGCGTCACGGAGAGAGCGCGAGAGAATAATTGAAGATGGGCACGGGCCCCTCGACGCCGAGGTTGGGGAAGGCGCAGCTCGCGCACCCCGTCACCCTTGAAAATCCGGCTTTTTCGAGCACGCGAATCGATCCTGCGTTGTCCGGGTGGACGCACGCCGAGAGCGAAGGGAGCGTGAGCCCTTTGGCGACGGCCACCATGCCGAGGAGCGCCTCGGTGGCGACGCCGCGGCCCCACGCGTCTTTGGCGAGCACGTAGCCTGTCGTCGCCGCGCCGTCGTCGTGGAGGTCAATCCCGGTGCTGCCGAGGATCAACGCGCCTTCGCGCGCCTCGATGAGATAAGGGCCTACGCCGCGGCGCTCCCAGCTCTCGTCCGAGAAGGCGAGGAAGGCGTAGGTGTCGGAGATCGACTGGTGCCTTGGCCACGCGAGGTAGCGTGTGATCTCCGGGTCAGCCGCGTAGCGGGTGAAGATCGCCTCTGCGTCGCCGGCCGCGGGGCGGCGGAGGAGGAGCCTTTGGGTGGGGAGCGAGGAGGGCGCGGGCATGCGCGGAGCTTTACCACACCTCGCGCCCGAACATGCGCGAAGATCAGAGCCTACCGCCTGGGCGTGGCACAGGCACCGTCGTCACGGGATCGAAGCAGCTCTTGGCCGTCCCGAGGAACCTCGCGATCAGCCCTTTGCGGATCTCCAAATCGCCGTGGAACACTTCCATCCACACCGAGAAGAAGCCGGTCTCCACAGCGAAATCGAGGATCATCTCGCGAACCAGATCAGGATCGGGGGTGCCGGCCAATCGAGAGAGGAATTTGCACGCTTGGATGAACGTCTCCGCCCGAGCTTTGGCGCGGTCGTCGTTGGTGACCCCGAGATCAACAAGACCGCGGAGCATCGCTGCCTTGTTCCCCAGGTCTCCGCGCAACCCTCCGGCGACCTCGGGGATGACGTTCGTATACGTAAACGCGCGCGCGGTGTTGTCACGCGTGGGCCACAAGTAATCATCTACGCGATCCGGCGCAGGTCGATCTTTGCCTTTATGGCCATTGCACCACGAGCACGCGACAGCAAGGTTGTCCCAACGATGCTCCCACGCCGGGAACTTGTCTTTCGGGATGATGTGCTCGCCGTGCGGAGCGTGCTTTACCGGATACTCGCAATAGGAGCAATAACGCCCGAGCCGATCCAGCAGCGTTGGCCGCATCTCGTCAAAGGTCGTCGCGCCGGGAGGAGCGTCCCCGCGCTCGACCGGCCTCATCGCGCGGCTCCCGTGTCGTCGAGCCGAACGCCGCGAAAAGCCCCCTCCACCTTGAGCGACGCGAGGTACGCCGGATCGTCGCTGTATCGCGACACCAAATCGAGGTAACGCACTCGCGCCCGATCGATCGCGTCGGCTTTGGATCCCTTTCCATCGAGGAGCGCCACGAGCTCCTGCGCCGCTCTTTCCATCTCCACGAACCGCTGACTCCGCTCCGCGCCTTCGACCCCCATCACATCGACGGCGACCTCTTCGATACCCCTCTTGTAAGGCGGCTTCTCCAAATGTACGGGCTCCGAGAGGGGCACCACCTCACCAGCCTTGAGCGATTGGACGATGAACGGCGAATGCGTCGTCAAAAAGAACTGCACGAGGGGGAAGCCCCTCCGCAAATCATCGACGATCCGGCGCTGCCACGTGGGGTGGAGGTGCAGATCAACCTCGTCGATCAGCACGACCCCCGGCGTCTCCTTGGACGCACGCTCGCCGAGATGCGGGTTGAGCGTCGCAGCCCGCCACGCGAGGTCTGCGACGAGCCCGAGCATCGTGCGAAATCCATCGCTCAAGAGGCGCATCGGCAGGCGTCGCTCACCGAACGTCGCGATGATCTCGCCTTCTTTGGCGCGATAGCGGATGTCCGTGCAGCCAGGCACCATACCCCGGATCGCGTCTTTGACCGCGACGAGCCCGAGGGGAGGTTTACCCTCCTGAAACTCGATCCACTCGGCCGTCTTGAGCCACTCCGCAAACCCCTTCTCGTCCGATTCGGCTTCGAGGCAGCTCGCGTACCCCTCCAGCCGCGATCGCGCGCGCTTGGCCCGGGTCGCCTTCCAGGTCTTCTTCTGCTTCCAGAGCCGCCCTGTCCCATGATACGCGATGAGCGGGAGCGTCTCGTCTTCCCCTCTCCGTACGGCTTCGATACGCGTCGCCACCGCCCCCGTCATCGTCGAAGCCCCCGCGAACGTCGTCTTGCGCTTCGATCCCGCGAGGGTCCGTGTCCAATCAAGAGGCTCCTTGAACACCTGGCCTTGAAAGCTCAACGACACGGGGAATTGCGAGGCAGCGCTGAAGGCCCCTTTGACCTCACGGACGACGAGCCGCACGTCATCCGCCTTGATGGGGCGAGGCGAGTGGCCATCCACCCCGAGGAAGAAGGAGCCGGCGCCGATCGCGAGCGCGTCGAGGAGCGCTGTCTTGCCAGCGCCGTTGTCGCCGATGATCACGTTGATGCCCGGTGAGAAGGAGCGCTCGAACGCGTCGAAGCCACGGTAGTTTTGAAGCTTGATCGCGTCGATGCGCATGGCTGTCGAGAAAGCGCTGTCCTCACCCGCTCTTGAGCAGCGCCGAGATGATCGTGGGGCTTTGATTGGAGATGTGATCGTACGGCAAGCCCACCGACGAGAGGATGGTCGCGTGGACGTCGGAGGGCTTCATCAGGTGGCCCATCTCGTCGTCCGGGGCGCCCGTCGCGAGGTTGATCGCGCGCGTGTCGTAGTTCGTGTCTTTGGTGGCGCCGATGGCTTGATTGCCCTTGATGCCGGGGCCCGCGACGAGGCACGCCGACGCGAGATGGTGATCGCGCCCGCCTTGCGGGTTGATCTTGGGCGTCCGCGCGAACTCCGAGAAGCAGAGGAGCGTCGTCCGGTCCCAAAACGATTTACCAGGCTTGTCCTCGGTGCTCTTGAGATAGCTGATGAGGTTACTGACCGCGTCGAAGCCCGCGCGCTGCTGCGCCGGGTGGTTCGAAGGCCAATCGTCGTCGAAGTGCGCGTCGGTCACGTTGACGAGCCGGACCAAGACCACCTGCGAGATGCGATTGACGAGCGCCTGCGCCGCGAGCGCCGCTTGCCCCTTGGGCTTGCCCGAGAGGGCAGCCGCCGGGTTCGCGGGGTTGACGCCGAACGCTTGATAGAGCTTGTCGAGCTGGCTCCCCGCAGGCGGATTGGCCTTGAAGTCGAAGAACTTCCAATAACCGCCGTTCGCGAGCGACTGCGCGCTCGTCCACGCAGCGACGTGGTTTTGCACGTGCCCCCGCGCGTCGAGCTGGCGGTGTTGGCAGAAGGGGCCATGGTGCAGCTCGGAGGAGGCGTTGACCACCTTCTCGTCGACCGACACCTGCGCGTTGAGCGGGCGGAGCACCTGGAGCATCTCGGCATATCCAGGCACCGAGAGCCCGCTCGCCTGCGGCGGCAAACCCTCGTTGTACGTCTCGGCTCCGCCCGACACCAGATTCGGAATCTCGTAGCCATCGAGCGCGCCGCTCGCCTTGGCCCACCACGTCTCCAGCGAGCTGCCCGAGGCGGCGAGCCCGCGCGGGAACTTGCCCGTGAGGAAATAACGCCGCCCGACCTCGTGCGTGAGCGTGCCCATGTTGACGCCGCGCACGACCGCGAGGTCGGCGAAGTGCGGTGTCACGAGGCCGCCCATCACCGGCCCATAGGCCACGTTGCTGCCAGCGGGCTTGATGAGGCCGGTGCCGTCGCCGTCGATGACGGCTTTGGTCGGCGCGTCGGTCACCATGTCGAAGCCCGTGTAAATGCCGCCGCCCGGGTCGCCGAACTGCTGGTGATTGCGCGGGTCGAGGCTGTAGAGCGTGTCCCATCCGCCCGTGAACTCACACATCACGAGGAGCGGCGCGTCGTTCGGATCGGAGACGTCGGCTTGGGCGTGCCGGAGCCCCAAGAAGCCATCCAGGATCACCGCCCCTGCGCCGGCGCCGAGGGCCCCGAGGAGGTGACGGCGAGAAAGAGAGCCTTGTTTCATCGCATCCTCCTCAATCGTTGTGGAACAGGGGCGACTCGAACGCCGCGACGCACACGCCTCGCCAGCCCTCCGCCGCTTTGGGGATCTCACCGCCGTTGGGGTCGGCCACGCTCGCGACGCCCGCGTCATACACCTTGCGGAGCGACGCGATCATCGGATCTTGGTCCGTGGCCCGGAGGCCCCAGAAGCGGAGCATCAC
This sequence comes from uncultured Polyangiaceae bacterium, assembly GCA_964437785.1. Lineage (GTDB taxonomy): Bacteria > Myxococcota_A > Polyangia > Polyangiales > Polyangiaceae > CAYTJL01. The sequence continues at coordinate 41,465 of CAYTJL010000053.1, forward strand.
ATACTTGATGTTGTCTTGGATCTGCGCGTCCGTCGCGGCGCCGTCGACAGGCGCCTTGGGGAAGAGCGCGCGCGCCGCCGGATCCGTGCGCTTCACGTCGTTCTTGGCCATCTGCATGCAGATGTCGCGCGCCGCGTCGCCCACGAATTTGAGGTAGAGCGCGCTCGACACCGTCGCTTCTTCCGTGGACGTCTGATAGTCCGGCCGGCCGAGCGCCTTGCCGAAGGCCGCGTCGCTGAAGCCGTTGTTGCCGTTGAACTTCCACACGATGGGGTTACCGTAGATGTCTTTGCCGGCGACGGCGGTCATCGACGCTTGCAAGGTGTCGATCTTCATCCGCGCGACGGACCGCGAGAGCGGCGGCTTGGGGCCGGCGGCGAAGTCGGGCGGGGCTTGATCATCGGTCCTCCCGGCGCCGACGACCGGGTGCTCCCACGGCGGCTCCTCGGGAGGCGCCTTTCCGCAGCCCAACCCAGACGATGCGCCACACGCGACCGCGAGCGACGCGAGGAGGAGATTCCTAATCTCTTTCACGGCATCCTCCTGTACGCGGGCAGGGTCACGATGCGTTTGACGAGCAGGGGGAGGTTGTCGTGGGCTTGGAATTCGGTCGCGATCGTGTCGAGCAATTCACCCTCGTAGCCGGGCGCGGTCGGGTCGAGCTGGGGCTCGCGCTTCATCAACAGCTCGAACATCTTGCGCGCGGCGACCTTGTGGAAGAGCCCGCTCATGATGTCTTGTTTGGCGAGGTCGAGCGGGCCCGCCCAGAAGTTGGGCTCGACGTCCGGGTGCTCGGCGTCCCCGTAGCGAAGGGCCTTGAGCTTGTAAGGCAGGATGTCGGGGTCGACGAGATCGGGCACCGTGGCATAGAAGCGGTCGCACCACGCGCTGCTCGCGGGCGCGATGCCGTGGGTGCAGGCGTTGCGCGAGGGATAGGCAGCGTCGTAGTCGCGGAGCGAGGTGGTGCCCGCCTCGACGAACAGGCCAAAGTGCGCGGCGAGCGGCTCCAGCGTGACGTGGCAGCTCCGGCAAACGCACCTCTTGGTGAGATCGTCTCCCTCTTTGTCGCAGCCGGTGTCCTTGGTGCTGGGCGGCTGGAAATATTGGCCTTGGAACGCGATGCGATAACGGTTCGCGCGCCCGCGGTTGGTCTGGAACCGGAGCAGATACCCAGGCAAGGTGAGGATGCCCGCGTGCGGGTCTTCGCGCGTGACCTCGACCCATGTGTCTTGTTGGGTGAAGGCGATCGCGGGGAGCGCGCCGTCCGAGGGGGTGTGGAGGTTCTGTGTGCGCGAGAACGATTGGCGCTGCCCGAGGTACGTAAAGTAGTGGACGAGCGGGCCGTTCACCCACGCGCGGGGCGTGGTGAGCATCTCGGAATAAGGCAGCTTGCCGTTCGTATAATCATCCACCAAACGCATCACCTGCTCGCGCATCGCGCTGAGCACGGGGGTTTGGACGGCGCTCGTCAACATGCAATACGACAGGCTCGGCCCGCAGCCGCACGACTTGGCCTTGCCCGAGGCGAGCACGTGATCACACGAGTGGGTGCCCGCGTCCGGGTCGCCGGGAGGCAACGTGTACGTGGCCACGGACTGCGCGTCGAAGGCGCACACTTTGATGGTCTTGGCCGGGTCGGGCTCCCAATAAGGGAGCACATCGACCCACCCTTCGGCCACGAACGGGCCGGTGGCGTCGGCGCCGATGGGCTCGGTGTTGGGGAGACCCGCCGCGTCATAGCCGAGGGCGCTTTGCGGTTTGTCTTGACAAACGTGGGTGCCGTCGCCCCCGCGGTAGAGCTTGCGCTTGGTGGTGGACGAGACGCTGAAGACGGTGGTGCCGTTGCCCAGGTTGGTGGAAGCGAGGCTGAAGCTCACGTCCGAGAGCGCGGTGGTGGGGTTGGTCCAGAGCAGGTGCTCGTGGTGCCGGCGCATTTGCAGGCGGAATTCGTCGCCCGCGAGGTAGCTCTCCACGATGGCGTCGGGGATCTCGGTCTTGCCCGCGACCGCCTCGTATTCGGTCATGTCGGGGACGGTGCCGCGCAGATCGATCGAGAGGCGGCGGAGCTGCCGCTCAATCGGCAGGTCGGCGTGCATCCTGCACTCGTCGGCGCGCGCGGTGCGCGAGGCCAACGAGACCAGCGAGACGCCGGCGAGACCTAAGGCAAAGCCCGTCACGTGGAGCGTTCGGCGAAGGGTCATGGCTCCGCAAAACGAGACAGGACTTCGCGGCAAAAGTCAATGGGCCTTTACGACAGGATCTTTGATAACGTGGCCCGGCGATGACGATGACGAGGGTCAAGAGCTCGAGCTTTTCGATCGCGTGTTTGATCATGAGCGCGGTCGCCGCGTGCGGCGGCGGCTCGTCCACCGGGACGGGCGGCGGCGGGGGCGGGGGCGGGCCTCCGGTGCTCACCGTGGTGGCGGGCGCGCCGTCGCCTCCTTCCATGGAGCCTGTGGTCGAGGATCACACGATCGAGGGATATGCGACGGCGCTCGGCGACAATGGGTCGCTCGTCGCGGCGGGCACCAGCACATCGCTTTACGAGGTGACGAGCGCTGGTCCCGTGCTCCTCGACATCGTGGGTGACGAGCCTGATCTCCCGGCCACGACGGGCGCGGTGCGGGCGCTCGCGCCGAACGGGTCGGGGCTCCTCGTGGCCGCCGAGACAGGGCTCTTTTACACCGAAGGTGGCGTGATCCAGCGCTCGCTCGCGAGCAGCGCTCTTTTCCCGCTCGGGATCACGGCCATGGCGTCGCGCCTCGCGGACGACGACGGCGACGGAGCCAACGAGACGCACCTCTTGCTCCGTGTCTCCGATGGTGTCCGCGAGGTCGAGGGAGACGCGCTCATCACGTGGACGATTGAGGGCGAAGCGGGTTTGCCGACCGCGCTGCTCGGCCAAAAGGAGCGGCTTTATCTGGCGTACGGGAGCCGCGTTTATGAGGTGGATCGCGCGAGCGAGGAGGCCTATCCGCTCACGTTCGACGTTGGGTACGTGAAGGCCATGGCGTGCAACACGCTCGCCTGCGACGAGGGATCCATTGTTTACTTTGCCTCCGACAAGGGCCTCGTCGAGCGGTCCGCGAGCGGGGCTTACACGCTTTATCCGCTCGCGAACGAGGGAGATCCCGCGGTGACCGTCGAGGGGTTCGCGTTCGACGCGGGGAGGCAGCGGCTTTATGCGCTCGCCGGGGGGCTCGTGATCTTGCTCCGCGACGGGGAGGTGCCCAAGGGTGTCGCGACGCTCGGCCCGCCCGCGAGCGGGGGTGAGGGTCGCAGCATGGCGGCTGACAAGATTGGTGATCTCTGGGTGGGAGAGGGCCTCGGGCTCACGCGGCTGGCCATCGGCACGCCGCTCAGCTTCGCGACCGACGTCGCGCCCATCATGCACACGTATTGCGCGGGGTGCCACGCGACCGCGCAGAACGGCGCGCCCACGATCAATTTCGAGGCGTACAACGTGATGGTCGACAAAGCGACGGTGGCGCTCACCCGGATGAAGGAGGGCACCATGCCGCCTGCCACGTACGAGAAGAAGCTCCCCAAAGAGAAGATTCAAATCATCGAAGATTGGGCGGTCGGCAAGGCGCCTTGAACGAACGGGAGAGAGCCTTTGACCCGACGAGCGCTCGCCCCGTCCGCGGCGCCACCCCCGA
>CAYTJL010000054.1:0-44074 GCA_964437785.1 uncultured Polyangiaceae bacterium
AAGGGCTCTTCGTTGCGCCGGCCGAAAGCTGTCCTTCCGACGGCGGCGGCGGCGCAGGAGGCGGCGGCGCGGGAGGTGGTGGAGCAGGGGGCGGCGGCGGCGCGATAGATGGAGGCCGAACCCCGGCCGGTTGAGGCGTGTGCGGCGCAGACGAGATGGCTTGAGAGGGCGCGGCCGTCGAGAGCGGAGCGGGCGCCGGCCCAAACGAGGGTGATTGTGGCGGGCTAAACGCAGGTGACCCGAACGAGGGTGGCTGAGGCGGGCTAAACGCAGGTGGCCCAAACGAGGGTGGTTGAGGCGGTGGCGGCCCAAACGAGGGTGGTTGAGGCGGTGGCGGCCCAAACGAGGGTGCGCGCGGAGGCGTGAGCGGCGCTTGAGGCGGCGGCGCAAACGAGGCCGGCCGCTGCCCACCCGAGGACGACGGCGGCATGGGCGGCGGCGGCCCGAACGAAGGCGCGCGCGGCGGTGCGAGCGGGGGAAGCGGCGTCCCCGCCGGAGGAGCGAACGAAGGCGCGCGCGGCGGCGCCGAAGCGTTCGCCGGAGGAGGCGGCGCGGCCGGCGGCGGAAACACCGAAGCAGGGCGCCGCTGCGGGGGCGGGACCGGCGGGGGCAACACCGAAGCGGGACGCCGCGCTGGAGGAGCGGCGGGCGCGTCGACGGCGATGAGCTCGCCGCTGTCGATCTCGACGTCGATGGACGTTCGATCGCCCGCGAGGCCGAGATCGCTCGCGGCGCTGCTCGCCGCCGCGCCGCCGATCAGCTGCGAGGCGCTGAACGAGGGGAGCGTCGCCGCATCGGAGAACGAAGGAGAAGGCTCGCGCTTGAGGAGCGGAGGCAAGGCCGCGTTGGGCTCCGCGGCGAGCAGATCTTCGAGCTCGGCGGCGTACATGCCAATCTCCGACGCGCGAAAATCCTGGCCCACCGCGCTCGCGGCCTCGGACGCGCGACGCAGCCACACGATCGCGTCGTTGCGCTCGCCGCGCGCCCAGAGCGCGCTCGCGGTCGACAGACCCCAGACGACGTCTTCGTCATCATCGGGGCGCGGCTCGGGCAGACCCATGTCGACCATCGGGTTCCCCTATCACAGGGCTTCCGGCGGATCAGCGCAAGCTTTTGCAGTCGGAGCGGGGCTTGGAGGACCTTGGAGGCCCATGGCGCAGCTACCGGAGGCGAGGTCGCTTCTCGATCGCCACGCGGGAGCGGCGCAACATCACGCGAACACCGGCCTTGGATACGGGCTCGCCTGGCATCCTCCGGGCGAGCCACCCGATAAAGGTCAACGCACCGGCGCGCGCTTCGTCGGGCACGGGACCGTCACGCAGCACACGTGCGATCTGCCCGATGAGACGGGTGCGCTCCTCCTCAGCCGTCATGTCGCGCTCCATGAAGCATTTGCCCGGGAAAGTCAAAAAGGTAACGCACAAAAGCAAGGATCAATCGCTGAGATCAGAGGCCTCGAGCTCGTCGACGCTGTTCGCCGGAGCCGAGCCCCCACGGTGGACCGCGCCGTTTACACCACTTACGACGGAGGGCAACGAGTGTCCCATACGAAGGCGTTTGGCCTCCAGGTACGACGCGGAGAAGTGATTGTGGCCCACGATCACGGGCGCGCGGCCCTCGATCGCGACGCCGAGCTTGCGCATCGCGGTGACCTTGGCGGGGTTGTTGGTCATCAGGCGGATGGACGCCACGCCGAGCTCGGAGAGCATCGCGGCGGCGGCGTCGTACTCGCGCGCGTCGTCGGGGAGGCCGAGCATGCGGTTCGCGTCGACGGTGTCGTGCCCGGTGGATTGGAGCTTGTACGCGCGGATTTTGTTGGGCAAGCCGATGCCCCTGCCCTCTTGGCGGAGGTAGAGGATCACGCCTTCGCCGCGCCTGCCAATCTCGGACATGGCGGCGTCGAGCTGGTCACGGCAATCACACTTGAGAGAGCCGAACACCTCGCTCGTGAGGCACTCGGAGTGGACACGCACGTAAACACCACGCTTGCCGCGGATGTCGCCCATCACCATGGCGACGTGATCGGGCGACAGGCCGTTCGACCGCGCCTCTCCCTCCCAATGGAAGACCGACATCTCGAATTGACCGAACTTGGTGGGGACAGGGGCTTGGGCTACCACGTGGAGCTGAGGCCGGATCGCCGCGGTCGGGACGTGCATCTCGCTCTCCTTGATTGTTGCTCGCTCTCGAAAGTACGCGTGAAGCTCGCCGCAGTTTCGAAGCGAGCCCGCGTGAGTCGTAGCGTAAGGTTTAGGCCGGGGCAATGGGAAGGGGCGCGGATCAAGGCGTCCTCCGCGAGACCGCATCACGCGCTTCGACGTGCGGGAAGCGCAGGCTCACGAGGAACGCGATCGCGGCGAGCGCCGCGATGATCACGAGCACGCGATCCATGCCGTGGCGGAGCGCCGCGCCCACGTGATCGAGCAGCGTGGGATCGAGCGAGGCGCCGCGCTCGGAGCCGAGCATGCGATTGACCGCCTCGGCGGGGATCGAGGGATCCGCGCTGAGCGCGGCCGCGATCACGCCTCCGGTGACGCCGACCGCGAGCGCGCCTCCGATGGTGCGCGCGAAGAGCGCGCTCGCCGTCGCGACGCCGCGCTGATCCCACCGCACGCTGATCTGCGCCGAGATGAGCAGCGCGGTGTTGGCGAGCCCCATCCCGACGCCGAAGCCCGCGGTCGCCGCGCGAAGGCCGTTGAGCCCGAAGCGCCCGCCCGACAAAGCGAGGCCGATCGCCGCGATCGCCGTGATGCCGAGGCCCGCGCGGATGAGCGGGCGGAAGCCGATGCGCTTGATGAGCCTGCCCGAGAGCGCGGCGGCGACGGGCCACGTGACCACCATCGGCGTGATCGCGCTGCCCGCTTCGGACGGCGATCCGCGCATCACGCCCTGCACGAAGAGCGGCACGTTGGTCATGATCGCGATCATCGCGCCGCCGATGATCGCGCCCGCCAGGCAGTTGATCGCGATGACCGGCATCTTGAAGAGATCGAGCGGCAAGAGCGGATCTTTGGCCCTGCGCTCCTGCGCGACGAAGAGCGCGATCGCGATCAAGGCCACGGCGCCCGCGGCGATCGTGATCGACACGCGGATCCGCGACGCGGCGACGAGGATCGAGGTGATGCCGACGGAGAGGATCACCGCGCCCGCGATGTCGAGCGCGATCGCGCGCCGCTCGACGCGCTCGTGGAGCGCCGAGGTGACGAGCGCCATCGAGAGCAGGCCGAAGGGCAGGTTGATGTAGAAGATCCAGCGCCACCCGATCGTGCTCACGATGAAGCCGCCGAGCATCGGCCCGACGAGCCCGAAGAAGCCCCACGCCGCGCCGAAGATGCCTTGCATGCGCGATCGCTCTTCGAGGTCGAAGATGTCGCCGATGATCGTGAGCGTGACGGGCTGCATCGCGCCCGCGCCGAGGCCCTGGATCGCGCGCGACGCGATGAGCATGGGCATGGATCGCGACGCGCCGCCCGCGATGGATCCGAGGAGGAACATCGCGATGCCGAAGAGCAGGATGGGCTTGCGGCCGTAGAGATCGGCGAGCCTGCCGTAGAGCGGCACGGTGATCGACGACGTGACGAGGTACGCGCTCACGACCCACGCGTAGTGATGGACGCCGCCGAGATCGCCGACGACCGTGGGCATCGCGGTCGAGACCACGGTCGCTTCGAGCGCGGCCATCGCGATGGAGAGCATGAGGCCCACGACGGTGAGCGCGCGGTTGGTCTTTCGTTCGCTCACCTGCACATGTCGATGAGCATCGCCTCCAGCACGGCCTGCGCGGGGCGCTTCGATCCTTTGAGCGCGAGGTCCGCCTCGGCGAGCAGCGAGAGCCACGAGGCCGCGGTGCCCGCGGGCAGCCCGCGGATGGTCTTCGCGAGATCGAACGCGCGGAACGGCGGCACGCCCGCGCGCATCGCCGCGTCTTTGGGGTCGGCCCCGGCGCGCAGCGCGGACTCGAATTTGACCATCTGGCGGACCGACCACGCGATCGCGCCGAGCAGCTTGAGCCCGCCGTCGCGCGGGTCGTAGACGTCGCCGAGGAGCGCGAGCGAAGGCGCGACTTGGCGCTTGCCGAGCGCGTCGATGAGCTCCCACACCGTGCTCTGCCGGACGCGCGTGACCACGGCGGCGACCGCGTCTTCGGTGATGGGCGCGCCTTTGCCGGCGTAGAGCGAGAGCCGCTCGATCGCGTCGGCCACGTAGCCGAGCTCGGGCCCTGCGATCTCGGCGAGGTGATCGGCGACGTCGGGCGCGATAACGTGGCCTTTTTCGCGCGCGGCGCGCGTGATCCACGCGGGCAGCGCGTCGCGCGGGAGAGGGTCGCAGGTGACGATGAAGCCGCTCTTTTTGGCGGTGGTGACGATGCGCCGCTGGCCGTGGAGCTTGGGCGACACCATGACCATCACGGTGCTCGGCGAGGGCTCTTTGGCGTATTCGGCGAGCAGATCGAGCGGTGATTCGACCGCGCCTTTGGCCTTCTTTGCGGCCGGTTTTTCGGCCTCGTCCTCGTCTTTTTTCTCCCAGCGATCGAGCGCGCGCACGAGCACGAAGCGGCGCTTGGCCATCATGGGGAGCATGCGCGCGGCCGAGAGGATGGCGTTCACCTGCGCCTCGCCCGCCGTGAACTTGTCCTCGTTGAAGCCAGCGATGCCGCCCTTTTGCGTGGCCTCGCGGATCGCCGCGACCACCTGATCGACGAGCAGTCGCTCCTCGCCCAGCACCAGATACACGGGCCGGATCTTGTCCGAGGCGGCCTCTTGGATGGCTTGATCGGGCGTCATTGGGGGCGGGCTCTTAGCACAGCGCCCGGCGCGATTCAGGGGCGTGCGCCCAAAGCCCCTTACACCGGGATGATGCCCCGCCGCTTGAACGGCCGCTCCAGGTGCTTGTTCTTCGACAGCTCGAGCCCCCACGCGATGGTGCGCCGCGTGTCGCGAGGATCGATGACGTCGTCGATGAGGCCCCAGCCGGCCACCTTCATCACGTCGATGTTCTTTTGGAGCTGCGCCACGATGGCTTGTTTGACCTCGGGCGGAGGGGGCATGTCGCCGAAGAGCTTCTTGCTCGCGATCCCCACCATGCCCTCGGGCCCCATCACGCTGATCTCGGCCGTGGGCCAGCCCGCGATGAGGTCCGGCTCGTACGCCCGGCCGCACATCACGTAATAGCCGGCGCCGTACGCCTTGCGCACCACGATGGCGATCTTGGGCACGGTCGCCGCCGCCATCACGTGAAGCATCTTGGCGCCGTGACGGATGATGCCCTCGTGCTCCACCTTGGACCCGACCATGAAGCCGGGCACGTCTTGCAAGAACACGAGAGGGATGTTGAAGGCGTCGCAAATCTGCATGAAGCGCGCGCCCTTGTCGGACGAGTCCACGTCCAAGATGCCGCCCAAGTGATTGGGCTGATTGGCCACCACGCCCACGGGCTGCCCGCCGATGCGCGCGAAGCACGTGATGAGCGACCGCGCAAATTTGGGCTTTACGTCGAGGATCTCGCCGTGATCCACGACAGCGTGAATCAACTTGTACATGTCATAAGGCTTGCGCGGGTTCTCGGGCAAGAGGTCCAGCAAAGACTCCTCGCGCCGATCGATGGGGTCGGTGCACGCCAAGACAGGGGGCTTGTCCTCGCAGCTCGACGGGAAGAACGACAGATAGCGCTTGATGAGCGCGATGGCCGCCGCGTCGTTCTCGACCTCGACGTCGCCGACTCCGCTCTTGGTCGCGTGGATCTTGGAGCCGCCGAGCTCCTGCTCGGAGATGTCCTCGCCCGTGACCGCCTTGACGAGCGGAGGCCCGCCGAGCGCCATGGATCCGATGTTCTTGACCATCGGCACGAAGTCCGCGAGCCCCGGGATGTAGGCTGTCCCCGCCGCGCCCGGGCCCACCATCGCGGCCACTTGAGGCACCACACCGCTCATGTGGACCTGCTCGCGAAAGAGATGCCCTGAGCCCGCGAAGAGCGAGATAGCGTCCGGGTGGCTCGACCCCGGATCGATGCGCGCGCCCGCAGAGTCGATGAACCACACCATCGGCATCCGGCCGCGGAGGGCCATTTGGCGGAGGCGCGTCACCTTCTCTTCGCCCGTTTGCCCGATGCTCCCCCCTTTGACCGTAAAGTCGTACGAGGCCGAGCAGACCATCCGCCCATCCACCTTGCCAAACCCGCACACGACCGCGTCCGCAGGGGGCCTGTCCTTGCCGTCCGGCCCGGCGGCGAGGCCCATTTGGGTGCCGTGCATCCCGACCTCGAAATAGACCCCGTCGTCGAAGAAGGCAGAGAGCCGCTCGCGAGCGGTCATCTTGCCGCGCTCACGCTGCTTCTTCACCCGCTCTTCGCCGCCCATTTTCCGCACCTCGTCGCGCCGCGCTTCGAGGTCCTTGACGAGATCGCGCATGTTCATGAGTGTGACGGTCCTTGTTCGAGAAGGGTTCTTTGTCGATGAAGAGGGGTTGAATCGAGGTTAACGCCCCGTCCAAACGGGCTTGCGCTTCTCCAAGAAGGCCATGAGCCCCTCGCGCGCGTCGTCGGTCGCGAGGCAGCCCGCGAGCCTGTCACGCAACATGGGGAGGGCGTCGGCCAAGGCCATGTCGTCCTGCGCGGCGAACGCTTCGAGCCCGAGCTTGAGCGTGATGGGGCTCTTCCCCGCGATACGCTCGCACAAGGCATCGACCGCCGCGTCGAGCTCGCCCGCGTCGACAGCCTTGCTCAAGAGGCCAATCGAGGCCGCCTCGTCCGCCTCCATCCGCTCGCCGAAGAGCATCATCTCCGTGAGCTTACGGCGCGAGACCACGCGGCCGAGCACCGCCATGATCATCATGGGGAACAATCCCACGTTGACCTCCGGCGTGCCGAGCTTCGCGCCGCGCGCCCCCACCGCGAAGTGCGACGCGGCCACGAGCCCGAGCCCGCCGCCCATCGCATGACCGTTCACCTTGGCGACGATGGGCTTGGGCGCCCTTACCATGGTAAGGAGCAAGTCCGCGTAATCGCCTTTGACCGGCAAAGCACCTTCGCCCGGGCCCCCCGACGTCATCTGCTGAAAGTCGCCGCCCGCGCAGAACGCGTCGCCCGCGCCCGTGAGCACCACACACCGGGCCGCAGCATCGTTATACGCGTCGTCGAGCGCATAGAGCAGCTCATTGACCATCAGCGGGCCGATCGCGTTCTTGCGCGCCGGGTTCTTGAGCGTGACGAGCGCCGCGGGGCCGCGCGCGGCGACCTCGATCATGCGATAAGCGCGCGCGGTCATGACGCGGCGTCCCTCGGACGGAGGCTCAGAATTTGGCGCGCCTCATCGACGGTGGCCGGCCTCCGGCCCACGTCGCGCACCATGCGCGCGGCGACCTCGACGAGCTCTCCGTTGCTCTTGGCCATCTCGCCGCTCGGCAAATACAGGTGATCTTCCAGCCCACAACGCACGTTGCCGCCGAGCACCAGCGCCGTCCCGAGCATGCGCCACGCGCCGTGGCTGATGCCGATGACCTCCCACTCCGAGCCTTGGGGCATGATCTTGGTCTGGAGCTGGAGCGACTCCACGAGGGGAGGGATGCCGCCGAGCACGTTGACGATGAACGAGAATTGGAGCGGGGGCTTGAGGAGCCCCATGTCGATGAGCGGCCAGATGCCTTGGGTGTGCCCCGTGTCGAAGCACTCGAGCTCGGGCTTGACGCCGGCCTCGTTCATGGCCGAGAGGAGCTTCATGTTCTTGGAATAGGTGTTTGGAAACACCATGTCGAAGTCGAAGCCCTTACGCTTCTGCGAATACTGGGAGTAGTTCATCGTGCCCATGTTGAGGGCGCCGATCTCGGGGCGGCTCTCGCGGAGGTACGTGCACTGGTCACTCACGTCCTCCAAGATCGTGCCCGTCGAGAAATTGAGGATGATCGGGCAGCGCGCTTGGATCTCCTCTTTGATGCGCGCGAACGTCGCGGGCGAGAAGGTGGGTGAGCCGTCGTCGTTCCGCGCGTGGATGTGGACGACCGAGGCGCCCGCGTCGTACGCGCGCTTGGCCTCCTCGGCGATCTCGACAGGGGTGTAGGGGATGGCCGGGCACTGCTTGCGATTCGCGAGCACGCCGGTGAGCGCGCACGTGATGACGCAGAGATCGGGGTCGCGCCCCTCCCCAAGCCTAGGCTGTCCGGTGAACGTCATACGGTCTTTGGACATGATGTCTCCGTAATCGTTGTGGAGGTCAGGACGCCTCGCCGCCGCTATTCTCGGCGAGCTTGCCGCGCACGTAGCGTTGGAGCTTGGCCATGATGCGGAGCAGCTCTTTGAGGTCGCTCGCCGAGAGGCTCATCAGCGCTCCGCGAAAGATCTCCATCGGCTCCACCTGGATTTGCCGCGCCAGCTTTTGCCCCTTGTCGCTCAGCTTGATGTGCACCACGCGCCGGTCCGTCGTCGACCGCTCGCGGCGCACGAGCCCCTCGCGCTCCATCCTGTCGATGATGCCTGTCACCGTGCTGTTCTGCGCGCGGATGCGCTCCGACAGCGAAGAGAGCGAGAGGTTGTCGAACGTCTCCAGGAGCTTGATGACCGTGAGCTGCGGCCCCGTGAGGCCGAATTGGCTCGCCATCCCCTTCGTGAGCCGGCGAGACTCGGTGTAGAGATAAATGATGGTCTCGACGATCGAATCGATCTCGGGGCGCTGCTCGGGCGGGGAAGGCGGGGTGTTGGGGGGCACGATGTTTCGCACGCGAAATACTCGCCCCGTGAAAGGAAGTCAACTCCCGCCCTCGATCGCGCGACACGCGGAGGTGAGCTCGCGACCCGCGTCGATTGCCCGCGCCTTTGGCCCGGGGTAAGCCGCCGCCACCATGTCGGATCCCCCTCCGAGCTTCGATCCGTTTCAGCTCTGCGGCGCCACGATCGACGGCAAATATCGCATCGCGTCCGTGGTCGGGGACGGCGGCTTCGGCGTGGTGTACCGGGGCGTCCACACGGGCTTCGGCGAGGTCATCGCGGTCAAGTGCCTCAAGGTGCCGCCCACGCTCGACCCCGCGCAGCAGGGCGATTTGCTCGCGCAGCTCCGCGACGAGGGGCGCCTTCTCCATCGCTTGTCCAAGGCCACCTCGGGCATCGTGCAGGCGCTCGACGTCGGCGCGGTCACCTCGCCGAGCGGCACGTGGGTGCCGTACCTCGTGATGGAGTGGCTCGAAGGTGAGACGCTCGCCGATCACCTCAAAAAGAAGGTCGAGCGCGGCGATCCGCCGATGTCCGTCGCCGAGGCCGTCGCGCTGCTCTCCCCCGCGGCGCGCGCCCTCGCCGTCGCGCACGGGCTCAAGGTCGCGCACCGCGACGTCAAGCCGCACAACCTGTTCGTCACGACGGCGCTCGGCAAGCGCACCATCAAGGTGCTCGACTTCGGCATCGCCAAGATGCTCGCGGACGTGCCGAGCATCACGGCGGCGCTCGCCGCGACCGTGCAGGGCCCGTCCACGTTCACGCCTCGTTATGGAGCGCCGGAGCAGTTCAACAAGCAGCGCGGCGCGACCGGCCCGTGGACCGACGTGTTCGCGCTCGCGCTCATCTTCGTCGAGCTCGTCACGGGGAAAAAAGCGCTCGAAGGCGACGACCCGACGCAGCTCTACGTCGCCGCCGCGAGCACGCTGGAGCGGCCGACGGCGCGCGCCCGCGGCGCCGACGTGTCCGACGAGGTCGATCGCGTGATCGAACGCGCGCTCGCGGTCGATCCCAAAGATCGCTTCCCGAACGCGACCGAGTTTTGGGACGCGCTCGTGCTCGCCGCCGGCGCAGAAGAAGATCCCGGCTCGGGCACGATCACGTCGTCGGCGCCGACCGTGCGCGAAGGCCCAACGCCTTCGAGCGCGCACGCCGAGCAGACCATCCCCGTCGAGGCCACCAAGATGGGCGGCGCCGCGTCCAAAGCGGCGCCGAGCAAGGCCCGATCGAGCGCGCAAAAGACACGTCGCGCCGAGGGCGCCGCGCCTCCGCCCGGCGTCGATCCGATGTCGGAGACGCCGTTCTTCGCGAAGCACGCGCTGCCCTCGCGCAAGACCGAGGGCCGCGCGAAGGACGGCGGCGACAGCGCGGATCCCGGCACAAACGAGGCCCCGAAGAGGCGCGTGCCGTGGCTCACGATCGTCTCCGGGCTCGTCGCGGGCGGCGTGATCGCGGCGTGGCTCATGAGCAAAGACGGCCCTCCGAAGGCGCCTCCCCCTGCGGCGTCGAGCTCCGCGCGCGCGACGACGGCGAGCGCGACCGCGAGCGCGCCCGCGGCGAGCGCGAGCGTCGCGCCCTCGTCGAGCGCGCACGCCGACGCGGGCGACGCGGGCGACGCGGGCCCTTCGCCCGCAGGTCCGGCCGACATGGCGTTCATCCCGCCGGGATCGTTCTCGCTCGGCGAAGACGCTGGACAAGCGACGATCACGCAGGGCTTCTTCCTCGATCGCACCGAGGTCACGGTGCGCGCGTACCTCGCGTGCGTCGAGAGACAAGCGTGCTCGCCGGCCGATCGCATCTCGCTCGCCGTGGACCCGGTCGACGCGGGCGGAGCGATGCCGTCCGACACCATGATCGCGGACCAGAACAAGCTCTGCAACGCACCTCGAAAGGCCCTCGATCACCCGGTCAATTGCGTCGATTTCGCGAGCGCCGACGCGTTCTGCAAATGGAAGGGGAGGAGGCTCCCGACGGAGGCGGAGTGGGAGCTGGCGGCGCGTGGATCGACGTCGCGCGCGTTCCCATGGGGCGACGAGGAGCCCACGTGTGAGCGCGCGTGCTTCGCCAAGTTCGGTCCGTGCAAGCGCGAAGGCGAAGAAGGAACGTGCGCAGCGGGCGCGCGCGCAGGCGACAAAACACCGGAGGGCGTGCTCGATCTCGGAGGCAACGTCGCGGAGTGGGTGCGCGACGGATACGAGCCGAGCCGAGCGCCGGGCGCAGATCCCGCGGGCGCCGCCGTCGCGGACAAACGCGTCCTGCGCGGCGGCGACTATTACAATCAAGCCTCGTTTTTGAGGGTGACGTGGCGTACAGGAGCGCCCCCCGGCTCCGCGCAGCCCTTCATCGGATTTCGTTGCGCGCTCTCGTTGCCCAAGTGATCGCGCGCGAGATTTTCTTGTAACCTCGGCTCTCGATGGGGGGCTCCATGGTCGACGACGATTCCATCGAAGCACTGCGCGCCAAAGTCCAGCGACTGGAACGAGAGGTCGCGTCCGCGATCGCGGAGCGAGACGCGGAGACCGCGCTGCTCAGCGCGACGTTCGATGGGATGAGCGAGGCCGTGGTCGTCTTCGACACCGCGTGGCGCGTGCGCTTCAACGCGTACGCGCGCGCGCTGTTCGGCGACGGCGGCGATGGCGAAATGTCGACGCCCGACAGCTGGGGCAAGAGCTATCGCGTCGACGGCGTCACGCCGATGCCGCTCGAGGAGCTGCCCATCGTGCGCGCGATCGTCTCCGGCGAGGCGTCCGCCACCGAGCACTACTTGGAGCTCGCGCACCACAAGCCGGGCGAAGGGCTCTGGCTCCACACGTCCGCCCGCCCGCTCCGAGGGCCGGACGGCTCGATCAAAGGCGCGGTCTCGGTGACGCGGGACATCGGCGAGGAGCGGCGGCGAAAGCAGGAGCTGCACGAGCAGGCGCAGCTCCTCGAAGCGACCTTCAACGCGATGAGCGAGGGGATGATCATCGCGGATCGGAGCGGCGAGCTGCGCGCGTACAACGCAGCGGCGAAGCGGATCTTGGTCTCGATGAGGGCGGGCACGAGCTTGACCGGGCGCGTCGCGCTGCAGGGGCTCTTCCACGCGGACGGGCACACGCGCTTCGAAGAGGGCGAGCTGCCGATCGCGCGCGCGCTCAAGGGCGAGACCGTGGCCGGCATCGAGATGATCGTGCGCAACGAGGCGATCCCCGAGGGCGTCGCGGTCGAGGTGTCGAGCAACCCGATCACCAACGAGCAGGGCGAGATCGTGGGCGCGGTCGCCGCGTTCCGCGACGTGGGCGAGCGCAAGCGCTGGGAGCAGGAGCTCGCCGCGCAGCTCATCCGCGAGCGCGAGCGCAACGAGGTGCTGGAGCAGCTCCAAAACGCGGTGCAGGAGCTGTCCGCGCCGATCTTGGAGGTGTGGGACGACGTCCTCGCGCTGCCGGTCATCGGGCTCGTCGACGAGATCCGCAGCGCCGACATGATGGAGCGCCTCCTCAAGGCGATCACGAACAAGCAGAGCCGCTTCGTCATCCTCGACATCACCGGCGTCGAGGTCGTCGACACCGCGACCGCCGACCGCTTCATCAAGCTCGTGCGCGCCGTCGAGCTGCTCGGCTCGCGCTGCGTGCTCACCGGCACGCGCGCGGCCGTCGCGCAGACGCTCGTCTCGCTGGGCGTCGACCTCGGCCCGCTCACCACGCTGCGCACCTTCAAGCACGGCCTCAAGGAGTGCCTGCGCGCGATGGCCGCCGACATCGAGCGCGCGCGGCTCTCCGCCGACGTCACGCCGGCACAACAGCTGATCCGCGCCCCCGGCTGACGAGGTCCCGATGTCGCCCAGGACACCCTTTTGCGCGCATTTTGGCGCTAGTGATCGGCCGCTCCGTTTCTTGTACGTTCGGAGGACATCTCTTCGTCAACGACGATAGGGAGCCACGATCGCATGGATCAAGACGACTCGATCGACGCGCTGCGCGCGAGGATCTCGCAGCTTGAGGGCTCGCTCGCAGCGGCCATCGCCGAGCGCGACGCCGAGAGCGCGCTGCTCACGGCGACGTTCGACGCCATGGCCGAGGCCGTCATCGTGATCGACTCCGCGTGGCGCGTGCGCTTCAACCCGTCGGCGCGGCACATGTTCGGCGTGCCTTCGAACGGCCCGTCGATGCCCGACGAGTGGGGGGCGAGGGTCTTTCAAGCCGACGGCGTCACCGAGATCCCGCTCGAAGATCAGCCCATCGTCCGCGCGCTCTCGCGCGGCGAGAGCACCATCGACGTCCAGCAATACGTCGAGCTCCCGCACCACAAATCAGGCGAGGGGCTCTGGGTCCGCGGCACCACGCGCGCGCTCAAGGGGGCCGACGGCTCGATCCGCGGCGCGGTCTCCGTGATCCGCGACATCGGCGAAGAGCGGCGGCGAAAGCAGGAGCTGCACGATCAAGCGCAGCTCCTCGAAGCGACCTTCAACGCGATGAGCGAGGGCGTGATCATCGCGGGCCGCGACGGCAAGCTGCGCGCGTACAACCCCGCCGCGCAGCGGATCTTGGCCGAGGTGGAGCCGGGCATCGGGATGACCGATCGCATCAACCGGCAAGGTCTCTTCCACGCGGACGGGCACACGCGCTTCGACCAAGGCGAGCTGCCGATCTCGCGGGCGCTCAAGGGCGACACCGTGACCGACGTCGAGATGATCGTGCGCAACGAGGCGCACCCCGAGGGCATCGCCATCGAGGTCTCGGGCAACCCGATCGTCAACGAGCAAGGCGTGATCGTGGGCGCGGTCGCCGCGTTCCGCGACGTGGGCGAGCGCAAGCGCTGGGAGCAGGAGCTCGCCGCGCAGCTCATCCGCGAGCGCGAGCGCAACGAGGTGCTGGAGCAGCTCCAAAACGCGGTGCAGGAGCTGTCCGCGCCGATCTTGGAGGTGTGGGACGACGTCCTCGCGCTGCCGGTCATCGGGCTCGTCGACGAGATCCGCAGCGCCGACATGATGGAGCGCCTCCTCAAGGCGATCACGAACAAGCAGAGCCGCTTCGTCATCCTCGACATCACCGGCGTCGAGGTCGTCGACACCGCGACCGCCGACCGCTTCATCAAGCTCGTGCGCGCCGTCGAGCTGCTCGGCTCGCGCTGCGTGCTCACCGGCACGCGCGCGGCCGTCGCGCAGACGCTCGTCTCGCTGGGCGTCGACCTCGGCCCGCTCACCACGCTGCGCACCTTCAAGCACGGCCTCAAGGAGTGCCTGCGCGCGATGGCCGCCGACATCGAACGCGCGCGGCTCTCCGCGGCGCGCTCCGACGCAGCGAGCCTCACGACAACAACCTCCACCCCGCAATCGATCCGTGCACCCGGTTGACAACGAGGAGACGAGCATGCGCGAAGAGCACCCCATCCCGCTCATCCGGCTCTACAAGAACCTCATTGTCTCGATTCAGGTGTCCCTGAGCGACGCGCTCGTCGCGAGGCTCACCGAGGACGTAACGAGGGCCATCGAGGAGAGCGAGGTCGCCGGTCTCATCATCGATCTGTCGGGCGTCGACATGATGGACAGCCACATCACCCGGTGCCTCCGTGACCTCGCCGTGGTAGCGAAGCTCATGGGGGTGGATACGGTGATGTGTGGGCTCCGCCCATCGGTGGTCATCACGCTCGTCGAGATGGGCCTCTACGTCCCCGGCGTCACCTCCACCTTGAACCTCGAACGCGCGCTCGAGCTGCTCATGCGCAAGGCGGCCGAAGCGAACGTCGACGAGAGGGCAGCCTCGGCCATCAACCTGGGCGAGCCAACTGAGAGGCTTGGCTGACGAGGATGGCGAAGGAGCTCGACCCTCCCCCGCCCTCCAGCGCGCCGAGCTCGGTGCGCGCAGGATTCGAGGGCAAGCTGCTCGCGGCGCTCATCGCGCACGTCTCCGCGCCGAGCGCGCATGCCATCGTGAGCTTGTGCGCAGCGACCGCGAAGGTGCCAGCGAACAGGCTCGATCTGAGCCACCTCCCGCTCATCGTCACCTGCGTCGAGCGCGCGATCGGTTTGTTCGGGCTCGCGCGGGAGCAGCGCGAGGCGTGCATGCGCGCGGTCAAGGCCCTCGGGCCCGACCAACGCGCGCCGAGCGTCACGGACACGGGGCGCCAACCCGTCGCGCAGCAGCCCCCCGCCGCGCGCACGCAGACCATCACGATCGCGCGCGAGAACGACATCGTGAACGCGCGCCTCTCCGCGCGCGAGGCGGCGCGCGCCGCGGGCATGTCGGAGGTCGCTGAGACGCAGATCGTGACCGCGGTCTCGGAGCTGTCGCGCAACATCTACCGCTACGCCGGGCACGGGACGATCGAGCTTCGCACGCTCATGACGCCGCCCGGGATCGAGGTGATCGCGCGCGACGAAGGCCCTGGCATCCCCGACGTCGCGGCGATCCTCTCGCCCGCGTTCCGATCGAGGACGGGCATGGGCGTGGGCCTGCGCGGCACGCGCCGCATCGTCGATTTCTTCGACGTGAAGACCGCGATCGGCGAGGGGACTACGGTCGTCGTGCGGAAGTATCGCTGACGGGATCCGCGGCGAAGCGGCGCACGAAGCTCCTGAGCGGCTCGCCGCCCTCGCGCGCGTCGGTCACGCGATCGAGCATCGCGTCGACGTCGAAGCCCTCGCCCTCCAAGATCGCGCGGCGCGAGAGGATGTAGCCGCGCATCACGTCCGCGTCGATCTCGGGGTGGAACTGCACGCCGTAACACACCTCGGTGAAGCGGATCGCCTGGTGATCTTCGAGGTCGCTCTTGGAGAGCGAGACCGCGCCGTCGGGCAGGGCCACGACCGTGTCGACGTGCGTGACGTTCGCGACGAAGCGGCCGTTGACCCCCGCGAAGATCGGGTCGTCCGCGCCGTCGCGGCGCGTGATCTCGATCGAGCCGATCTCGCGGCCGCGCGGGTTCTTCTGCACCTCGCCGCCGAGCGCCTGCGCGAGGAGCTGGTGGCCGAAGCAGATGCCGAACGTGGGCGTGCCCGCCGCGACCACCTCGCGGAGCCACGCCTCGGTGCGCAGGATCCACGGCTCGCGCGTGGGCACGTTGGCGGCCGATCCGGTGATCACGAACGCGTCCGCGACGCGCGGATCCGGGTGCTCGCCCTCGCGCGCGTCGAAGCTCTCGTAGTCGCCGTCGAACGCGTCCCCGATGACCTCCCGGATGAGGTCGGCGAACTGCCCCCGGGTGGCGGCGACGCTCGGCACCGGCTCCCCCGTCTTGACGATCATGATCTTCCTGCGCGCGCGGCTCATCGATCCCGACACGCTAGCAGAGGCCATCCCTCTCTCGGTAGGATCCGTCGCCGATGCCGGCCATCGTCGTTGTCCGCCCCGTGTTTCGGCTCTTCAAGGCGAAGTGGATCGCGCGCGCCGCGGCGCACGTGAAGAAGGGCGGCCACGCGGTCGTCGAGCGCGAGAACGGTGATCTCGATCTGATCCTCGGCGTCACGGCCAAGGGCGCGATCACCGAGCTCGGCCTCTGGTCGATCCTCGCGATCGAGCAGCGGCGATGGCGCAGGGTGAAGCTCGGCCCCGCGAAGGGGCTCGCCACCACGCGCGTCAAGCCGGAGTACGGCGGCTCGGTGATCGACTGGTGCGAGCGCGACTCCATCCACCCGGGCCCGACGCGCACGATCGAGCTCGATTGCTTGGAGTGCGGCGCGTGCTGTCACGAGGCGAACGTGATCGTCGATCAGGCCGACCTCGATCGCTTCCGCAAAGCGGGCCGCAAGGATCTCCTCGACAAAGCCTATTTCAAGCGCAAAAACGGCCTCGTCACGCTCCGCTTCCTCGACAACGGGTGCTGCCGCAACCTGATGAGCGACAACAAGTGCGCGATCTACCCGCTGCGCCCGGACAACTGCTCGGCCTTCGTCGTCGGCAGCGAGGCGTGCCTCGCCGCGCGCGAGGACACGCTCTCGATCCGCGACGGCGCGCCGCCCGAGCCCGACGTCCCCCTCCCCGTCTGAGCCGCAAAAATCCCCGCGTTATCGCTGGTTTTTTCTTTTTTCATTTTCTTTGTCACCCGGGCGCGGGGCCGCCCGTTGGCCGCACGAAGAGGAGAGAGAGCCGCCATGACGCCCAGCCCTGCCCCCGCCTACCGCACCAACTACCGCCCCGCTCGCGATGACGACGCCCCTCGTGGAGGCCGCATGCTCTCCACCGACGGTCGCGCCCTCCCGCTCACCAGCACGTCCCTCGCCGTCGACGCGAGGGGCGGAGTCGCGCGCGTCGTCGTCGAACAACGCTTCGAAAACCCTTACAACGAGCCCCTCTCGGTCACGTACAGCTTGCCGCTCCCCGAGGAGGCGGCGGTGAGCGGCTTCTCGTTCCAGGTCCGCGGTCGCCGCACCGTGGGCCGCGTCGACAAGAAGCAGATCGCGCGCGCGCGCTACGAAGAGGCGCTCGTCCAAGGCCGGAGCGCCGCGCTCTTGGAGCAGGAGCGATCGACGCTCTTCACGCAGCAGGTCGGCAACATCCCGCCGGGCGAGGCGATCGACGTGAGCGTCACGATCGATCAGCGGCTCGCGTGGGTCGCGGATCGAGCGACCCGCGAACGCGGAGTCGCGACCAACGTCGAGAGCGCGAAGGGATCGTGGGAGTGGCGCTTCCCGACGGTGGTCGCCCCGCGCTACGTGGGCGCCGCGGGCCGCGTGCCGGACGCCGCGCGCATCGAGCAGGACGTCGCCGCCGAGGGGCTGCCCGCGCGCGCGACGCTGCGCTGCGCGATCCGCGACGCGCTGAGCGGATCGCCCGAGTCGCCGTCGCATCGGATCGCCTATGGAACAAGGGCATCCGGCGCGATCGTCGAGCTCGCCGAGGGCGCCGCGCTCGATCGCGACGTGGTCGTGCGCTGGCCCGTCGCGAGCGTCGAGGTGGGCGCCTCGCTCGACGTCGTTCGCCACGACGAGGACCACGCGTTCGGCCTCGTCACCATCGTCCCTCCCGCGCCCGATCACGCCGCGCGCCCTGTCGCGCGCGATCTCATCGTGCTGCTCGACACGAGCGGATCCATGGGCGGCGAGCCGCTCGATCAAGCGCGCCGCGTGGTCGCGGCCATCCTCGACACGCTGCGCGACGGCGATCGGATCGAGCTCATCGAGTTCTCGAACGAGGCGCGCAGGTGGCGGCCCGGCCCCGTGGCCGCGACGTACCCGAACCGGCGCGCGGCCATGCAGTGGCTCGCGTCGCTCCAAGCGTCCGGCGGCACCGAGATGCGCACCGGCATCTACGAGGCCATGCGCGCGCTCCGGCAAGGCGCGCAGCGGCAGATCGTGCTCGTGACCGACGGGCAGATCGGCTTCGAGACCGAGGTCATCAAGACGATCGTCGAGCGCTTGCCCGAGGCCTCGCGCCTGCACACCGTCGGCGTCGGCTCGGCCGTCAACCGATCGCTCACGGGCCCCGCCGCGCGCGCAGGCCGCGGGGTCGAGGTGGTGATCGGGCTCGGCGAAGATCCCGAGCGCGCGGCGCGGCGAATCGCCGTGCGCACCGCGGATCCCGTGCTCGTCGATCTCGCGCTCGACGGCGACGCGCTCATCGATCACGCGCCCTCCAAGCTGCCCGATCTCTACGCGGGGTTGCCCGCGCTCATCAGCGTCGCGATCCGGCCCGAAGGCGGCGTGATCGTGGTGCGCGGATCGTCGGCCGACGGCGCGTGGGAGACGCGCCTCGACGTCGCTCCGATGCTCGACGATCGTTCGACCGAGGCGCGCGGAGGCAACGGCGGCCTCGCGACGCTCTTCGGCCGCGAGAAGGTGAACGATCACGAGCTGTCGCTCGCCGCGGGCGGCGATCGGCGCGCGCTCGATCGCGCGATCGAGGAGATCGGGCTGCGCTTTCAGATCGCGACGAGGCTCACGTCGTGGATCGCCGTGTCGCGCGAGGTGACCGTCGATCCCAACGATCCGACGCGCCACGAGCGCATGCCGCACGAGCTGCCGCACGGCATGTCCGCCGAGGGGCTCGGGCTCCGGCCCACCGCCGCGCCTGCGCCGATGCCCGGACGCGCTGCGCCGCGGTCCATGTCGAGCACGAAGGCCAAGAGCGGGACCGTGGTCAGACGGCGCGTTGCTCCGGCCGCGCCCGAAGCAGAGCCCGAAGCAGAGCTCAAGCGCTCGGGGATGGTGCGCGAGGTCGAGCCCATCGAGCTCGGTCGCTCGGGGATCGTGCCCGAAGCCGAAGAGGACGAGGCCTCCCTCGGCATGACCCCAGCGGAGACGCTCAACGCCGCGCTCAGGGGGGCCGGGAGCGCGCCCATGCCGCCCGCGTCGTTCGCCGCGCCGGAGAAGGTAGCGAGCAAGGGGGCCGCCGCGGCGCCTCTCCCGCCGCCTTCGATCGGCGCGCCCGAACCGCCGTCCTCGTTCAGCGCGCCGGAGCCGCTCGGGATGATCTCGCCCGCGGCTCCCATGCCGGCGGCCCCGCAGCAGACGATCAAGGTCGAGCTCGCGGACGACGCGCAAAAACCGGGCTTGTTCGATCGCATCAAGCGCTTCTTCACCGGCGGCGACAAGGCTACTCGTGACGAGCCCGTCATGGCGGCCGTCGCCGAGGGATCGTCGATCCCGTTCGGAGCGCTCGAGCTCGCGGCCACGATCGCGAGCCTCAAGGACGGCGTCGCGCTCGTCGCGATCACGATCAACGATCCCCTCGCGTGGGCGCCTCCGAACGAGGTCGAGGTCAAGCTCGCGGACGGTCAGACGCGCACGGCGAAGGTGCTCGTGGAGCAGTCGACCAAGCCGTGCGACGCGGGGCGCGGCGTGCGCGTGCGGCTCGCGATCGAGGTCGGCGAGGGCGTGAACGAGAGCGACGTCGCGATGATCGTGATGATGCTCGCGGGGCGCCCGGTTATCCTCACGATCGGCGCTTGATGGATCTCGACGTTCACCTCGGGGCGATCGCGCGGGGCGACGCCGCCGCCTTCGGGCGGTGGCTCGCCTCGGCCGAGGCGCCGATCCGCGCGAGCCTGCGATCGTTCGCGACGCGCGTCGACGTCGAGGCGGCGCTGCAAGAAGCGCTGCTGCGCGTGTGGCAGGTGGCGCCTCGCCACACGCCGGACGGCGCGCCCAACAGCCTGCTCCGCCTCGGCGTGCGCATCGCGAAGAACCTCTGCATCGACGAGGTTCGCAGGAGGCAGCCCGCGCTCCTCGACGACGACGCGATGGAGGCCGCGATCGCCGCGCAGGCGCCCTCCCCCGCGGGCCCGGATCCGCTGCTCCGCAAGGTGATCATCGAGTGCCGCGACGCGCTGCCGAACAAGCCGCGCGAGGTGCTCGACGCGCGGCTCGCGTCGGCGGGAAGCGAGCCCGACGAGGCGATCGCGGCGCGGCTCAACATGCGCCCGAACACGTTCCTCCAGAACTTCACGCGCGCGCGGAGGCTCCTCGCGGAGTGCCTCGGCAAGCGCAGGATCGATGTCCCTTCGGAGAGCGCGTCGCCATGACCTCGGATCCCGATCGCGAAACGCTCGTCGAAGCGCTCGCGAGCGCGCACCGCGAGCGCGGCCCGCTCGGCGACGTCCGCCCGCACCGCGCGTTCTTCGACCTCGACGACGAGGGCCGCGCCGAGGCGTTCGAGCTCGCCGAGGAGCTTCGCGCGATCGAGGCCGCGCTCGATCCCGACGGCCTCAGCGCGACCGCGCGCGAGGTGCTCCGGCGCATCCAGCGCCCCAAAGACACCTGACCAAAACCCATCGCTTCACGCCGCGATCCGATCTAAAGGCTGGCCGATCGCGTATGCAGCACTCCTCCCAGCTCATCGATCCCCAAGGCGTGTTCTTGGACGAGGCGGCGGGGGTCTCTTACCGCGTGCTCGGCTTCTTGGGCCGCGGCGGGATGGGCGAGGTCCACGAGGTGGAGCGCGAGGGCACGGGCGAGCGCTTCGCCCTCAAGTGCCTCCAGGCGCATCTCACCGGCGACGCGAAGGCGCAGCGGCGCGCGTCGAGCGAGGCGATGGCGCTGCGCGAGCTCCAACACCCGAACGTGGTGCGCGTGCACGCCGCGGGGGTGCGCGAGGACGGCCTCATCTGGATGGTGATGGATCGCCTCTACGGCTACACGCTGCGCGATCTGCTCGACCTGCTCTCCAAGCTGCCGGTGCCGTGGGCGCTCAAGGTGGCCCGCGACGCGGCGTACGGGCTCTCGGCGGTGCACGCGTTCGCGGTGCACCGCGACATCAAGCCCGAGAACATCCACATCGGCCACGACGCGATCGTCCGCGTGCTCGACCTGGGCGCGGGCAAGTTCCACCACCTCGGCATCACCACGACCGGGACGAGCGCGATCGGCACCGTGCCGTACATGTCGCCGGAGCAGATCGAAGATCCTTCGTCGATCGACGCGCGCAGCGACGTGTTCTCGCTCGGCGTGGTGCTCTTCGAGCTGCTCGCCGGCAAGCACCCGCACGCGCTCAACGGCTTCGACAAAGAGAACGTCTTCTCGATCGTGAGGAGCATCATCACGAGCGAGCCCGCGAGGCTCGGCGAGATCGCCTCGTGGGTCCCCGAGCCCGTGATCGAGGTCGTCGAGCGCGCGATGAAGCGCGATCGATCCCAGCGCTACGACAGCGCCGCGTCCCTCTCGCGCGCGCTCGGCCAAGCGCTCGCGACGCTCGAACGAGCGAGCGGCCCTGCGGCTCCGCTCTCGACGCTCACGAGCGCGCTCGGCCTCTTGGGCCCGTTCTCGGCGCGCGTGCGCGTCAAGAGCGGCGAGCCGATCGACGGCGACGCGTCGACCGCGATGGAGCCCGCGATGCTCGAAGAGCTGCCGAGCGCTGAAGTCCTAAGCTGGGCGACGGCCGAGTGGGTCTTGCAGACCGCGCGGAACAAGCCCTCCACGATGCCCCCTCCCGACGACGATCACGAGACGCTCGTCTGGGATCGCAGGAAGGTGTGACGTGGCCGAAGATCCTCCTGCGCTGGGCCCGATCGACGCGCTCTTCGTCGCCATTCGGAGCTTCTCCGACGAGCTCGACGCCTCGCGACGATGGCTCGCGCGCGCGGAGCAGACCGAGCACGCCGCGTGGCGCGCGTCGTTCCTCCTCGAAGCGCGCGCGTCGATCGAGCGCGCGCCCGACAAGCTCGATCGCGTGCTCGCGAAGCTCTCGGTGTTCGGATCGCCGTCGGCGCTGTTCCCGCCGCTCGATCGCATCGCGCAGAACCTCCCTGCGATGCGCGCGGACGTCGACGCGCAGCGCGCCAAGATCGAGGCCGCGGAGCTCGCGCTCGCCTCGCTGCCGCGCGCGGGCAGCGCGTGACTAGAACGCGCCGTTCACGACCGCGCCGCCCACGTTGGGCCCGAGCATCGGCGCGACGAAGGTGCGGCCGCCCGTCTTGGCATTTTTGGCCACGGGCTTGTTGAAGACGAGCTGCCAGACGAGCCCTCCCGCGACCGCCGCGACGCCGATGCCGACCATCGCGCCGCCCGCGCCGACCTTGGTGCGGCCCGCGTTGCCGAGGTCCGTCGTCGCCTGCGAGCAGCCTTTGCGCGTGGGGCACTCTTTTTCGGCTTGAGAGACGTCGCCGAGCCCGAGCGGGATCAAGATCGCGCCCGTGAGCAGCGCGGCGCCGCCCACGCCGACCACGATCCACGGCGCGAAGCCGAACGGCCTCGGCGCGTCGGGCGGCGCAGAAGAAGCGCTCGCGCTCGGCGGCGGAGGCGGCGCGCTCGCCGTCGAGGTGGGCGGCGCGGTCGGGGGCGCCGTCACCGTGGGCGGCGGCGCGAGCTGCTGCTTCAGGTTCTTGACCTTCTCCTCGATGGTCGGGTCGTTGCCCGCGCGCTTGAGGTACGTCTCGAGCGCGGTCACCGCGGACTGCTTGTCGCCCTTCTTTTCGTGGGCATTCGCGATGTTGAGGAGCACGCCGTGCGCGGTGCAGTCGAACGAGTACGCGTCGTTCCAATAGCGGATCGCGTTCTCGTAGTTGCCGCGGTCATAGAACTGCGACGCGGCCTTGTGCGCCCCTTTGGCGCCCTCGACGTCCGCGGGCGTGGGCTTGCGGTTGCACTCGGGGTAGGGGTTCGGCGCCGGCTGCGCGATGGCCACGCTCACTGCGAGGAGCGCCGCCGCGCCGAAGGCTAACCGCGTCGTGCCGATCTTCGAGAACATGACCAAGGCCGATCCTCACGAGCAATCACAGCATCACAAGAGCCGCGAGGGCGCTCGCCCTCCGTTTGGTTCGGGCCAGGATACCGGCCCTCGGGTGGGCGAGAAAGTATTTCACGTGCGTCGCGAGGGGTAGGCAAAACGTCGGCGAAGGCGTGCGCTCGCCTCGTTCGTCGCGCGTCTTTGCGACTTCACGATACGCTCCGGGTCGATGCCCAAGATCTTGGTCGTGGAGGACGAGCCCGCGATCGCAGAGTCGATCGCGTATTCGCTCCGTCGCGATGGCTTCTTTGTCACGATCACCGCGACGCTGGCGGCGGCCGAGCGCGAGGTGAAGGGCGCGGACCTCGTCGTCCTCGATCTGATGCTCCCGGACGGCAGCGGCTTCGATCTCATCGGCAAGGCCCGGCGCGACGGGCTCAGCGCGGCGATCATCGTGCTGTCGAGCCGCGACGACGAGGCCGACCGCGTCGCCGCGCTCGAGACCGGCGCGGACGACTACGTCACCAAACCCTTCTCCCCGCGCGAGATCGCGGCGCGCGTGCGCGCGGTGCTGCGGCGCGTGGGGCCGAGGAACGCGCCTGTCGCCGCGCACGACGCGCCGCTCCCGCTCGCGGTCGACGAGGCCACGCGCAGGGCCACCGTTCACGGCAAGATCATCGAGCTGACGCGCGTCGAATTCGATCTGCTCGCGTGCCTCCTGGCCGCGCCGGGCCGCGTGTTCACGCGCGCGCAGCTCATCGATCGCGTGTGGGGCGACGGCTTCGCGATCACCGATCGCACCGTGGACTCCCACGTCAAAGGGCTTCGCCGCAAGGTGGCCGAGGCGGGCGGCGCCGCGGGGCTCATCGAGACGGTGCGCGGCGTGGGGTACCGCGTGACGGACAGGCCGGGCGACGACAGCGGAGCAGACGCATGAAATTCCGAGCATCGATGGTGATCGCGCCGATCGTCTTCGCGCTCGCGTCGCCGGCGGAGGCAGAGCCCATCGACGAAGCGACCGCGCTCACGCAGCAGATCCAGCAGATCTCCGACGCGCTCAACACCGCCAACTGCCCGCTCGCGTGCCAGGCGCTCGCGTCGATGCAGCGCGCGACGGAGCGGCTCTGCGCGATCGATCCCGGGCCTCGGTGCGCGGAGGCGAAGACCAAGGTGAAGGCCGCCGAGGACAAAGTCCGCGCGGCGTGCCCAGACTGCGCCGCGGCGCAGCTCAAGCCCGAGGCGCCCGCCGACGCGGGCGTGCACCGCGGACCGCGCAAGGGAGCGGGCAAGAAGGGCGACATCGAGGAGAAGCCCGCGGAGCCTGTTGCTCCGCAGGGGGACATGGCCAAACCGTCGCCTCCACCGCAAGCCGCGGAGCGGGTCGTCGTCAAAGGGGGCGGCTGCGCGGGTTGTGAGGTGGGCGCGGCCGACGAGAGGGGCCTTTGGGGAGCGTCGCTCCTCATGGGCCTTTGGGCGGTGAGCCGGTGGCGTCGCCGCCGCGGAGACCGCTGAGAACCCCTTGAAATTCAGTGCGCGAGCGCCTCATCGATGTTCTGCTGGATGAGCGCCACGTCCCCGTTGTGCTCCAGCGTATTGACGATGATGCGGTCTTTGTCGAGGAACGCGCTGAGCGACGACGTCGGCGAGAACCCCCAGATGGCGAGGCTCGCGCCCGTGGGGTCGTAGAGGGTGATCGTGTCTTTGAAGCCGAAGTTGTCGCGCCAGGTCTTGCAATAATTGGCGTCCGGCGCCGCGCCTTGGCCGTTTTGAATGATGATGTTGACCGAGGCCACGTTTTGAGGAGCGTACTTGTCCGTAATCTGCTCCTGCTCGGAGGAGACCTGTTGGCAGAGCGGGCACCAGCCGAAGGCGCCGAACAAGAACGTCGCGCTGGCGCCGCACAGCGAGGTGAGCGAAACGAGGTTGTCGTCGCAGTCGCGCACGACGATGTCATCGATCTGATCACCGATGTTGAAGCCGACCGCGACGCCTTGAGGCGGTGACTCGCACTGATCGGCTCCCCACGTGGCAGGGCCGGAGCCGCCTTGACCGCCGCCGCCGCCGCCGCCTTGACCGCCTTGGCCGCCGGCTCCTCCGCTGGAGCTGCTCGACGGGCCTGGGCCGATGACCGGCGGGGGACCGCTGCCGCCTCCGGTGACGAGCGGAGGCGGCCGCTCGTCGTTGGGGCTGCAACCGGCGAGGAGGCCCGCGAGGGCGAGGGGGACTGCGAGGGCAAAGGAGGTGCGCACGGTGGCTGCTACGGCGCGCGGGCGCGGTGGTTTCGGAGGAAGGAGCCGTCTCCGGCTCAGCGGGCGACCTTGCCGAACAAAGCGTCCAAGAACAACATGCTCGACAGGTAGAGCTCGGCGTTGGAGCTGTAAAACACGCTCCGGCGTTTGCCATCTTCACCGATGGTGCGATTCGTATTTTGATATCCGAAGCCGAGCCAAACGAGCTTGGCGATGGTGTAGCTCAACGAGATGTCGAAGGTCGTGATGGGCGCCAAGGTCGCTGCCGAAGACGAGGTGGGGACGTTGGTGCAAGGCTCGCCCTGGACACCGACGTTGACACAGCCCCCACCCCAGTTGGACCCGGAGATGCCCGTGTTGACCCCAAACGTGGTTCCGAGCATGAGCTGATCGACGATGGTGAGCCACACCCCAGCTTGGCCAACCAGGTTGTTGGCGCCGCCGGTGCCGGAGAACAGCATGTTGTGCTCGAGGAGCCCCAGGCCGCGCGGCGTCGGGCCGGGATCCGAGATGGGGCCGAGGAGCTCCTCGCCGGCGACGCCGCCGCCGGATCCATGAAAGGCATGGATCCACTGGCCGCCCGCGGAGAGGAAGAGCCCCTTGAGCCAGAGCCCGCGGAGCAGCGGGATCTCGACGCCCGCGCCCACGCCGAGCGACGTGCGCGCGCGCAGCCCGACCGCGCGCGACAGCTCGGAGGCTGGGAACGACGCGCCGAGCCTCGGGCCTACGTACGCGACGACGCCGGAGCGCTGATCGAAGAAGAAGCGATTGTAGCCGACCTCGATCGGCACGTCGTGGATCCAGACCCGCGTGCTCGACGTGGTCACGTCGGACGAGAGCAGCGAGGCTGTCCACGCGAGCTGCGAGCCAACCCAGATCCGATCGTGCGCCGTCTGAAAGACCGACACGCGCGGCCGCAGCGAGAACGACATGGTCACGCGATCGTCGTCTACGCCGATGGTGTCCTTGCCGACGCCGAGCGTGGTGAGCGAAGCCCCCGCGGACCACTCGAAGAAGCTCGTACGAAACCAATTTTTCCAGCCTATCGCCGCCCCCGCAGCGCCGCTGGTAAACGATGGTTCCGTGGGGCGGAGCATGACGATGGGCTCCGCCCGCACAGCCCTGGGCGCGACGCTCGCTGCGAGAGCGAGCGCCACGCCCAGGACTCGAACGCGCTTGGACGTGGACCTTCCCGGGATCACGAAGCCGAGGCTATCCTGAATTTTCTGAGGAACCTATTTCAGCCCATAACACCGATGGGCCAAATAAGCGCATGCCGATACGGCATGTGCGCTCTGGTAAATCCGTGTGGAGCGAAGGAGGCCAGATCGGCGAGGCTCAATGGAGGGCGATGTCGCCGCCACAGACCTTGGGGATACCGAAGCACGAGCCGATGATGCACTGGCTCGCGAGCGAGCAGGGATAACCATCTTGGAGCAGGCACTTGCCCGCGCCGTTGCACGCCTTCGAGGGATCGGAGATGCCGCAATCGGGGCTCGTGTCGACGTCGTACGCAAGGAGGTTGGAGCACGTGCCCACGCTGCCGGCCATGTTGCACGCTTGGCACGTGCCGCCGCACGCGGTGCCGCAGCATACGCCGTCGGTGCAGAAGGTGCTCGAGCACTCGTTGTTGCCGCCGCACGCGGCGCCCGTGTTCTTCTTCGGGAGACACACGCTGCCGCCGCAGTAGTTGCCCGTGGTGCAGTCGGTGTCCGCCGAGCACGTGGTCAAGCACGCTGTCCCGGCGACGTTGCACTCGTAATTGCCACACGAGGTGGTGCCGCCGTCCACGCACGTGCCGATGCCGTTGCAGGTGTCCGCGTTTTGCTGCACGGCCATGCTGCACGACTGCGCCAAGCACACGGTGCCCGAGACGTAGAGCTGGCACGCGCCGGCGCCGTTGCACACCCCGTTGGTGCCGCAGGTCGATTGAGCCTGCGCAGCACACTCGTTGTCGGGGTCGTTTCCAGAGGCGATGTTGGCGCACGCGCCATTGGGGCTGCCGGTCTTGGCGTTGGAGCACGCTTGGCAGGTGCTGTTGCACGCGGTGTTGCAGCAGAATCCATCGACGCAGTTGCCGCTGATGCACTGGCTCCCGAGCGTGCACGCGTTGCCGTCCGACAGCTCACAGGCACCCGCGCCGTTGCAGTCCGCGGCGCCCGAGCACTCGTTGGCAGGATCGGTGTTGGCGGGCACGCTGGCGCATGTGCCTTGGCTCCCCGCCACGTTGCACGCTTGGCAGACTCCGGCGCACGTCGTGTTGCAGCAGAACCCGTCGACGCAGTTGCCGCTGATGCACTGGCTGTTCAACGTGCACGCCGTGCCGTTTCCAACCTCGCACGCGCCCGCGCCGTTGCAATCGCCGCCCGCGCACTCGTTGACGGGATCGGTGTTGGAGGGCACGTTGGTGCAGGTGCCCAAGCTGCCTGTCACGTTGCACGCTTGGCACGTGCCGGTGCAGGTGGTGTTGCAGCAATACCCATCGATGCAGTTGCCGCTGATGCACTGGCTGTTCAGCGTGCACGCCGTGCCGTTGGCCGCTTCGCACGCGCCCGCGCCGTTGCACTCGCCGCCCGCGCACTCGCCGTCAGGATCGGTGTTGGTGGTGACGTTGCCGCAGGTGCCATTGACGCCGCCCGTCTTGGCGTTGGAGCAGGCCACGCAGGTGCCGTTGCACGCGGTGCTGCAGCAGAATCCATCCACGCAGTTGCCGCTCGAGCACTCGGCGCCGGTCGAGCAGGCGCTGCCGTTCACGAGCAGGTTGCACGCGCCCGCGCCGTTGCAGGTGGCCGCGCCCGCGCACTCGTTGTCCGGGTCGGTGCCGCTCGTGACGTTGTTACACGCGCCGTTGGCGCCGCCGGTGTTGACGCTCAAGCACGATTGGCAGACGCCGGTGCAGGTGGAGTTGCAACACACCCCCTCGGTGCAAATGCCACTCGTGCACTGATTGGCAGCGGCGCACGCGACGCCGTTGGCCTTCTTGGCGGTGCAGGCCGCGCCGCTGCAATAATGGGTCGAGACACATTGCGCGTCGTTCGCGCACGTGGTCCCGCACGCGGTGCCGTTGCACACGTACGGAGAGCAGCTCACGGTGAGGTTGTCGATGCAGGTGCCCGTGCCGTTGCACGTGTCCGCGTTGTTCGCGACGCCCGCCGAGCACGACGCGGCCACGCACACCGTGCCCGCCGCATAGAGCTGGCAAGCGCCCGCGCCGCTGCAGAACCCATTCTTTTGGCAGCCCGCCACCGGGTCGGGCGCACACTCGCTGTCGGGGTCGGTGCCCGCCGCGACGTTGCCGCAGACGCCGTTTTGGCCGCCGCCCTTCTTGGCCGCCGAGCATGCTTGGCAAAGGCCGGAGCAGGCCGTGTCACAGCAATACCCATCCACGCAGAAGTTGCTCGAACAATCGCTGTTCGCGGTGCACGTCTTGCCTTGCCCGCAGCGCGTGGCGCACGACGCGACCGGGCCGCCGCAGTCCACGTCGGATTCGCCGCCATTTTTGGTGCCGTTGTCGCAGATCAACATCGCAAAGCAGCCGTCCGACACGGTCCCGCACGTCTTGCCGAGCGTCCCGCACGTGGTCGGCGTGCAGCCGCACACGTTGGCCGTCCCCCCGCCGCCGCACGTGTTCGGCGCGGTGCAATCCGCGTTCGATTGGCAGCCGCACTCGCCGATCGCGTTGCACACGAACATACCGTTGTTGCACGGGGTGCCCGCCGGTTTGTTGGTGTTCGACGGGATACCCACGTTGCAAAGGTCGTTCGTGCACTCTTTGCCATCGACGGGGACGTCGGTGTTGTCGATCGCGTTGTTCACGCCGCCCGCGCCGTCACACTGCTTTTGGTGGCAGTCGCCCGCGGGCTGCGTGCCCATGCCCGTGAGCGGCGTGCCCATGGGCGTGAACGTCTTCACGCACGTGAAGCCGGTGCACGCCGTGGTCTGACACTCATTGTTGTTCGCGAACTCGGGGCACTCGCTGTCTTTGGAGCACTGCGAGCACGTGCCCGCGCCGTCGCAGAAGCCGGGCTGATTGCCCATGAAGGTGTTGCACGCGGCGCCGAGCGCGACGTTCGCGAACGTCGTTTGTCCGCCGTTGCACGCGTCGTTCGTGCAATCCGAGCTGTCGTCGGGGACGTCGGAGTCGAGCGCGACGTCTTTGGTGCCGCCGTTGCCGTCACACTGCGTCTGCTTGCAGTCGCCCATGGTCTGCGCGGTGGTGACGGTGCCGTCGGCGACGTTCATCACACCGCACATGTTGCTCACGCACGTACGGAGCTGACACTCGGTGTCTTGCCCGCAGTCCGACGGTTGATTGCACGTGATCATGCCGGAGCTCGACGAGCTCGACGACGTCGAGCCCCCGCTCCCGCCCATGCCCGAGCTCGACGTGCTGGTGCTGGTGCTCGTGCTGGTCGACGTCGACGAGGTTGTGCTCCCGCCGCTCCCGCCGCTGCCGCCCGTGCCGCTCTTGTCGAAGTCTCCCAAGATCGCCGTACACGCCGACGACACCACGAACAGGGCCGCGACGAGCGGGAGCGCGATACGCAAGGTCTTCATGTCAGAAACTCCCTTCTACGCCGAGGTACGAGGGCGCGACGACGGGCGAGATCCAAACTCCTTGTTTGGCCGGAGCCCCCGTCTTGGCTTTGGGCGCGGTCGCGACGAGCACGACGCCCGTCGCCGCAAAGACACCACCCACCACGAAGCCGACCGTGGAGAGGGTGCCCATCAAATGATAGCTGTCGAGCGTGCCGAACGCGCTCTCGGGGCAGGTGCCGTTGGGACACTGCTCCTTGAGCTCACCGTGTTTGCCGAGCGCGAGCCCGCCCGTGACGGCGCCCATGATGAGCGCGGCGCCGCCGACCCCGATGCCGGCGAAGCCGAGCGTGCGTTGGAGCGATCCGCGGTTGTTGGAGGGTTGGGGCTGCTCGTTGACCGCGGGAGCGGGCTTTACCTGCTTTGCGCCGGCTTTGGGCGGCTCTTTTGGCTTGTCTTGAGGTGGCTTTACGGGCGGAGGCGGCTGCACGACGGCGCCTTGGGGCTTGAGCTCGACGGTGACCGTCTCGTTCTTGCCCTCGCCGATCGTCACGGTGACCTCGAACGGGGCCATGCCCGCCGCGATCGCTTTGATGATGTGTTTGCCGGGGTCCGCAGATCGCTTGACGCCGAGCGCGGCGGGCGGGACCGCTTTGCCGTCGATGGTCACGTCGGCGGACGCGGCGCCTTTGATGACGATGGTGATCGACGGGACGCGCGGGGCGAGCGCGGCGACCTCTTTCTTCGCGTCGTCGAGCGCGCGCGCGAACGCGGGCGGGGCGCCGGCGGGCACGCCTTCGCGAAGGATGGTGTTGTAGATCTCCTGCGCCGAGACGAGCTTGCCGAGCCCGACGCGCGCGCGCGCCATCCCGAGCATCAACGTGGGCGCGTGGACCAGGGCGTTGGCGCGCGTAAAGCGATCTTCGGCCGTGGCGAAGTCGTTCTTATCGAGCGCGACTTGGCCCTCGACCGCGAGCGTGCGCGCGGTGGACCTGTCTTCGTCCGACACGTCCGCGCGCGCCGCGAGCGGCGAGAGCGTGACGAACAACGAGGTTGCGAGGATGCCAATCGAGGCTCGGAGCGATCGCGTCGTGCGCATGGTGACCTTTTGGCGATGGCAGAACGAAGACAAGCGTGAGGGCTCAGATGCCGAAATCGGTGTTTGACTTCTTGCCGGGAGGGGCTTTGCCCGGTCCGGGCGCGGGTTTGGGAGCGGGGTAGTTGCCGGAGGGGGGTTTTCCCCACGTGGGCGGCGCGGCGCTCGCCACGGGAGGTGTCGTGGCGGTGGCGGTCGCGGTGGGCTCGGCGCTCGCGACGGCGCTCGGCGGTGGTGCCGTGATCGTGGAGGGCGCCTGTGTCGCGCTCGGCGTGACGTTGGCGGTGCTCTCCGGCTTGGACGCCGCGCCGTTGGGCTCATTGCGCGCACCATAAAGCACCAAAAACACCACGCCGCCCACCACCACGAGCCCGCCGAAGACCGCGCCGAAGATGACAGCAGCGCTGCTCTTGGGCTTGGGGGCGGTGTTCGAGGTGGTGACGAGCGGAGCGGCGGTCGCGGCTTGGATCGCGCCGGGGTAAGGTGTGCCGGGGCTCGGCGTGTTGAAGGCGGCGCCCGCGGCGGCGGCGGCTCCTACGGGGATGGGGATCGCCGCGCGCGACGCGCTCGTCCCGAAGTCCTGCGCGACCGAGATGCCGAGCGCCAGCGCGAGCGCGTCTGCAAACTCTTTGGCGGTCTGAAAGCGCTGGGTCGGGTCGCGCTGCACGGCTTTGAACCACCACGCATCGAACCCTTGCGGCACGGGCGCGACCTGCGAAGGCACCGGGATGGGGTGCACGATGATCTTCATCAAGAGGTCGCCGAGCGCGTGGCTTTCGAACGGGAGCGCGCCCGTGACGCACTGGTACACGACGACGGCGAGCGACCACAGATCCGAGCGGTGATCGACGAGCTTCGTGCCCTGGCCCTGCTCGGGGCTCATGTAAAAGGGCGTGCCGAGCATCGATCCCGTCTTGGTGTTGCTGTCGCCGCCGATCGCGTTCGCGTTCACCTTGGCGATGCCGAAGTCGAGCACCTTGGCGACCTCGTGATCGTCGTCGCGCGCGAGGAAGATGTTCGCGGGCTTGAGGTCGCGGTGCACGAGCCCCGCGGCGTGCGCCTTGGTGAGCGCGCGCGCGACCTGTTGCACGATCGACACGAGCTGCCGGGGATCGATGCGACCGAGCCTGCGGAGGCGCTGCGAGAGGTCCTCGCCTTCGAGGTACTCCATCGCGATGTACGGCATGCCTTCCCACACGCCGCTGTCGAGGATCTGCACGACGTTCGGGCTGCGGAGCTGCGCCGCGGACTTGGCCTCGCGTTCGAATCGCCCGCGGAGATCGGCCGATTTCGCGGCCTCGCCGTGGATGAATTTGACGGCGCAGGGGATGTCGAGGCTCTCGTGGTGCGCGAGCCAGACGGCGCCCATGCCGCCCTGCCCGAGCAGGCGAACCATTCGGAAGCGATCGGCGACGAGGATGTTCGGTGCGAGCTCGGTCACGAAGATACCCTGATGGACGAGTATCACGGCGAGCCCGCCGCGGGAATATTACGCGGATGCTTGCGCGCCTTTGGCCTTCGCGTCCTCGGCGTAGAGCGCCTCGATCTGCGAGCCGTACTTCTGCCACACGAAGCGGCGCTTCACCTTGAGCGAAGGCGTGAGCATGCCGTTCTGCGTGGTGAAGTCCTCTTCGATCATCGTGATGCGCTTGATGCGCTCGAAGCCCTTGAAGCTCGCGGAGTACTTGTCGACCTCGGACTGGATGTGCTCTTTGACCTTGGCGTGGGACACGAGGTCTTCGGCGCTCACGCCTTGATCCGAGGCCCACTTCTTGACGGCCTCGATGTCGACCACGACGAGCGCCACGTTGTAGAGGCGGTTATCGCCGTAGACCATCGCGTTGAGGATGAAGGGAGAGAGCTTGAGCTGCTCTTCGAGCGGCGCGGGAGCGACGTATTTGCCGTTCTCGAGCTTGTATTGCTCCTTGATGCGACCCGTGATGTAGAGGAAGCCCTCGTCGTCGAGGTAGCCGAGATCGCCCGAGCGGAAGCCCTTGTCGTCGGTGAAGACGGCTTTGTTCTCGTCGTCGCGGTTGTGATACCCAATCATCACGTTGGGGCCGTGAATCACGATCTCCCCCTGCTTGCCGTCGTCCGCTTTGGTCTTGTCGATAACCACCTTGACGCCGGGGATGGGCTGCCCGACCGAGCCGATGCGGTGCGCGCCCGGGCGGTTGGCGGTGGTGATGGGGCTCGTCTCGGTGAGGCCGTAGCCCTCATAAACGGTGATGCCCAAGCTGTCGATGAACTCGGCCACCTCGCGTGAGAGCGCCGAACCGCCGCTGAACGCGTACTTGAGCTTGCCGCCGAACTTGGCGCGGATCTTCGAGAACACGATGCGATCGGCGAGCCCGAGCGTGATCTTCTCCAAGAGCGAGAGCGGCTCGCCCTTGCGCTGTTTGTTCGCCGCGCGGAGCCCGCCTTGGAACAGGTTGCGGATGATCTTCGGCTTCTCGCTCATCTGCTTGTTCACGCCGTCGTAGATGCGATTGAAGATGCGCGGCACGCTGAAGAGCACGGTGGGGCTCACCTCGGCGAGGTTCGCGACGATCTTGTCGACGGCCTCGGCGAGCGCGATCGACGCCCCGCGCGAGAGCATCACGTGAAGCTCGCAGGTGTGGCCGAACGAGTGCGCCCACGGGAGGAACGAGAGGCTGCGATCTTCGCCGCCGAGCGGGAGCATGCCTTGCACGGCGTTGATGTTCGAGATGATGTTGCCGTGCGAGAGGATGACGCCTTTGGGGTTGCCCGTGGTGCCCGACGTGTAGATGAGGCACGAGCGATCTTCGGGCGTGGGGCTGATGGCGGGCGAGGGGCTCTCTTTGCCTTTTTCGAGGAGCCCGTCGAACGAATGGGGGTCGCTCTTCGGGAGCGCGAACGAGATCACGTGCTTGACGCTCGTCGCCTCCTTCTGGATTTCGAGGCACTTTTTGTAGATCTCGTCGGTCGCCGTGATGATGGCGACGGCCTCGCAGTCCTTGGCGATGAAGGCCCACTCCTTGGCGAGCTGCGCCTCGTACATGGGGACGACGGCGGCGCCGAGGCCGTAACACGCGTACGCGACGACGGCCCATTTGACGCTGTTGTTGGCGATGAGGCAGACGCAGTCGCCGCGCTTGATGCCGAGCGCCGCGAGGCCGCCGCGGCACTGCTCGACGAGCTTGCCCATCTCGTTATACGTGGTCCACGACCAGTGGCCGCCGCTCTTGGTGCCGAACAGATCGCGCGGGCCGTAGGCCTCGACCGAGCGCTGGAACATATCGACGAGGTTTTCGAACTTGATGGACATGGTGCGCCTCTCCCTACTGCTCGCGACCGGATCGTAAACGCGTCGCGAGAGGCTAGGATCTGCGGGGCAGCGCGTCAATCGTGCGCGTCACCAAGGCGCCGCGCGGAGGAAGGCCGCGACGCGCTTCGCTTCGGCAGACGTCTGGAAGACGGGCGAAGGGAGCGCGTCGTAGCGGATCATCTTGTCCATCGGACTGCCGGGGTAGTCGAACTGGCCCGCCGCGGTGATCACCGCTTTCAGCCGGTGCCTTCGCGCCTTCTTCACCCTCGCGTCGACCTTCGCGTTGTCGTCGATGAAGCGCTCCGCGGCCGACCAATAGGCGCCTCGCTCCTGCGCAACGAGCGGCGCGACCAAATCTTCGAGTGACCCCGACGCGCCTCCCGGCTCGGAGAACACAAACGCTCCGAGCGGGCCTCGCGCGCCCTTCACCCAAACGGCTGGGGAGAGCGCGCCCGCGGACCAAGCGGGTCCAAACTTGCCGGCGATCTTCTGCGCGGCATCGCTCGCTGGCAGATCATCCGCGTCCACGAAGAAGGCCGTTGCACACGCCGAAATCTGGGTCGACGGGAGCGAGAGGACATCAAAGAGGTCATCGAGAAACCGGCTGACACGAGGGACGTTCTCGACGAGCTGGCCGCCGCTCTCGAAGAGCAAGAGGAGCGTGTCTGTTTGCGCTTCGTGCAGCGCGGCGACAGGGAGCGGGAGCGGAGGCTTCGTCGCCTCTTTGATCGACTCCTCTCCAGGTCGCGCGCGCTGGACGCTCTTCACCAAAAACTGCGCGACGGCTGGGCCCGAGGCGCCCCCTTTGCCGAGCGGGATGGGATAGTCCTGGAGCGGTTTGTCGAACGGAGCGAACCCGCCGAACGATCGCGCGCTGCGCGTGATGAAGGAGACGTCGTGATCCCCTTCGCAGAGCGCGAGCAAGAGCTTCATCGCACGATCCTCAGATCGAAGTCCGCGAGCTCGCGGAGCCGATCGAGGCGCGCGCCGTCGAACCTCTCCACCTCCACCTTGTGATCGCGCCGGACGAGCGCGTAGCCCGCGAGGTCGCCGTTCATGTGCTGGCCCACGAAGGCGTCGATCGCCTCCTTGCTGTGCGACGCGATGAACACTTGAACGTTAAACGCGCGCGCGAGCTCGACGACGAAGCGCGCGAGCGGCGCGAGGAGCGACGCGTGGATCGCGTTCTCGAATTCGTCGAGCAAAAGCGCGCCGTTCTCGACCCACGCGAAGAGCAGCGACGTCACGAACACGCGCTGCATCCCGTCGCCGAAGTTGCTCAAATCGAGGCTCTCCGCCATCGCGCGGTGGCTCACGAGGAAGCGCTTGAATTCATCGACCATCTCGATCGTGACGAGGCCCTCGTCTACGTGCGCGCGGAGGAAGTCCAAGATCTTCTCTTTGCTCTTCTTCTCGACGCTCCTCCGGTTCACCGCCGCGAGGAGATCGGGGTCGCCCAGCGAAAACGGGCTGGAGAGGAGCGAGCGGCAGAGCACGTGGCTGCCCTCGACGTTCGTCGTGCGATCGCGGCGCTCACGGAACGTGGTCACCGAGCGCTGCGCGCGGGAGCCATACGCCGATTCGATGACGAGCGAGCCGAGATAGAAGGCTTGATCTTCGACGTCATCGAGGCGCTCATAGGTGATGTCGACCTCCGCGCTGATCCCCTCGAAGGTGCCTTTGACGCTCGCGGAGGGCGGGAGTTGCTTCACGAGCCAGCGGGGATCGGGCTCTCCAGCGATGCGCGATCGGCTCTTCACCACGTCGAGCACCCCTGTCACGTCGTGTTGCCGCGCGAGCAGGTGGATCGCTTCGAGGGCGGATGTCTTGCCTGCGTTGTTGATGCCCGCGAGGAGGTTGACGCGCGCGAGCGAATCGAGCCTGACGTTGGTGAGGCCGCGATAACGCTCGATGAAGACCCCGGAGAAGGGGGCTTTGGGAAGTTGATTGAAGGGCGCTGTCTCCGAGACCGCGGTCTGAAAGATGGCCGGGAAGCGACCCCGCTTAGCCGAGACGCCGCGGAGGCCGGCGATGAGCGACTCCACCTTGGTCAAATCGTCTTCGGTGAGGTCGGCGGCGAGCTGAAAGAGTTGGTTAATCTCTTGATTGCACACGTCGAGCGACTCGCGGACGCGCTTGCGAAGGAGCGAGTTGCTCCCCTCCTTCGCGTTGCTGAGGCTCCGCGTCGAGTCCAGCCGATCGAGCGCCTTGGGATCATCGATGATGGCCACGAGCTCGCGCACTTGGGCCGACGTCGCGACAGCCGGGTCACGCCGCGGTGAGTCCTCATCCTCACCCACGTCGGAGGAGAGCCAGCCAAAGAGCCTCTCCAAATTAGCCTTGTTACGCGCTCCTACGGCGTCGTCCCACCCGATCCAGTCGCGCAGCTTGGGCGCGGTCACGACCGCGCGAAAGATGCTGTATTGATCGCTGCGGAACTGATCACCATAGTCGCTCGCTTGATAAGCTTCACAGAGCTTCAACGTGCGAAGCGCGATGTTGAATTCGCCCCTCCCGATCCCGACCGCCTTGCAGATGGCCTCTGGACTTTGGCCGCGGTCCTCTCGCAGCGACCGCAACATGCGCGCTTGGTTGATGGGTGGCCACTTCTTGTTGCCGCTCACGTGCTTGAGGCCCATCAGCACCAGATAATGGGCTTCGTCGGTGTCCTCGTACGTGATGACGGGCACCTCTTTGAAGATCGTCGGGTCGAGGGCGCCGAGGTCAAACCCCTTCTCGAAATACCGCTGCTTCAAATATTTGAGCGCGGAGACGCGGCGGTTGCCCTCTACGACGCGATATTTCCCCGAGGCGAGGGGGCGCACCTGGATCAGATCGACCTGAAGCCATCCGCTCTCGCGGAAGCTGTCGATGAGGTCTTGGATATTGGCCCGCCCGTCTCCGATAATGAGGTTGTACGTGCGCCGTTGAACCACCTCGTCGGCGACGTGCGTATCATCCACCCTTCTATATTCGGGTTGGTCGATGAAACGATAATTGTTTGGGTCGAGGAGCAGATCGTCGAGCGGGACGGAGATGGGCTTTCCTGCGCTTCGCTTTTCGGTTGCCATATCGTCCTCGCGCGGCCGGCAACGTACCCCGACGCATCCTGGCACGTCAACGACCCATGGCCGCGCCCCTCCCCTTCTGGTAGGGAGAGCCGGCCATGCCCTCGTATGCGATCACGACGTTCGGCTGTCAGATGAACGTCCATGACTCGGACCGGATGCACGACGTGCTGAAGCGCGCCGGGTACACCGAGGCCGGCGCGGACGAGGCCGACATCTTGGTGCTCAACACGTGCAGCGTGCGCGAGAAGGCCGAGCAAAAGCTCTTGAGCGAGCTCGGGCGGCTCAGCGCCGACAAACGCAAAGGGCGCGATCTCACCGTCGTCGTCGCGGGCTGCGTCGCGCAACAAGAGGGCGATCGCCTCCTCAAGAATGCGCGCGGCGTCGATCTGGTGGTCGGGCCCGACAACATCCCCGAGCTGCCGCACCTGCTCGACGAGGCCGCGCTCGGCGCGCCTCCGCTCGCGCGAACCGTGTTCGACACGGAGGCGCCGCAGTTCCTCGCGCTCGCGCCTTCGCCCGGGTCGGCGCCCCCCACCGCGTTCGTCACCATCATGAAGGGCTGCAACGAGCGCTGCTCGTTCTGCATCGTACCTTTTACGCGCGGGCCCGAGCGCTACCGGCCGAGCGACGAGATCGTCCGAGAAATCCAGGCGATCGTCAACGGCGGCGCCCGCGAGGTGACGCTCCTCGGACAGACCGTGAACAGCTACCGCGATCCGCTCGGCGCGCTCTCGCGCGCGCCCGGCGCCGCCGACGACGATCCCGACGAGAGCGAGTTCGCGGCGCTCCTCCGCAAAATCGCGGCCGAGGTGCCCGATCTGCTGCGCCTCCGGTACACGAGCCCGCACCCGCGGCACCTCACGCCTTCGCTGGTGCGCGCGCACGAAGACCTCCGCGTGCTCGCAAAGCACGTTCACATGCCCGTGCAGTCGGGGAGCGATCGCATGCTCAAGCGCATGATCCGCCGCTATTCGCGCGCGGAGTACGTCGCGCGGACAGGCGCGCTCGCGAAGATGGGCATCACGCTCTCGACCGACGTCATCGCGGGCTTCCCCGGCGAGACCGACGAGGACTTCGACGCGACGCTGTCGCTCGTCGAAGAGATCGGCTTCAAAGGTCTCTTCGGCTTCAAGTATTCGGAGCGGCCTTACACGCCTTCGCAACGGCTCGCGGACGACGTGCCCGAGGCGGTGAAGAGCGCGCGCTTGGCGAGGCTCTTCGCGTTGAGCGAGCGCCTGCTCGGCGAGCATCTCGCGTCGCTCGCGGGCACGGCGCAGGAGGTGCTGGTCGAAGGGCGCGACAAGGGCACGGGCAAGCTCTGGTCGGGGCGATCGGCGCGCAACGAGATCGTTCACATCGCGGGCGCGGCGGATCGCGATCTCCTCGGCGAGCTCGTGACCGTGACGATCACGCGCGCGAACAAACACTCGCTCGAAGGGGAGCTGACCGAGGCGTCACGCGCGCGGAGCAAGCCCATGGAGCCCTCGCCCGCGCGCGCGCCCGAACGTCGATCGCTCCCTATTTTCGCGGGAGAAGGTGGTTAGTCATGGCGCTCGTTTATCCCTTCGGAGAGCACGTCCCGCGCGTGGGTGCGCGCGTGTTCCTCGCGCCCAACGCGACCCTCATCGGCGACGTCGAGCTCGACGACAACGCGAGCGTGTGGTTCGGGGCGGTGCTCCGCGGCGACATCGGATCGATCCGCGTGGGCGCGCGCAGCAACATCCAAGACCTCGCGTGCGTGCACCTCACCGAGGGGCTCTCCAAGGCGATCATCGGCGCGGACGTGACCGTCGGGCACGGCGCGATCATCCACGGCGCGATCGTCGGCGATCGCTGCCTCATCGGGATGGGATCGGTGCTGCTCGACAACGCGGTGATCGGCGAGGGATCCGTGATCGCCGCGGGCTCGGTCGTCACGCCGCGCACGGTGGTGCCTCCGCGATCGCTCGTGCGCGGCGCGCCGGCCAAGGTCATCCGCGAGGTGACGCCCGACGAGGCCAAGCTCGGCGTCACGGGCGCGGATCACTACGTCGCGGGCGCGCGGCGCTTCCTCGCGATCTGCGCGGCGGGCACCGTCGAGCCGAAGCCGCTTCGTTGAGGTGCGACAGATGAGCGGCGATCAGCCGCCCTTTTTGTCTTGTGTGGAGAGGACCTTCTCTTCCGAGGAGGCTTTGGGCTTGGGCGCGGCGACGGGCTTCACGACGTCGCCTTCGGGGACCCACGGCTTGGGCGGCGGGGGCGGC
Organism: uncultured Polyangiaceae bacterium; assembly: GCA_964437785.1. Classification (GTDB taxonomy): domain Bacteria; phylum Myxococcota_A; class Polyangia; order Polyangiales; family Polyangiaceae; genus CAYTJL01. The sequence goes on from CAYTJL010000054.1 coordinate 39,254, forward strand.
CTGTAGTTGGCGGCGGCCTCTTTTTCGGCGCGGCGCTCTTCGGCGCTCTTCACGATGAGCGCATAACCGCCGTTGGCGCGGTCTTTCCCGCCGAACGGGCGGCCCTTGATCTCGGCGACGTGGAACTCGGTGCGGCGGTTCTCTTGTTGTCCGTCGGCGCGGTTGTTGGGGCCGAGGGGCCTTGTCTTGCCGAAGCCGACGGCGAGCAGGCGCGTGTGATCGACGCCGTGATCGACGAGCCAATCGCACACGGCGAGCGAGCGCCGGTTCGAAAGATCCTGGTTGTGCTCGTCGCTCGAGCGCGCGTCCGTGTGGCCCTCGATGCGCATGAGCGTCACCTCGGGGTGCTCGTTCAAGAACTGGAGCAAGGTCTTGAGGACCTTCTCGGAGGCCGGGATGCGGATCACGTCTTTGTCGGTGTCGAAGACGATTTTGCCTTCGATATAGATGCGCGTCTCGCCGTCTTTTGCCGACCAGGGCCTATCCGGGTACCACTTGGGCAGCTCGCTCTGCTCGTCGTTCTTGGGCACCGGGATGCGCGGCAGCTCGTTGCTGCTGCACGCTGCTCCGGCCAACGGCAACGCGGTGAGGGCCACGACCGCCGCAGCGGCCGCTTTGGAGTGGGTGGAGACGCGCGCTTTCCGCTTCATCGGATGGATAGCGTGCCCAAGGTGCGCCGGGGCCGCAAGTTTTCTCAACAAGCTCGACTGCCCCTGTCATTTGCAGCAGCGGAAGCCCGTCGAGTAATCGTGGTAGGTGGGGCCGTGCGCGGTGGTCTTGTACTCGCAGCCGTCGCCGTTGATGTGCGTGTCCAGGTAATAGCCGCCCCGGAAGGTGCCCGACGTGGTCCACTCGTGGAGGTTGCCGACCATGTCGTAGACGCCATAGCCGTTCTTGCACTTCTTGAAGCCGCCTGTCTTGGCGAGCGTGCCCGGGAGCTGGTTGAGCCGCGGGTCATTCATGTTGTCCCACGTGTACGCGCTCTTGGGCGTCTCGGTCCCGTCTTTGGGACCATAATAGTGGTTGAACGAAGAGACCCCTTTGTCGTTGCAATAACCGTCTTTGCGGTCGTTGCCATAGGGGAAGAGCGTGGGCTTCTTGCCGCGGCAGGCGCCTTGCCACTCGTCGTCGGTGCAGAGGCGTTTGCCGGCGTTCTTGCACGCCGCGTCGGCCTCGTTTCGGCTGATGTACGCTTGGGGGACGACGCCGCGCTTGCTCTCGGCCTTGACCTTGAGCCCTGCGACGGACGCATAGGGCGAGTGCTTTCGGGTCTTGTTCTTGCCGATCACCTCGACCACGCTGGCCTCGTAGGCGTCGATGCAATAGGTCCCTTTGATGGAGACCATGCCGCCGGGGCACCCTTTGCCCTTTGCGCCCTTGGCTTGCGCCTCGCCCTCGCTCATCGCGGGCAGACCGAGCCCGAGGAGCGCTGCGGCGCCCGCGACGAGGATCGCGGCTCGGGCCCTTTGAAGCATGGTGAGCCCTCGATAGTCGGGCGCTCGGCCCCGCGCAAGACCTCGGCAAGAAAGCGCAAAAAAGAGCGCGCGGCGTTGGGGAGCGTGTACCCTTCGCTCATGCAGCCTCAAGAGTCCAAAGGGTTCCCGGTCTGGGCCATCATCCTCATCGCTGCGGGCGGGGGTATCGTCGTCATCATTGGCATCGTCGCGTCGCTGGCGATCTACAGCACGCGGAAGTACTTGGCCTCGGCCAAGAGCGCGGAGGCCAAGAACAGCGTCGGCGCCATCGCGCGCATGGCCGCGACCACCTACGAGCGTGATCGAACGTTGTGCGGCTCGGCGCTCCCCGTGCCGGCGACCGCTACGGCGGTGAGGGGCATCAAGTACATGCCGAGCTCGTCGTCCGGGCGCGATTACGACACCGGCAACGCGACCGAGGGTTGGAAGTGCCTCAAATTCGCGATGACGATGCCCCACTATTACCAATATCATTATCACCAGGGCTCCGGCTATTTGGCGCGCCCGGTCGCGCCTGGGCCCAAGGGCTTCGAGGCGGCGGCCAAGGGGGATCTCAACGGCGATGAGGTGCTCAGCACCTTCGCGCGGACAGGTCAAATTGGGCCGAGCGGGGATCTCGTGCTCTCGACCACGGTCTACGTCGAGAACGAATTCGAGTGATGATCACGTCGGTTCGTCCCAGCGAACGACGTCACCTCGGGGGGCGGCGTCCGCGCGGCGGGGTGGGCTGACGAATGGTCAGCTCGAACAGCTCGCTGAAGAGCGTGTCCTCGGAGGTGGCCGTCCGCCGTGTCGCCGCGCAGCTCACGAGATAGCGATATACGTCGGGGTGCTCGCCCGTGGGCAGGAAGATCGCCGCGCCGTCGTCCACGTAGCGACCGGTAAAGTCCTTTACGATGGCCATCGTGTCTTTGCGCCAGAACCGCCAAGCCACCGACACCCGCGGGTCGTCGACCATAAACCGCTCACCGGGGTCGAGATAATACCGCACCCTCGACGGGATCGAGTCCGCCGTGCGCAGCCCAACGACCGAAGCTCGGCGCGGTTGATCCGCGCCGAACGATCCGATCACGTCGATCCCGTAGCCGCGGATGCTCACGCGATCGATGTAGAGCTGAGCGTCCACGGCGTCGCCGCCGGGCAGATCGAATTCGATGCTGCGCGGGAGGGTGATTGGCAACGATCGAGCGCGCGTCGCTTCGGCGTGCGCACCTCCCCATAAGACCTCCAGCGCGCTGGTGAGGGCCGTGCCCAAAGACGGGCCGCCGAGCCAACTCAACGCCTCGATCGCGTTCGCTCCCGCGGATCTGTCGAGCTCGACGTCGTGGACGTCGACGCTGATCGACGTCGGGCTGAGTCGGACGCTCGCCCGCGCGCGAAACGTGGCTTCGAACCCCGCCGACGCTCCCCGCCCCTGCAAGTAAATGTACCCCTCTCCGCAATTGGCACGTTCGATTCGGACGCTCCCGCCCTCGAATTCGAGCGCCGCGCCCACGTGCTCAATGACGCTCACGACGAAGCCCGCGTCAAAGGTCACCGCGAGCCCGCCCATCGGGGTGAGGTCCGTGAGCAAGCCCGGGACGCCGCGGGCGCGCTCCGCGACGTCGACGCCGGCGAGCAGCGATTGCCCGCGCGTCGTGATCGTCAATGCAGCGAGCTTTACGCCGGCGGCTTGCAGCGCGCGAAAGAGAGGAGCGGTGTCTTCGGCCTCAGGGGACGAGCCCGCCACCGCATCGAGGAGCGCGTCTTTCAAAAACTCTTCGACGACTGGGCCGCTGAGTAGCGCCTGGACCTGCTCGTCGGGCGGACCATCGATGACGGCAGCGTCAGTGACGTCGACCCGCACGAGCGGAAGCCCAAACGCGACCGAGGGCGTCGGCTCCGTGCGAGACGCGATCGCGGGCGTGGAGACGTTGACGTCGACGTCGAATAACACCACCATCCGGAGCGCCACCGTGCGTCGCACCGAGTCGTAGGAGAGCGGTGTGGCGACGTCGATCGTGGCACGGAGATGTGGCGGAGCGGCCTGGAAAGAGAGCCGCGGCGCGTCCACGAAGATGGGGCCGATATCGGAGAATCGAAGAAAGTCCGAGACCTTGGGGAGCTCTCGCGGCAGCACGCCGCGCCGGTGGAGCACACGGAGGATCTCGTTCAACGTTGCTGCGCTCACACACGCGACGGCGGCGAAGTCGGCGCTCGGTCCTGCCATGTACGTCTCCTTTGTTGGTCCGCGGTTCGCGGAGGAGATCGACTGCTACAAGAGCCGAGAGATCAGCACGATAGGGCGTTTGCCCTATCCCGAAGCCTCCCAGTCCTCTGCCCGCACCGCCGGTGTGAGGTCCCCGGACGCGAGGATCCGCAGGAGGTTATCGCGCGGCCGAGCATGGCTGATGCGCGCGATCATCGCTCCACGTTGAGCGCGCGCGACCAACGTGGCGAGCTCTGCGCGGTTACCCACCGCGCACTTGCGATAAATCGACTCGATTTGCCGCCGGACTGTGTGCGGCGAGGTGCCGAGGCGCGCTGCGATCTGGATGGCGCCATGGCCGCTCGCCGCGAGCTTGGCGACCTCACGTTCGCGCGGCGTCAGCCGTTCGAGCGTGTCGATCGCCGACACGTCGCGGAGCGGCGTCTGCGCGGGCGCGGGGAGCCGGGCGAACGCGTGGTGCGCGATCGAGATCGCGTGAAGGAGCGGCTTTACCTCTCTCAACCTCTCGGGCAGGAAACGGCTCCCGCTTCGGAGCAGGTGGACGACACCCGTCGTCCGGCGAGAGAGCTGCAGCGCCGCCAGCATGCTCGACGAGATGCCCATAGGACGGAGCAGCTCACGGAAGATCGGTGAGCGATCCTGCTCCGCGGACGAATATGCCTCTGTGTCGATGAACGCGGGTCCAAAGCGGGCCATGATCTCCATCGCCTTTCGTTGCCCGGGATCATAATGATTCGGATCTGCCAGGATACGCTGAAAGACAGGTGAGCAGCGCGCGACGAACCCAGACCCCATCGTGGCAAAATACGCCGCGTCGCACCCCAAGGCATCACGGAGGTGCCCGAGCGCGGTCTCTTCGACGTGCCCCATCTCGTTGGATTCGGCGAGCTCCGCCAGAAAGCGCGAAATTCGATGCTCCATGCTCACCACGAGACACCCCACCGCTCTTCGTGATCCCCCGCGATCGACGCGCGTCATCGCTCGACCGAAGGGGTTGATCCCGCGCTCAAACCGCTTTGAGGTCGTAGACGTCGACGTCCACGCCCGGGCTGTAGAGGGCGTGAAACGGCGCTCCTTCGGCAGGGATCCCGGCCGCGGTGGTCATCGTTTGTTCGACGGTGATCACCTCGGCGCGGT
>CAYTJL010000055.1:0-43951 GCA_964437785.1 uncultured Polyangiaceae bacterium
GCTTCCCTGAGCGCGACCGGAGGTGGCTTTGCGCCGCAAGCCATGGCGCCCGCCGCGCCGTCTCCGATGGGGACGCCCATTCCCGCGGCGGCGCCGGCCGCAACGCCTGCTGCCCCGGCGGCGCCGGCGGCCGAGCAAGCTCCGGCAGCGCCAAAGCCCGAAGGCGCGGCGGGCGCGGGCTCGACCGACCCTTCTGCGCCCGAGATGTTGGCGGTGCCCGGCGGGGCGGCGGCGCCGGCCCAAGACAGCGCGAGCCTCGACGACGATCTCTCCGCGAGCCCGTGGAACAAAGCCAACAATCCCGGCTTCAACCGCGATCTCCTGCCCTCGGCGATGATTCACTCGCAGCCCGCGTCGCCGTCGCCGGTCGCGGCGCCGCAAAAGACCAAAGACGAAAACGAGCCCTCCGGCACGGGCAAATGGTTCGTCATCGCGGCGCTGGTCGCGCTCGTGGTGGTCTCCGTGATTGCCTATTTCCAAATCAAGAATCGCAAATCGTGGGATGGCCAAATCGCCTTGCCCATGGGTTCGGGCCAAGCCGACGACGCTCCCGCGGACTCGGCGCCTACCGCGAGCGCGACGGCCAAGGCCAAGCCCGTTTATCACGGTCCGGTCAAGCCGAAATCGGTCCTCGACGACCCGTACGCGGACGTCCCCGCCACGCCCAAGCCCACAGCGCCCGCGCCTGCGCCCACGGACACCGGCCGTAAACGCATCTTCGGCAACGAAGACTGACGCGCTCTCCAAGCACAGGAATGGGGGGACTCGAAGCTCGGTGCCGCCTCCCGACAGAAAGGGTGATCACGAATCATGGCAACGACGCTCCGCCCCCTCTCAAGCTCAGGCGGCTCCTTCCTCCGTAGCATCCTCATCGCGGTCGCGACCGTCATCGGCATCATCATCCTCGTGTCCTCGTGCACCGCGCGCGTCGACGCGGCTCACGTCGGGATTCGCGTCAAGCTCGCGGGCAGCTCGCGCGGCGTCGACGACATCCCGGTCGTGACAGGGTGGGTGTTCTACAACCCGCTCACCGAGCAGCTCGTGATGTTCCCCACGAGCGTCCAGAACGTCGCGTGGACCAAAGACCCGCACGAGGGCAACACGCACGACGAGTCCATCACGTTCTCGTCGCAGGAGGGCGTGAACATCAACGCCGACATCGGCCTCTCGTTCCATATCGAGTCGACCAAGGCGCCGCACCTTTATCTGCGCTTCCGCAAGACCAACCTCATCGAGCTGGCGAACGGCTACGTGCGCAACGCGGTGCGCGAGGCGTTCAACGTCGCCGCCTCCAAGTTGCCTGTACAAGACATCTATGGGTCGGGCAAAGGCAAGCTCGTCGCCGACGTGTCGAAGCACCTGCAAGACCAGCTCGGCAAAGATGGTTTCATCCTCGATCAGCTCACCATCAACGGCGCGCTCCGCCTGCCCGACAACGTAGCGACCGCGATCAACCGCGCCATGGAGGCGACCCAGCTCGCGATCCAGGCCGAGAACCGCGTCCGCCAAGTCAAAGCCGAGGCCGAGCAGGCCATCACCCAAGCCGAAGGACAAGCCTCCGCCGCGCGCGCACGCGCCAAGGGCGAGGCCGACGCGCGCCTCATCACCGCCAAAGCCGAGGCCAAGGCCAACATCATCCTTCGAAGGTCGACCTCGCAGATGGTCCTCCAATATCGCGCGCTCGAGCGCTGGAACGGCAAGTTGCCCATCATGAACGGCGGCGGCCAGCTCCCGCTCCTCACGTTCGACGCCGCCAAGCTCGTCAAAGAGGATGACGCCGAGCTCGAAAAGGTGCTGAAGAGCCTCGACGCCGACGAGGCCGACGCGCACAAAGCGGACGGGAAGGCCGACGCGAAGGACGCGAAGGACGCGAAGAAAGACGAAGCGCCCAAGGCCGACGCAACCAAGAAGTAGCCCCGAGCGTAGCGATCGGATGTCTGACCGATCCGACAAATCCGCGATCGTCCTACCCCGCCTCCGCGGCCGTCACGTCTTTGCAACGGCGATGATCGTGATCGGGGTGTTTCACTTCGTCTCGCCGGCGAGCTTCACCCGGATCATGCCGGCGTATCTGCCGGCCCACCTCTTCCTCGTGTATTTGAGCGGCTTCTTCGAGATCGCGGGGGGCGTCGGCCTCCTCGTCGCGCGGACGCGGCGGCTCGCGGCGTGGGGGCTCATCGCGCTCTACGTCGCGGTGTTCCCGGCCAACATCAACATGGCGGTCAATCACATCTCCTTCTCGGAGACGAGCCAGACGCCCGCGTGGGTCCTTTGGGCGAGGCTCGGGTTTCAACCCGTGCTCATCTATTGGGCGTGGAAGCTCGCCCGGCGCAGGGACAAAGCGCCGGGCGACGCGGAGGCGAAGCAGAGCCCTTGAAGCCCTCGAATCAAGGCATGCAGTTGGGCGCCTGGTACACGAGCCACTCGTAGATGAGCGAGTTGCCGTTGCCGGGGCTCGACGTCATGTCGTAGAGGCGGAGCCTCGTCGTCGTGACGGCCGGGACCAGGTTGATCTGCACGTCATCGGTCTTGCCCGAGAAGGTGGTGGCCGTGACCCATTGCGCGCCGTCCCACCATTGCACCGTCGCGCTCGCGATGTTGCGGCCCGCGGGCGCGCCGCACGCGCCGCCGCCGTTCGCGTTTTCGGTGTAGATGTAGAACGATCCGATGGTGACGGGCTGGGCCCATTGGAGCTGCGCCCACGCGCCGCTCGGCGCGGTGCTGTTGCTGACCCACGCCCACTGGCACACGCCCTCGGGGACGCCGTTGTTCATCTCGGAGGGCGTGTAAGGCGGGCTGCTGCCGCCGCCCGAGACGCTCGCGGTCGCGCTGCTCGCGAGGTTCACTTGGCAGTTGCAGTCGTTGTCGTTGTTGAAGGTGCAGCCGCTCGGACAGCAACCGTCGTTGCTGATGCACTGGGTGATGGCGACGCCCGCGCAAGCGCCGTTGTTGCACGCGTCGTTGGTGGTGCAGGTGTTGCCGTCGTCGCACGCGCCGCCTTGGTTGGCCGGCACGCCGCCGTTGCACGCGCCGTTGCTGCACGTCTCGCCCATGGTGCACGCGTTGTTGTCGTTGCACGCAGCGCCGTTGTTGCCGGGCACCGAGGTGCACGTATTGGCCGCCTCGTTGCACGAGCCGACCTGGCACACGTCAGCGCCCTGCGGGGTGCAGGGGTTGGGGCTGCCGGTGCACTGGCCTGCTTGGCAACTGTCGTTGATGGTGCAGAACAAGCCATCATCACACGGCATACCGTTGTTGACCGGCATGGGCGTGCACATCCCCATGGTGCATTGGCCGGTGGCACAGGGGTTGGGGTTGCCCAACGGACACGCGCTGCCCTCGGCGAGCGGCATCACCTTGCACCCCACTTGAGGATCGCAGAAGCCCTGCGCGCAAGGCCCGTTGAGGAACGAGCAATCGATCATCCCGCCGGGGACGCAGGTGCCGTTGTTGCAGGTGCCGGTGAGCGTACACGCGTCGTTGTCGACGCACGGAGAGCCGTTGGCGCCGGGGACCTCGACGCATTGATCGGTCGTCGTGTCACACATCCCGACCATGCACGGCGTCTGCGAGGTACAGGGCTTGAGCGTGCCGCCCGTGCAAACGCCGCTTTGGCACGTGGTGTTGACGGTGCACTCGACGCCGTCGTCGCACGACGTGCCGTCGTTCGCGGCGAGCTTGCCGCACGTGCCGTTGATGCACGCGCCCGTGTTGCACGCGTCGGAGAAGGCGACGCAGTCCTCGGCTTTGTTGCAGCCGCCCGAGCCGGAGCTCGACGAGCTCGACGAGCTCGACGTCGTCGTGCCTTCGCCGCCGGCACCCCCGGATCCGCCGCTCGCGCCCGAGCCGCTGCTCGAGGTCGTAGGGCTCGTGACGCCTGTCGCGCAGCCCGAGGAGAGCGACATGGCGAAGGGGACAGAAGCAAGGGCCAAGTAGAGGGAGGTGCGGCGCATGACCTCTACATTTACGCCGCTCACTTCACGCTGTCACCATTACGCATCAAGGCTTGCTCAGAAAGAACGCCAGCGTCCCGATGACGATCCCGAGCAGCAGCGCGGCAGGGACCAAGAGCCACGACGTCCTCGAGGGCGGAGCCTTCTTTTTAGAGGGGCTCGTGCGCGTGGACGATCGCGAGCCGATGTGTGAGATCGCCGACTTGGACGTCACCTCACGGGATGCGACGACCGGGAGCGGAGGGTCCTTTGAGGGGCGGAGATCGCGCTGGTGGGTGCTCTCTTCTTCTTCGATCGTCGAGAGAGGCGGTAAATCAGGGCCCTTTTGGCCGTCGAGCGTGATCGCGAGCGAGCTCGCCGTCTCGTGCTTGAGGTGCTTGGGCGAGGGAGGATCGAGCGGCAAGGTCGGCATGTCGACCGAGATCACCTCTTGTTTTTCGCTCGATTTGTGGCCCGGCGCCGCGGGCGGCCTCGGCTCTTGGGCGAGCGACGGCAAGAGGCGTTGGAGCTCGTCGCGCAGCTCTTTGGCGCTCTCGTAGCGCTCCGCGGGCCACTTCTTGAGCAGGCGGAGCAGGAGCGCTTCGAGCCCAGGATGGAACGTGGGGATCACCTCGCTCGGCGGCGTGGGCAGCGCGCGGACGTGCTGCACCGCGAGCTCCATCGCGTTGTCGCCGCGGAACGGCAGGCGCCCCGCGATGAGCTGATAGAGCAGCACGCCCACCGAATAAAGGTCGCTGCGCGCGTCGATCTTCTCGCCGCGGCACTGCTCCGGCGACATGTACGCGGGCGTGCCCACCACCATCCCCACGTTGGTGAGCGCGCTGTGCATGCTGATGGGTTGGCTCTCGTTCTGCGCCTCGGGCCGCTCGAGCACCTTGGCGATGCCGAAGTCGAGCACCTTGACCCGCTCGGGCCCGCCCCCGTCGCGCAGGAGCATGATGTTCTCGGGCTTGAGATCGCGGTGGACGATGCCCTTGTCGTGCGCGGCGGAGAGCGCGTCGGCCACCTGGATGACGATGCGAACGGCGCGCGCCTCGGAGAGGCGGCGCTCCATCACGAGCAGCTCGAAGAGGTCTTGTCCCGCGAGCAGCTCCATCGCGATGTAGAGCAGCTTGCCGTCGACGCCCCAGTCGACGATCTGCACCGTGTTGGGGTGCTTGATCTGCGCCGCGGCCTTCGCCTCGCGGCGGAACCGGCCCACGAAGGTAGAGTCCATCATGAGCTGCGGGTGCATGATCTTGATGGCCACGTCGTTCGCCGCGTCGTCCTTGGTGTCGACCGCGCGATACACGGAGGCCATGGCGCCTTCGCCGATGAACCCGGTCACACGAAACCGGCCCGCAAGTGTCCGCCCGATGATGCCGGGCTCCGAGCTCATGAAGCGCACCTAATCACGAGCCCGCGCTGGTGTCACGCCCGCCGTCGGTTACGATGGGAGCATGCTTGCGCGCGCCCTCACCCTTCTTGCCATCGTGCTCCCGCTCGCCGCGCTCGGCTGCGACGGCAGCGAGCCTCCCCCCGGACCGAGCACCGCGAACCCGCTCGACGACGAGGAGAACAAGCTCCTCTACGAGATCAACCGGTTCCGCGAAGATCAAGGCGTCGCGAAGATCGTGACGGCGTGCGCGTCGCTCAACACGTCCGCGTCCGCGCACGCCGACGACATGCGCGACAAAGGGTACTTGAGCGACACGGGCAAAGACGGCTCGACGCCGCGCGATCGCGCGTGCGCCGCGGGGTACGCGCCCGCGTGCGACGCGTCGCAGCCGTTCGCCGAGCTCATCTCGTCGGGCGTCGCGGGCGCGAAGGACGCGCTCGCGCAGTGGACCGCGGCCGACAACACGCGCGCCATCCTGCTGAACGACGCCATCTCGGTCGCGGGCGTCGGGCGCGCGCTCGGCAACGAAGAGATCGATCCCACGTGGGCGCTCGATCTGTCGGCGATCAGCGACGCGAGCTGTCAGTAGCGGTGCAGCACGACGGCGCGCGCGCCGTCGGTCGAGAAGACCTCGCCGCGCGGCGGGATGAGCCTCGGCGAGAGGCCCTTCGGCGCGACGCCGATCGCGACGTCACCGCGCTGCCGCGCGGCGATCATGATCTCGTCGAAGGTCACCTCGGCGCGATCGCGCACGTACGGGCGGAGCGGCCGCAGCGTGATCATCGGGATGAACGCGTCGAGCGCGGCGGGGTAAGACGCGTGCTTGCCGAACGCGAGCGCGTAGACCTCGCGCGCGAGGATCATCCCGGTGATCTCGCGCGCGAGCACCACGCCGACCCCGCTGCTCTGGCCGAGCCCGCGCGGCAGCCTCGTCTCGGGGCTGTGCAGCTCCACGACGGCGTGCTCGGGGGGCACCTTGCACCCGCGGAGCTGGAGGAGCGAGAGGATCTGATCGGCGTCGACCTCGGGCGCCTCCTCGTGCGACACCTCGGGCGACAGGAGCAGCGCGGCGTCGAAGGCGCGCTCGGGGCCGAGCGCGCGCTCGATCGCCGCGCGATCGAGCGGGTCGCCCTCGACGAAATCGACCGTCGTCGCTTCGAGCGCGGCCTCGTCGAGCGCCGCGCGGGCGGCCTCGATCGACGCGCGCGGGGCGAGCAACGTCGCGCGCACAGGCCCGCGCTCGTCGAGGAAGTCGAGCACGGTCACGAGCTCCGCGCGGTAGCGCATCACGAGCACGCGCAGCGGCTCGGCCTCGTTCGTGTAGCTCCCGAGCGCGCCGTCGCGGAGCGCGCCCTTCGCGAGCGCGGGCTTCGCGTCGCGATCGCTCAGCACGACGAGCTGATCGCCCGCGTCGATCACGATCTCCTCGGTGGGCGCGAGCAGCGGGACGCCGTCGCGGATGACGCCGACGAGCATGCCGTGCTCCAAGCCGAGATGCGCGGCGTCGAACGAGCGGCCCGCGAGCGCGCCCGCGTCGTGCATGTAGAGCCCGATCTCGTCGAGCGAGAGGATCTGTCGGACCACGCTGAACGCGCCCAAGAAGCGGACGGCCTGCGCGAGCGCGAGCGCGTTGACGTCGCGCGCCTCGACCACGTGCAGAGGGCAACCTCCGCGCGATCGCTCCCCGTTGCGCGGCTGCTCGCAGAGGTTCACCATCGCGCGCCCCTCACGCGTCGCCACCTCGATGATCACGTGGGGCCTCGGCTCGACGTCGCCGAGCACGCGATCGAGCGCGAGCTGCGCGCGGATCGCGGCGCGATCGGCGGCGTGCGGCGCGCTCTGATCGGGCAGGATCACGACCGCCGCGGCCTTCCTCGCGCCCCCGCGGCGGATCGCGGCGACGGTGCAAGGATCGCCGCGCCGGACGATCACGTCGATCCGGTGATGAGCGCCCTCGAGGATGGAGCGGATCTCCTCTTCGAGGGCGTCGCGCTCGCGATCGGCCACGACCGCGATGCGCGCGGTGACGCCGCTCCGCGCGAGCTCGCGCACGATCACGCCCGCGTTCGCGTTCCATCCGAGGAGCAGCACGTGGCCCCGCTCGAAGACCGGGAGCGATCCGCGGCGGATCGCGGCGAGGCGCTCCGAGAAGCTCGACGCGAACGCGCCCGTGAGCAGCGTGACCGCGACGAGCCCGACCAACGTCACGCCGAGCCCGAAGGTCTGTCGCAAGAGGCCCGAGCCCGTGTCGGCGCCCACGGTGCCGCCGTCGAGCATGCGCGTGATCGCCCACCAGAGCCCGCCCGTGACGCTCTTCGCTTCGCAGCCGGGTTGATCGTGGCAGCCCGCGCTCACGCCGAGCGCGTGATCGAGGACGGTGATGGTGACGCCGAAGAGGAACGCGAGCGCCGTGGCGGCGAGGAGGACGGAGGTGAGCTGAATGAGGGGGTGGAGCGCGAGGAAGCGATCGATGCGATAACCGATGCGCGCGCCGAAGGTCTGTTCGGGGGAGCGCCTCAGGTGCTTGGCCACGGCGTGTGTGTGTCGCCGCGAAGAGGCGCCGTCAACGGAGCAAACGACGGGGCCTCACGCCGAGGCCCCGTCACGTCGCGTCTCACTTCTTGCCGTGGTGGCGGCGGGCCTTGCGCTCGTTCTTCTCGCCGAGCTCCTTGTGGATCTTCGAGCGCGTGCTCTTGAACGCCTCGCGCACCGTCTTGGCCTCGTCCTTCGTCACCACGCCGTCCGCGCCCGCTTTGTCGGCCGCCGCGTTGATCTCCTTGATCCCCGCCTCGACGATCTTGTTGACCTCGGCCTGCTTCTTGGCTTCCACGTTGCGCTTCTTCATGCGCGCCTCGACGCGGGTCTTGAGGCCGTTGACGCGCTTCGCGATGCCCGCCTTGAAGTCGTCCGCCTTCATCGGGAAGTTCTTTTTGCCTTCGCGATGCTCTTTGTTGGGCTTGCCCTCGTCGGCCATGGCAGGGGCGACGCCGAGCGCGATCGAGGTGGCGACGAGGACCGACGCGATACGAGTGAAGATCGACATGACATCCTCCAGTGAAGGGGTATGGGGTTGTTGTTCGCGGCGACCTCTTGCCTTTCAGCGTTGATTGCTCGCGATTCGTGGTGTGAGACGGGGTGGGATAAGCCCTATTCAGCCGCCTCCCAAAAATTTTTTTTGAGGTCTCGGGACCTCACCTGCGCGGAGCGCCGTGCGGCCTGTTTTCCGCGGGGCGGGGGGAGCTTCATGGTAAGGGTCTCCCTGTGTCGCGGCGCGATCGTCTTGTCTCGCTCGGGCGCTGGGTGCTCTTGGGGTCGATCGCGGGTGTGCTCGCGGGCGCGGCGTCGGCGCTGTTTTTGTGGCTCCTCGATCGCGCGACGGCCCTCCGCGAGGGGCACGGGACCATCGTTTACGCGCTGCCCGTCGCAGGGCTCGTCATCGGGCTCGTCTACGAGCGGTTTGGGCAGAGCATCAAAGCGGGCAACAACCTCATTATCGACACCATCCATGATCGAGGGCCCGAGATCCCGCTCAGGATGGCGCCCATGGTGCTGATTGGCACGGTCCTCACCCACGTCTTCGGCGGGAGCGCGGGGCGCGAGGGCACCGCGGTGCAGATGGGCGCGAGCCTCTCGGATTGGCTCGCGCACCGCCTCAAGGCCGAGGAGGGCACGCGCCAAAAGCTCCTCGCCGCGGGGGTCGCAGGGGGGTTTGGATCCGTGTTTGGGACGCCCATCGCAGGCACCATCTTCGGGCTCGAATTCGTGGTGCTCGGGCGCGTCGACTACGCGGCCATCGTCCCCGCGCTCACCGCGGCCGTCGTCGGCGACATGACGACACGCGCGCTGGGCATCGGCCACACGCCTTATCCCGCGATTCCGTCGCTCCCGCTCACGCCTTTGCTGCTCGCCAAATGGCTCGTCTTCGCGGCCGCGGTCGCCCTCGTGACCGCGGCGTTCATCGAGCTTACGCATGCGGTCAAGAAGGCAGGTGAGCGGTTTCTCGTGAGGCTCCCCCTTCGGATGTTCGTAGGCGGCTTATTGGTCGTCGTGATGTGGAAGGTGGTTGGGACGAGCGATTACTTGGGCCTCGGCGTCCCGACGATCGTAAGGTCGTTCCACGATCCTCACCTGCCCTCGTATGTCTTCTTGCTCAAGCTCGTCTTCACCGCCGTCACCGTCGGATCAGGCTTCTTGGGCGGCGAGGTGACGCCGCTCTTCTTCATCGGCGCGTCGCTCGGCGGCGTGCTCGCGCGGCTCCTCGGCATCCCGATTGAAATCGGCGCCGGCGTGGGGCTCGCGGCGGTGTTCGCGGCGTCTTCGAACACGCCCCTCGCGCTCTCGATCATGGCCGTCGAGCTGTGCGGCGCGGCGCTCCTGCCGCACGTGATGATCGTGTGCGTGATCGCGTATCTGCTCTCGGGGCACCGGAGCATCTATACGGCCCAAAGGCTCCTCTTCAGCAAAGGGGGGTCGCCGCTCGAGAGGCCCACGCCGATCCGCGACCTCCCCGAAGGCCGGGCGCCGCCGCCGGACGAGCCATGATCACCGTCGCTCGGAGCGCCGGAGTCACAAGCGCTCTGGGACGGGCGGGGCCTTGATCTCTTTGCCGTCCGCGCCGCGCGCGGTGACGGACTCGAGGCATCGGACGATGACGGGATCGACCCTCTCGCTCTTCAGCACGAACGTGTGCATCAGCACGAGGTACCCATTGATGATGAAGAAGCGCTCGCGCGCGGTGCCCACGTTGGGGCTGTAGGTCATCGCGATGATCACCTCTTTGGCGCGCCCGTCGCCGAAGGGCACGTCGCCCGACCCCTTCAGCTTTCCGTAGAAGAGGCGGACCTGCTCGTCGCGGACCTCGTCGAGCTTCGATTGGGGGTCAGGCCCGCCGCCGGTTGGGTACCAGCTCAGCGCACAACCCATCTCGGGCGGACCGCCCGCGAGCTCCACGATAGGTTGGAACCCGAACGGCTTCATCGAGTGCCCAGCGTGGCGCGTCGGCTCGCCCGGGAGCCACGCCGAGACTCCGACGGCGGGGACATCGACGATGAACCCGCCGCCCTCGGCGGGCCTCACGGTGTACTCTGGACCTTGCGCGTCGCGCTGCGCCTCCGGCCCATCCCCCACGGGTTTGCAGCTCGCGATCGAGCCGGCGACGAGGAGCATCGTTGTGAGCGCGCGCATGGCGTCGGAGCATACACCCCTTCGACGGCGCGCGCATAGATTGGGGTGGCGAGGGCGGGGCCCGTCAGCGACGGAGGGCGGCCCACACCATGTTGGGTGAGTGGCCCTTCATCCGCACCATCCGCACCCAGAGCAGCGTCATGTGCTCCAGGTGGAGCGCCTGATCCAAACCACCCACGTCGAGCGGCTCGAAGCCGAGCTCCGCCACGAGCCCGCCCACGACGCCTTTGGCCGCCGCGTCGTCCCCGGCGAACATCATCACGGGCTTGACGCCGTAGCCGGGATACGCGCTGTCCTCGAAGTTCTCGAAGCCGTAAATCGAGAACGCCTTGACCACCTTGGCCGAGGGCGCGAACGCTTGCACCACGGCGGAGCCCGATCGCTCGCTCTTCAACCCGTGCGAGATGCCGGGGCCCACAGGGTTCGTGCAATCGACGAGCGCCTTGCCCGCGAGCGCGTCCGACACGCCTTTGAGCGCGGCCTCGTTGGCGGCGAACGGCGTCGCGAGGAAGACCACGTCGGCGCGGCCCACCGCCTCAGAAGGCGGCGCGACGAGCAGCGCGGGGTTCCGCGCCAAGGCCTTCTTGACGCTCTCCGAGCCCTTGTCCTGCGCGGCGAGCGTCACCTCGTGACCACATCGCTGGAGGCGATCGGCGAGCGGGGCGCCCACGTTTCCATAACCGATGAACGCGATCTTCATGGCCGCGAGGATCGGACCGCGCGCGCCCGGCCGCAAGTCGGCCGGGTGAAATTCATCGTTTCATCCGGTGCAACATCGATGAGCCGGGCTCACGTGCCGCAGAAGGTCCTTTGGCGCCATTGGTCCTCGCCCGGCGGATCGGCCAGGTCGGCGTCCTCGGGCTGATCGTCATAAGGCCTCGCGAGCACGCGGCGGAGGCGCTCGAAGGGCCCCATGTCGCCCCGCTCGGCCGCGGCGATCATCGCCTCGATACGATGGTTGCGCGGGATGAACGCGGGGTTATTGCGGCGCATCAGCGCGGCCCGATCGTCGCGCGACAAAGGCTCCTCGGCGGCGCGCGCGCGGAGGCGCGAGGCCCACTCCAGGAAGCGCCCTTGATCCGGGAAGAGCTGGGCGACGGCGCTGTCATCGTCGCCGGCGGCGGCGTCCGAGAGCTCGCGGAACGTGAGGGTGAAGTCGGCGCGGCTCTCGGCCATCACGTCCAAGAGATCTTCGATGAGCGAGGTGTCGCCGTCGCGCTCGGTGGAGAGCCCGAGCTTGCCCCTCATCACACGGCCATACGCGGCCTCGAAGAGCGCGGGGAACGCGTGGACGTGCTCGGTGAAGTCGGCGATTGTGCGCTCGCGGTCGTCGCCGGCGAGCGGGATCAACGTGTCGGCGAGCCGCGCGAGGTTCCAAAACGCGATCTTGGGCTGGTTCGAGAACGCATAACGCCCGTGGTGATCGATGGAGCTATAGGTCCTGTCGGGGCGAAACCCATCCATGAAGGCGCAGGGACCATAATCGATGGTCTCGCCGGAGATGGTCATGTTGTCGGTGTTCATCACGCCATGGATGAAGCCGAGCCCGAGCCAGCGCGCGACGAGGCTCGCCTGCGCGGCGATGACCGCATCGAGCAGCGCGAGGGCCGGGCCGAGCGGGGTTTGCGCGTCGGGGTAGTGGCGCGCGAGCGCGTAGCGGGTGAGCTCGGCGAGCGCGTCTTTGTCGCCCCGCGCGGCGAAATATTGAAAGGTGCCAATCCGCATGTGGCTCGACGCGACGCGCGTGAGCACGGCGCCGATGAGCGGAGTCTCGCGATAGACCTTCTCGCCGGTCGTGACGGCCGCGAGCGCGCGCGTGGTCGGCACGGAGAGCGCGGCCATGGCCTCGCTCACCACGAATTCGCGGAGCACGGGGCCGATCGCGGCGCGCCCGTCGCCCCCGCGCGAAAACGGCGTTCGGCCCGCGCCCTTGAGCTGCACGTCATATCGTTTACCGTCGTTGCCCACGACCTCGCCGAGCAGGATCGCGCGTCCATCGCCGAGCTGCGGCACGAACCCGCCGAACTGGTGCCCCGCGTACGCGAGCGCGATGGGCTCGGCGCCCGCGGGCACGGCGTTGCCCGCGAGCATCGAGATGCCTTGAGGCGAATCGAGGTCTCCCGCGCTCGACCCGAGCCGCTCGGCGAGCGCCGCGTTGACGGCGAGGAGCGCCGGCGCGGCGACGGGCGTTGGGAGCACCTCCGCGAAGAACCGTTTGGGCAAGCGCGCGTAGGTGTTGTCGAACGAGAGCGGCATATCCCGCGGAGGATTACGCCCTTCTCCCCCGCGCGCAAGCTCAAATCGACGCGCCGGACGCGCTCATGGCCCTTCGAAAGAGCAAATCTGCGGGGCACGCCGAGAGCACCTCGTCGGGCGCGCCGCGCCGCGCCTCGAGCGCGACACCGCGGCTCACCACGTCGATCACGGCTTCGAGCGCCTCGCCGGGGCTCATGCGGCCTTCACGCCCGGAGGCAGCCGCGACGAGCACGTTCACCAGATACGCGAGCTCCTCCATCCGCGCTTCGAACGCCTTGGGGTCGCGCGCGCGCAGGCGCTTCATCGCCTCGATGAGCGCCGGAGCTTGCCCCGCGCCGCTCGGCAAACGAAGCCCCTCTGCGCCGCTCACCGCGCCGAGCGCGCGATGGATGGCGGCGCTCGTCGCGCTCGCGGAGGTGGGTTTGGCCGGTGCGTCGCGGAGGGACGTGTCGAGATCGCGAAAGAACGCGCGTGTGATCGGGTCGCGCGCGGCGCTCGCGAGGTCGCCCGAGAGGGGTTGTTTGGCGAGCGCGAGGAAGCTCTTCGCGGCGCGCGGCTCCACGTAACCACGTTTGGCGCGGCGTTCCTCGCGCTCCGCCTCGGCGTCCTCCGCGAGCGACGCCTCGGAGGAGAGGACCTCGGAGAGCTCGTCGAGATCATCGAGATACCCGCTCGCCGCGGCGGCGCAGCGGTCGAGCACGCGCGTCAGGAACGATCGGTGATCGCGATCGAGCGCGAGGATCAGCGCGAGCGCCGCGTCCCAGCCGTCGTGCCGCCGCGAGATCAAGAGATATCCGTCGATCTCTTCGGAGAGGCAGCTCTCGATGGCTTTGTCGACCCGCCGCGCGGAGCGCCCGCCTTCGTCCAAACGATCGCGGAGCGCGTCGTGATCGAGGACCATGATCATGGATGAGAGCGCGTGCGCCGTAAAATCCTCGGAGAGCTCGGCCACGCGCGCCGCCGCCGCCGCTTCGCCCGCGTCGAGCAGCGCGTCGAGCCAAACCGCGAAGCGCTCGGCGTCGAACGTCTCGCGGTCTCCCGGGCGCGCGTTGGTGAAGAGATCCTCGTCAAAGGCGGCGACGAGCTGCTCGTGGGTGGCGAGCGCCACGACCTCGCCCGCGTCCTCGACGCCGACGTGGCGAACGAGCTGAGAGAACGCGGGCGGTGAGAGCGCGCGGATCGAGCGCGCGAGATCCGGTGCGTCGATGAGGCGCGCGAGCAGCGCTCCTCCCGTGCCGATGTGCGGAGAACGAGCCGGCGTGATCGTCATCCCTTGCCTCCTCGCAAAGAGCCCCTCGGAGACAGCTCGAATGCGGCCGACAACCCAGCTTGTCAAGGCGCCCAAACACCCTTTTCAAATATTGATTTTACCTCTTGCCATGTCGCGGAGGGATCGTGTACTCTCTTCAGCAGGTCGGGGGCAAAGGCACATCGGAGCGAGAGGCGCGCGGCGCACGCGCAGCGCCGCGCCGCAAATCGTGCGCCGTTTCCGTCAATTTGCTTGATTTTCCAGCGATGGCACGGCATCTGCTCTCCAAAAAGAGCGATGGATCTTTTGAAGAGCGCCGATGGTCAAGTCACCCTCACGATCGAGGGGCTCGACGCGCTGTTGCGCCTCCTCCGCGACGAGGGATATCGGCTCATCGGGCCCACGGTCCGCGACGGCGCCATCGTCTCGACGGAGATTCGAGGCATCGACGATTTGCCCGCGGGCGTCACCGAGGAGCAGGACGCGGGCACCTATCGTTTGAAGGCCCGAGACGACGGCGCGCTCTTCGGGTATTCGGTCGGCCCCGAGTCGTTCAAGCGGCAGCTCTTCGTGCCGCGGCGCACGCTCTTCCAGGTGCGGCGCAAAGACGGCGGCATGGTCGTCGATCCGGGCGCGGCGTATCCGCACAAGATCGCGCTCATCGGCGCGCGGGCGTGCGACATCAGCGCGATGGAGGTGCAGGATAAGGTCTTTCTCCAAGGCTCCTTCACCGACGACGACTACGCGCGGCGCCGCGAGGGTGTCTTTACGGTGGCGGTCAATTGCGGCCAGGCGGGCGGGACGTGCTTTTGCACCTCCATGGGCACGGGCCCCGAGGTCGCCAAAGGGTTCGATTTGGCGCTCACGGAGCTCGTCGACGGCGAGCATCGGTTTCTGGCCGAGGCGGGCACCGAGCGCGGCCGCGCGCTGCTCGCGAAGCTCGGCGCGTGCGCCGCCTCCGAGGGCGAGCGCAAAGAGGCCAAGGCGATCGTCGAGCGCACCGCCGCATCCATGAAGCGAACCGTGGACACGACCAAGATTCGTGATCTTCTCATGGGGAGCTTGGAGCACCCGCGTTGGGACGAGGTCGCCAACCGCTGCTTGAGCTGCGCCAACTGCACCATGGTTTGCCCCACGTGCTTTTGCTCCCAGGTCGAGGACACGACGGATCTCTCGGGCGAGACGGCCGAGCGCTCCCGGCGGTGGGACTCGTGCTTTACGCTCGACCACTCGTACGTGCACGGCGGCAGCGTGCGGAGCACCGTGCGCGCGCGTTACCGGCAGTGGCTCACCCACAAATTCGCGGGCTGGATCGATCAATTCGGCACCTCGGGCTGCGTGGGCTGCGGCCGTTGCGTCACGTGGTGCCCCGCCGCCATCGACGTGACCGAAGAGCTCGCCGCGATCCGCGGGGCAGGGGGACAGGAGGGGCCATGAGCGACCTCATCACGTTAGGGACCGATTTCTCGCCGCACGCCGCGCGCGCCGCGGAGGTGGCTTGTGCGTTCGCCGCGCGCGAGCGCGCCCGCGTGCTCCTGATCCACGCCCGCGAAGGGACGAGCGGTGATGAAGGCCGGCTCCGCGCCGAGGCGGAGCGGCTCTCGGCCCTCACGCGCGACGTGGCGGTGGAGCCGAGGCTCGAAGCGGGGATCCCCGATGAGGTGTTGAGCGCGCTCACCGGCGACGACCAAGCGAAGATGGTCGTCGTGGGCGCGCTCGGCCGCCGCGATCCGGCGCGTTGGGTGCTCGGGAGCGTCGCGGAGCGAACCGCGGAGACGTCGCGCGCCCCCGTGCTCATCGTCCGTGACGCCGCCCCGCTGCTCGCGTGGCTCCGCGGGGAGCGGCGCCTCCGTGTGGTGTTGGGGTTCGACTTCTCGGAGGCCTCGACCGAGGCGCTCGCGTGGATCAACACGCTCGAACGGCTCGGGCCGTGCGACGTCGTCGTAGGACACGTGATGTGGCCCCCCGAGGAGCACAAACGGCCGAGCGGTCAAAAGACAGGAGCGTCGTTCGCGACGTCTCCCGATCTCGAGACCGTCCTCCGAAGCGACGTCGGCCGGGCCGTCCGCAAGCACGTTTGGAGGGACACACCCCAGGTCCGCGTCAAGCTCGTCTCGGGCCGGAGGGCGCCCGCGCTCGCCGCGCTCGCGGCCGAAGAGAGGGCCGATCTGCTCGTGATTGGCAGTCGCCACATCCATGGTCAAGGCAGGTTGTGGCAAGAGGCCATCTCGCGCGGCGCCCTCTTCCACGCGACCATGAGCGTCGCGTGCGTGCCCGTAGGCCCGCGCGCCAAAGCCCCCAAAGCGGAGGCGCCGGTCGATCAAGACGAGGTGAGCCTCGCGCGCAGGCTCGAGGCCCACCCGTTCCTCCGCGGCGCGTCCGGCAACGTGCTCCACAGGCTCGTCTCCATCAGTCGAGAGATGGTGTTCGAGCGCGGCGCCTCGCTCTTCAAAGAGGGCGGCGAGGCCAAGACGCTCTTCCTCGTGGAGCGCGGGCTCGTGGCGCTCGAGATCGACGTGATCGGCAGGGGCCAAACCCAGGTGGAGAGCGTGCGCGAGGGCGACGTCGTCGGCCTCTCATGGCTCTTCCCTCCCTATCGGTGGCACCTCGACGGCAAGGCGATTGAGCCGACGTCGGTCCTCGCCGTCGACGCCGAGCGCCTTCGAACATGGATGAAGGAGGACCCGGAGATCGCCGAGGTCATGGCGAGCCGGCTCGTGAGCCGGCTCTACGAGCGGCTCGAGCGCATGCGCATGCGCGAGCTCGATCTCTACAGGGGTGGCTCATGACTCCTTCGCTCGTCCAAAGCGGCGCGATGATCCCCACGCCGCTCCGCATTCAAAGGATGGAGCGCGAGACCGAGGACACGTTCACGATGCGCCTCGACGTCTCCGGGCTCAAGGATGGGTTTCGCTTCGCCCCCGGCCAATTCAACATGATCTACGTCTTTGGGGTGGGCGAGGTGGCCATCTCGATCAGCGGAGATCCGGGGGAGCCGGGCGAGCTCATCCACACGATCCGCGCGGTGGGCACGGTGACCAAGGCCATCCGCGCGATGTCCAAGCGATCCTCCACGGGGGCTGTCGTCGGCGTGCGCGGGCCGTACGGGCAGCCTTGGCCGATGGAGGCGGCCAAGGGCCGTGATCTCCTGCTCATCGCGGGCGGCCTCGGGCTCGCCCCGCTCCGGCCGGCGGTGTATCACGTGCTCCGCCACCGCGCCGACTATGGCCAGGTATCGCTCCTCGTCGGCGCGCGGACGCCGGAGGATCTGCTCTTCCGCGCGCAGCTCCAGCGCTGGGCCCGCGAGGGCGACATGCAGGTTTTGGTGACGGTCGATCGCGCGGGCCCCTCGTGGCGCGGCCTCGTCGGCGTGGTGCCCGCCCTCCTCCGCGAAGCGCGCTTCGACGCGCAAAAGGCGCTCGCCTTCGTCTGCGGGCCCGAGATCATGATGCGGTTTTGCGAGCGCGAGCTCGGCCGCCTCGGCGTCGCCCCGGAGCAGCTCTATCTGTCGCTCGAACGGAGCATGCGTTGCGGCGTAGGGCTCTGCGGCCACTGCCAGCTCGGCCCCCTCTTCGTTTGCAAAGACGGCCCCGTGGTCCGCAGCGATCGCGTCCGTTCACTGGTCCTCACCAAGGAGGCATGAGTGGCCCGCCGCAAACGCCCCACGCTCGCTGTTTGGAAGTTCGCCTCGTGCGACGGCTGCCAGCTCTCTCTCCTCGATTTGGAGGACGAGCTCTTGGCGATCGCCGACGCGGTCGACATCGCGTATTTCCGCGAGGGCACGAGCAAGGAGTCGCAAGGCCCCTTCGACGTCTCCATCGCGGACGGCTCCATCACGACTACGCACGACGCCGAGCGGATCCGCGACGTGCGCCGCCGCTCGGGCGTGCTCGTCGCGCTCGGCGCGTGCGCGACGGCGGGCGGCATTCAAGCGCTTCGCAACTTCCGTGACGTGAACGAGATGCGCGCGCTCGTCTATCCCTCCCCCGAATACCTGGAGACGCTCGCGACCTCGACGGCCTTCTCCGATCACGTCAAGGTGGATTTCGAGCTGCGCGGGTGTCCCATCGACAAGCGCCAGCTCGTCGAGGTGTTGAGCGCGTTCTTGAACGGGCGAAAGCCGAACATCGCCGCTCACAGCACGTGCATCGAGTGCAAGCTCAAGGGCAACGTGTGTGTCCTCGTCAAGGGAGAGCCGTGCATGGGCCCCGTGACGCACGCGGGCTGCGGCGGGCTCTGCCCTTCGTACCACCGCGGCTGTTATGGGTGCTTCGGGCCCTCGGAGGCGCCGAACACGTCGTCGCTCACCAAGAGGCTTCAAATCTTGGGTCAGTCGAGCGCCGACGTGATCCGGGCATATCGATCGTTCAACGCGGCGGCGCCCGCCTTCCGCGCCGCGAGCGAGGCGCACGAGGAGGAGGCCAAGCGATGAGCGCAGGAGAGACACGCACCATCCAAGTCGATTACCTCGCGCGGGTCGAGGGCGAAGGCGCGCTCACCATCCAGCTCGAAGGCGACAAGGCCACGCGCGTCGAGCTCGCCATCTTCGAGCCGCCGCGCTTCTTCGAGGCGTTCCTCCGCGGGCGATCGTACCTCGAAGCGCCGGACATCACCGCGCGCATCTGCGGTATTTGCCCGGTCGCTTATTTGATGAGCGCGTGTCACGCCATGGAAGACGCCATCGGCGTCCACGTCGGCGGTCAGCTCCGCGCGCTCCGCAGGCTCATCTATTGTGGGGAGTGGATCGAGAGCCACGCGCTCCACGCCTTCATGCTCCACGCCCCGGATTTCCTCGGCTACCCCGACGCGATGTCGATGGCGAAGAAATACGGCGCCCAGGTCAAGGCCGGTCTTCGCCTCAAGAAGGCGGGCAACAGCTTGGTCTCGATCACGGGCGGCCGCGAGATTCACCCGGTCAACGTCCGTGTCGGCGGCTTCTACAGGGCCCCTTCGCGCGCCGAGCTCCACGCGCTCCTCCCCGAGCTCCGCGCCTGCAAAGACCTCACCGCCGAGGCGCTCGACTGGATGAAGGGCTTTGATTTCCCCTCGCTCGAACGAGATTATGAATACGTCGCGCTCTCGCACCCGGACGAATACCCCTTCTGCGAGGGGCGCCTCATCTCGTCGCGCGGGCTCGACATCGACGTCCACGACTACGACGCTCACTTCGCCGAGGAGCAGGCCCCTTATTCCAACGCGCTCCGCTCGCGCATCATCGGGCGCGGGGCGTACCTCTGCGGGCCGCTCGCGCGCTTCAACCTGGGCTTCGAGAAGCTCCATCCCGAGGTGCAGCGCCTCGCGCGGCGCGCGGGCGTCACCCCGCCTTGCCATAACCCCTTTCGGATGCTCCTCGTGCGGATGATCGAGATCGCGCAGGCGTTCGAAGAGGCGATCTCCATCCTCGAACGCTACGAGCCCCCTCCCCTCTCGTTCTTCGATTCGCCGCCCAAAGCGGGCACGGGCCGCGCCGTCACCGAGGCGCCGCGGGGGTTTCTCTACCATCGTTATTCCATCGACGAGGCCGGCACCATCCTGGACGCCAAGATCGTCCCTCCCACGTCGCAAAACCAGCTCACCATCGAGGAGGACCTCTTCGCGCTCGCGCCGATGCTCGCCTCGCTCCCGCACGAGGAGGCGACGCAAAAAGCCGAGCTCGCGGTGCGCAACTACGATCCTTGTATCTCGTGCGCGACGCACTTCCTCACGCTCAAGGTGGAGCGGAGGTGAGCCGTGCGCGCCAAGGTCATCGGGATTGGGCAGCCGGCGGCGGGGGACGACGGCGTGGGCGGCGCCGTGCTCGATGCCTTGAGGCGCCTGCCCCTCCCGAGCGGTGTTGAGCTCTCGGACGCCCGTGATCCGAGCGCGATCATCGATCTCATCGAGCCTCCCACGCCGGTCGTGATCGTCGACGCGGTCCTCGGTCACCCTGTTGGAGAGGTCTTGTCGCTCGGGGTCGAGGAGCTCGCGGCGCGCGCGTCGCGCAGGGTGTCGAGCCATGGGCTCAGCGTCCCCGAGGCCGTCGCGCTGGCGCGCACGCTCGGAGGGGAAGGATCGGCCGCGCCTCTTTATATCGTCGCAGTCACCATCGATCGGCCGCTCGGGTATCGACGTGGGTTGTCGCCCGAGGTGGCCGCGGCCGTCCCGAGGGCCGTTGAGCGCGTCCTTCAATGGTTGGAGGGAGAGATCGGGAGCGGGAGCGGGAGGGAGGATCACCGTGCATGAGTCATCGCTCGCCAAACAGATCGTGAACGTCGCGCTCGATCGCGCCAAAGGCGCTCGCGTGCGCGCGGTTCGGGGCTGGGTCGCCGAGACAGAGACCCTCTCCCGAGAGAGCTTGTCGCTCCACTTCGCGGCGCTCACCCGGGGGACGCTCGCCGAAGGAGCGACGTTGGATCTCGCGATCACCCACGTGGAGGCGCGATGTCGCGCGTGCCAAGCCACGTACGCGCCCGAGCACCACGTGCTCATCTGCCCTGTTTGCAGCAGCGCCGAAGGAGAGGTGTTGGGGCGCACCGGCCTCGGCATCGACACGGTCGAGGTGGAGCCCTTGTGATCCGCGCGCGCGCTCACGTCTCCGGCGTGGTTCAAGGGGTGGGCTTTCGCCCCTTCGTCCATCGGGTCGCGGCGCGCTTTGGCCTCGTGGGCTTCGTCCAGAACGGCGCGGACGGCGCGCACATCGAGGCGCAGGGCGACGCGGGGGACGTCGATCGCTTCTTCGACGTGATCCGCGCCGAGGCGCCGCCTCCCGCGCGCGTCGATCGCGTCGTCACAACGCCTGTCCCGCTCGGGGGCGAGACTGCGTTCGGCATCGCGGAGAGCCGCCGAGATGCGCCCAAACGCCCTGTGATCCCGGCCGATCTGGCGGTCTGCGAGGCGTGTTTGGCCGAGGTCTCGTCGCCGGACGATCGCCGGTATCGTTATCCCTTCACGAGCTGCGCGCGGTGCGGCCCCCGGTTCACCATCATCGAGCAGATCCCGTATGATCGGCCGAGCACCACCATGGCCGCGTTCGCGCTCTGCGCCGCGTGCGCGCGCGAATACGCCGATCCCGGCGACAGGCGCTTTCACGCCGAGCCCATCGCATGCCCCGCGTGCGGGCCTGTCCTCCGCGCGGTCTCGCCCGGCGGCGCGGCGCTCGCGGAGGGGCAAGAGGCTTTGACGCGCGCAGCCGCCGCGCTCGCGGAGGGGCGTATCGTGGCGCTCGAGGGGCTTGGAGGATATCAGCTCTTGGCCGACGCTTCGAGCGATGATGCCGTCGCGCTCCTCCGCGCGCGCAAGCACCGTGACGAGAAGCCGTTCGCCGTGATGTTCCCCTCGATCGAGGCGGCGCGCGGCGCATGTGAGATCACGCCCGCGATCGAAGCGTTGCTCACCTCGCCCGAGGCGCCCATCGTCCTCGTGCGCAAACGAGATCTCGCTCCCGCCCCCATCTCCCGCGCCGTCGCCCCCGAGAATCCTTATCTCGGAGCCATGATTCCATCCACCCCCCTTCATCATCTCGTGCTCTCTTCCTTCGGCGGGCCGCTCGTCTGCACGAGCGGGAACCTCTCCGAAGAGCCCATGTGCGTCACCGGCGAAGAGGCGTTGTCCAGGCTCGGCGGGATCGCGGATCTCTTCCTCGCGCACGATCGAGCCATCGTCCGGCCGGTGGACGACTCGGTCGTTCGCGTGGGCCCCAAAGGGCCTGTGATCCTGCGGCGCGCGCGGGGATATGCGCCGCTCGCGCAGCCGTTCCCGTTCCCCGACGCGCCGGTGATCCTCGCGTTGGGCGGCCATCAAAAGAGCACGATCGCGCTCGCCAAAGGGGGTGAGGTCACGGTGAGCCAACACCTCGGCGACCTGTCTTCGGTCGAGGGCGCGCTCTTGTTGGAGCGCACGGTCGCCGACTGGCTCGCGTTCTTCGGCGCGGCGCCCGAGGTGATCGCGTGTGATCGCCACCCCGATTATGAATCGTCCAAGCTCGCGCGGAGGCTCGCCGCCGAGCTCGGCGCGCGGCTCGTCACGGTCCAGCACCATCACGCGCACGTCGCGTCGTGCATGGCCGAGCATGGTTTGAAGGGGCCTGTGCTCGGCCTCGCGTGGGACGGCGCCGGGCTCGGGGACGATGGAGCGCTCTGGGGAGGCGAGGCGCTCGTGGTGAGCGAGAGGGGGTGTCGGCGGGCGGCGCACCTCCGGCCGTTTTCGCTGCCGGGCGGCGAACGCGCGGTGCGCGAGCCGGCGAGGGCCGCGTTCGGCGCTTTGTACGAGATGGGGTTGCGCGGGCTCGACGCCCATCTGCCCTCGCTCTCACCGCAGGTGTCGCGCGTCCTCGCGACGATGATCGACCAAGGGCTCAACGCTCCACGGACCACGAGCGCAGGGCGGTTGTTCGACGCGATCGCCGCGATCGCAGGCGTCCGCGAGCGCGCGGGGTTCGAGGGACAAGCCGCGATGCTCCTCGAATGGGCCGCGGAGCGAGCGAGCGGCGAGCAGGCTTATCCGCTCCCGCTGCGCGACGGAGATCCGATGATCGGGGATTGGGCCCCGCTCGTCCTCGCGGCGCTCGAAGACCGCCGCAGCGGGCGCTCGCCGAGCGTCATCGCGGCGCGGTTCCACGGCGCGCTCGCAGGGCTCGCGGCGGACGTCGCGACGCGGACAGGGATCGATCGTGTCGCGCTCTCGGGCGGCTGCTTTCAAAATGAGGTCCTCACCGCGCGCGTGACGGACGCGCTCGCGGAGAGGGGGTTTATGGTCTATGCTCACGCGCGCTTTCCGCCGAACGACGGCGGGCTCTCGCTCGGACAAGCGTACGTCGCGGCGCGATCATCCACGATGGGGGGAGGCTGACGGATGTGCCTTGGGATCCCAGGTGAAGTAAAGACCATCATCGAAGGTGATCTCCTGATGGGCAAGGTCTCGTTTGGAGGTGTGGTGAAGGAGGTCTGCCTCGCGTACGTGCCCGACGCGGTGGTGGGGGACTTCGTCGTGGTCCACGCGGGCTTCGCGATCAGCCGCCTCGATCCCGACGCCGCCCGCCGCGTCTTCTCGTACCTCGACGAGATCGGCGCGCTGGGCGAGGAGGGTGGTGAGGGCCCATGAGGTTCATGGACGAATATCGCGACGCCGCGCTCGCGGAGCGCTACCTCGCCGCGATCCGCGTCGCCGTCACCCGCCCTTGGACGTTGATGGAGGTCTGCGGCGGTCAGACGCACTCCATCGTTCGTTTTGGCATCGACGCGCTCTTGCCGAGCGACGTCACGCTCTTGCACGGCCCGGGCTGCCCTGTCTGCGTGACGCCCGTCGAGATCATCGATCAGGCCATCGCCCTCGCGGCGCGGCCCGACGTCACGTTTTGCTCCTTCGGTGACATGCTCCGCGTGCCCGGATCCGAGCGCGATCTGCTCGCGGCCAAGGCCCGGGGCGCGGACGTGAGGGTGGTTTATTCTCCCATGGACGCGCTCGCGCTGGCCGAGAAGGCGCCTCATCGAGAGGTGGTGTTCTTCGCGGTCGGCTTCGAGACCACGGCGCCCGCCAACGCGATGGCCGTTCGCGAGGCGAAGCGAAGGGGGATCCGCAACTTTTCAATCCTCGTCTCGCACGTGCTCGTGCCGCCCGCCGTCGAGGCCATCTTGTCGTCCGAGGGCTGCCGGGTGAACGGCCTCCTCGCCGCGGGCCACGTGTGCGCCATCATGGGGACGGCCCAATACGAGCCGATCGCCGCGCGTCACCGCGTGCCCATCGTGGTCACCGGGTTCGAGCCGGTCGATCTGCTCCAAGGCATCTTGATGTGCCTCGCGCAGCTCGAAGAGGGCCGCGCCGAGGTGCAGAATCAATATGAGCGGGCGGTGAGGCCGGGCGGCAACGCGCCCGCGCAGGCGGTCATCCGCGAGGTGTTCGAGGTCGTGCCGCGCACGTGGCGTGGGATAGGCCCCATCCCCGAGAGCGGGCTCGGGCTCTCGGCGCGCTATCGTGACTACGACGCCGCGCTCAAATTCGAGGTCGATACGCCTCCGGCCAAAGAGCCCTCGGAGTGCAAGAGCGGGCTCGTCCTGCAAGGGCAGTTGAAGCCCGTGGAGTGCCCCGCGTTCGGCGTGCGGTGCACGCCCGAGTCGCCGCTCGGCGCCACCATGGTGTCGTCGGAGGGCGCCTGCGCGGCGTATTATCGTTATCGGAGGTTCGAGGAGCGATGAGCGCGATCGACGATGGAGTGAGCTGCCCTGTCCCCCTCGGGGCGCGCGACGCGATTATGCTCGCCCACGGGGGCGGAGGCAGGTTGATGCGCGAGCTCATCGAGCAGCGGTTTTTGCCCGCGTTCGAAGGAGGCACATCGTCACGGCGCCACGACAGCGCCGTCGTGACGCTCGGCGGCGCGAGGCTCGCGATCACGACCGATGGATACGTGGTTCACCCGCGCTCCTTCCCGGGCGGCGACATCGGTCGATTGGCCGTCTTCGGGACGGCCAACGATCTCGCGATGGCGGGGGCGAATCCGGCCTATTTGAGCGCGGCCTTCCTGCTCGAAGAGGGCTTTTCGATGGACGAGCTCGATCGCGTCGTCGCCTCGATGCGCGCCGCGGCGGCCCAATGCGGCGTCGCGATCGTCACGGGCGACACCAAGGTGGTTGATCGCGGCAAGGCCGATGGCCTGTTCATCACCACCACGGGCGTCGGGCTCGTGCCGCCGGGCGTCGATCTTCATCCATCGAGGGTGCGGCCCGGAGATGCGGTGTTGATCTCGGGTGACGTGGGCCGGCACGGCGTGGCGGTGCTCTCGGTGCGCGAGGGGCTCGCGTTCGAGGCGCCTATCGAGAGTGATTGTGCGCCGCTCGCGCCGCTCGTCGGCGCGTTGATCGCGGCGGGCGTCGAGCTGCATTGTCTGCGGGATCCCACGCGCGGCGGGCTCGCCTCGCTGCTCAACGAGATCGCGCTCGACGCGGGCGTCTCCATCGAGGTGGACGAGGCGCGGATCCCGGTGTCCGAAGGGGTGATGGGGGCCGCGGAGCTCTTCGGGCTCGATCCGCTCTACATCGCATGTGAGGGCCGGATGGCGGTGTTCTTGCCTGAATCCGAGGCTGAGCGGGCGCTCACGGTGCTGCGCGCGGATCCGCTCGGCGCGGGCGCGGCGAGGATTGGACGTGTGGTGGAGGCTCCGCGCGGGATGGTCACGCTGCGCACGCGCCTCGGCGGCAAGAGGCTCTTGGATCTGTTGTCGGGCGAGCAGCTCCCGCGCATCTGCTGAGATCAACCGAAGATGGATGTGCGCGCGGCCGCGGAGATCATCGCGACCGCAGGGTGCTTGATGCGCCGCTCGATCGAGATCGCGTAGAACCGCTCGCGGATCTCCGGCATCCGGGCCACGACCGAGACTCCATAGTGGGCGACGACCTCGCGCTCGACCACCTCGGGCACGGCGAACAAGCCGGCTCCCGCGCCGCCGAACACCTTGAGCAAGCTGCTGTCGTCGAACTCGCCGACGACCTGCGGCCGGACCTCGCGATCGCGCAGCCACTCATCCAAGCTCGCGCGGAGCACCGAGCCTTCGGTGGGGAGGAGGAACGGCGCGCCGTCGAGCGCGCGGAGTGAGCCTCGTTTGGTGCTGTATCGCTTCGCCAAATCGGGCGTGGCGCAGAGCACGGCGCCGCACTCGCCGAGCAGGTG
Source organism: uncultured Polyangiaceae bacterium (assembly GCA_964437785.1). GTDB lineage: Bacteria > Myxococcota_A > Polyangia > Polyangiales > Polyangiaceae > CAYTJL01. The sequence continues at coordinate 25,658 of CAYTJL010000055.1, forward strand.
GCTGTACGCGCGCACGCTCGGGCTCGGCGGGAGCGGCCCGTCCGCGAGGACCATGTCGACCCCGTGCAGCGCGAGCTCGGCGAGGAGGCGCTCGGTGCGGCCCTCGCGGCAGACGAGCGTGATCGGCTTTTTGAGCGCGGCGAGCGACGCGAGCAGCCGGTGCGTGACGAGCTTGGGGAACACGTCGGCGACGCCGACCACGAACTTGAGCGGTTTGTCCGGCGGCTGGCCGCGCACCACGCCGATCATCTCGCGGCCCAGCGAGAAGATCTCCTCGGCGTAGCGCTGCGCCACGCGCCCCTCCTCCGTGAGCTTGAGCCCGCGCCCCTCGCGCGTGAACAGCGGCGCGCCGATGGCCTCCTCGAGCCTCTGGATCTGGGCGCTGATGGTGGGCTGCGTGAGGCGCAGCTCGCGGCTCGCGCGGCTGATGCTGCCGGCCTTGGCGACGGTCCAGAAATAGAAGAGATGGTGGTAGTTGAGCCAATCCATGACGCTGGCTTCCTAGCATCGAGGAGAACGAATGTATTGGTTTTACCTAATTATCGTGCGCCTCCGATCGCGGATTTTTCCGGTTTTGTCCTTGTTTTTAGCCCATTTTTATTTTGATTTTTACTGTTAATTACATCGAGATTATGAATCTCGACAAGCACGCCGCCCGGCCCATCGTATCTCTCTATGAACATCACCCATCAAGCCGGCGTTCGCTTGTTCGATCTGGTCGTCCACGCCGCGTGGGCCGACCACAAGATCGCCGTCGAGGAGCTCGCCGCGGCCCGCGCCGCGGCGCGGATGCTGCACCCCGATGGCGAGGTCGGCGCGCGAGGCAAGCTCGCGCTCGGCCCAGACAGGTCACTCGTGTCGATCGCGGGCGAGCTCACCTTCCGCGAGCGGGCGCTGGGGTACGCGGTCGCCGCGTGGGTCGTGCTCTCCGACGGCGTGGAGCACCCGTGCGAGTCGGCGATGCTCGATCGCTGGCGGCTGCTCGCGGGGCTCCCGCGCGACATCACGTCCGCGCTCCGCAGGGTGGTGCGGCGCGCGCGGGCGACGTCGTTGCCTCCGACGTGGGACTCCGAGCTCTTGACGCTGCTGAGAGAGAGCGACGGCGCGCTCGACGACGAGGAGCAGCCGCTCGCGCCGAGGACCCCGCGGCTCGGCGCGCGGCGGTGGCCGAGCGCGTCGATCCGCGGCCGCGCCTCGTCTTGATCGGCGCGCGATCAGCGGCTCAGAACGTGATCACCGTGGTGCCGCGCCCGCGGCCCGTGGCCACGTGGCGGAGCGCCTCCTTGGCGTCGGCGAGCGGGAAGCTGCGATCGAGGGCCGGCGTCACGGCGCCTCGATCGACGAGCTCGTTCAACGCGAGGAGATCCTTCTCCTCGGGGACGACCATGAGCGGCACCATCCGCTGCGAGCCAAACACGCCCGCGATCATCACCTTGAAGAGCCACACGAAGGGCCCGATGAGGTCGCCGCCGGGCGCGCCCGCGCACGCCACGAACGTGCCCTTGGGGCGGAGGACCGCGCGCACGTCGGCGATCGAGCGGTTGCCCACGAGATCGAACATCACGTCGAAGCGCGCGCCGAGCGCGACGAAGTCCTCTTTTTCGTAGTCGACGACGTGATCGGCGCCGAGCGCGCGCATCCGCTCGACGTTCTTGGTGCCGCACACCGCCGTCACCTCCGCGCCCATGCTCTTCGCGATCTGCACCGCGAACGAGCCCACGCCGCCCGCCGCGCCGTTGATGAGGACCGACTGCCCGGCCGTGAGCTTGCCCGCGTCGCGGAGCCCGCGGAGCGCGGTCACGCCCGAGACGGGCAGCGCCGCCGCCTGCTCGAACGAGAGGCGCTCGGGCTTCGGCGCGAGCGCGGACGCGCGAAGGACCGCGTACTCCGCGAACGCGCCGTGCGTCACGCCGTAGACCGCGTCGCCGCGCTTCACCGAGCGGACGCCCTTGCCGAGGGTGACGACGGTGCCCGCCACGTTCTGCCCGGCGACGCGGTGCTTGGGGCGCGAGAAGCCGAACGCGAGGCGCACGGGGTACGGCTTGCCCGTCATGAGGTGAACGTCGCCCTTGCAGACCGACGCGGCGCGCACGCGGATGAGCACCTCGTCGTCCTTCACCGCGGGCACCGGCGCGTCCTCGAAGCGGAGCACGTCCGGCGAACCGTACGCGGGATGAACCACCGCCTTCATGGTGGCCGAAACCTCGGCGCTGCGGTCTTGATCGCGGGTGGTCTCGTGGACGGCGGTGAACATGGGGGGCGCTCTCTTTCTCTCTCGGCTCGATTGACTTACGATGTAAGCCGACTATAACTTACGGCGTAAGCATGTCAAGCCACCGCGCTAAAAAAACCTCCAATTCACGCACGAACAAGCGAACGCAACGCGAGCCCCTCAGCCGCGAGCGCGTCCTCGCCGAGGCTGTCCGGCTCTGCGACGCGGGCGGCCTCGACGCGCTCAGCATGCGCGCGCTCGCCGAGGCGCTCGGGGTCGAGGCGATGTCGCTCTACAACCACGTGGCGAGCAAGGACGACGTCCTCGACGGCATCGCCGAGATCGTCGTCGGTGAGTTCGAGCCCCCGGCGATCGGCGGCGATTGGCGCGAGGCCATGCGGCGGCGCGCGATCTCGGCGCACGCGGCGCTCCTGCGCCACCCGTGGTCGCCGCTCCTCATCGCGTCGCGTGTCAACATCGGCCCGAACATGCTGCGCTACGTGAACGCGACGCTCGGCTGCCTGCGCGAGGCGGGCTTCTCGTTCGAGCACGCGGACCGCGCGTGGAACGCGATCGACAGCCACATCTACGGCTTCACGCTGCTCGAGCTCAACTTCCCGCTCGACCCCTCTGTATACAAAAGCGCGGCCTCGGGGTTCTTGCACATGCTCCCGGCCGACAAATACCCATACATGCGCGCGCTCACCGAGCTCGTCATCGCGGGCGAGCACAAGGGCCTCCAGGACTTCCGCTTCGGGCTCGACCTGCTCCTCCACGGGCTCGACGAGCTCCGGCGGCGCGACGTCGGGTAAGCTCGATCGCCGAGGAGACCATGCGAAAGGCCATCGACCGCGAGAACTTCGCCGCGCGCGTCTTCGACGAGAACCGCGGGCGCGCGGACAAAATCGCGTACATCGACGATCACACGAGCGTCACGTACGGCGATCTCGAGCGCGCGGCGCGGCGCTTCGCGGCGGCGCTCGGGGCGATGGGCGTGCGGCCGGAGGAGCGGGTCGTCCTCTTCATGCTCGACACCGTCGAGCTGCCCATCGCGATCCTCGGCGCGCTCTACGCGGGCGTCGTCCCGGTGCTCATCAACACGATGGTGCCGGCCGAGGACCTCGCGTACTTCGTCGATCACTCGTCCGCGCGCGCGGTCTTCGCCTCGGCCTCGATCGCCGATCGGGCGCACGACGCCGCGCGCTTGGTCTCCCCTCCCCCGCCGGTCGTCGTGTCCGATCCGGAGGGCGGCGAGGCCACGATCGCCGCGCGGATCGCGGCCGAGGAGCCCGCCCCCGCGCCCGCGCGCACGTGCGCCGACGACATCGCCCTCTGGCTCTACTCGTCGGGCTCGACGGGCGCGCCCAAGGCCGTCGTGCACTCGCACGCGAACCTGCGCCGCACCTTCGAGCTCTACGGCGGGCCGGTCATGGGCGTCACCGAGCGCGACGTCGTCTTCTCGGCGGCCAAGCTCTTCTTCGCGTACGGCCTCGGGAGCTCGCTCACGTTCCCGCTCTCGGCGGGCGCGACCGTGGTGCTCATGGCCGAGCGCGCGACGCCCGAGGCGATCTTCGAACGCCTCGTGCTGCGCCGGGCGACCGTCTTCTGCGGCGCGCCCACCACGTACGTCGCGATGCTCGCCTCGCCCAAGCTCCCCGCGCGCGAGGACGTCGCGCTGCGCGCGTGCACCTCGGCGGGCGAGGCGCTGCCCGAGGAGGTGGGCCTCCGCTTCGAGGCTCATTTCGGCGCGCCCATCCTCGACGGCATCGGCTCGACCGAGATGCTCCACATCTTCATTTCCAACCGGATCGACGACGTCCGCTACGGCACGAGCGGCAGGCCCGTCACCGGCTACGAGGTCGAGCTTCGCGACGCCTCGGGCGCGCGCGTCACGCCCGGCGAGATCGGCGATCTGTGGGTCAAGGGCCCGACCGCTGCGCTCCTCTATTGGCGGAGCCGCGAGCGATCGATCGACACGTTCCACGGCCCGTGGACCAAGACCGGCGACAAGTACCGCGAGCTCCCGACCGGGCACTACGAGTACGCGGGGAGGTCGGACGACATGCTCAAGGTGAGCGGCCAATACGTCGCGCCCGTCGAGGTCGAGTTCTCGCTGATGAGCCACCCGAGCGTGTTGGAGGCCGCGGTGGTGGGCAAGCCCGACCCGAACGGCCTCACGGTCGCGTGGGCCTACGTGGTGCTGCGATCGGGGCACGCGCCGAGCGACGCGCTCGCCGAGTCGCTCAAGGCGCACGTCAAATCCAAGCTCTTGCCGCACAAACGCCCGCGCCACGTGGTGTTCCTGGCCGAGCTGCCCAAGACGGCGACGGGCAAGGTGCAGCGCTTTCGGCTGCGCGAGCGGGCGTAGCCGTTCACGGGCCTTGCTCAATCGGCCGGATCACCGCATGAATGATGGTCATGGCGGAGCGAGATGAGCGCCGGTCACGCCGCGACGGGCCCATGTGGATCGAGCGCCTCACGAGCGAGTCGTTCGCGTGCGCGCGGGCGCGCGTGGTGCACGACCACGTCTCCCTCGCGTTCCTCACCGAGGGCCGCGCGGTCATGGAGCAGCGCGAGCGCTTCGAGGTGGGCGCGGGCGACGTGGTCCTCGTGCCCTCCGGCGCGGCGCACCACGCGGCGTGGTCGCGCGGCGCCGAGGCGTGGGGGCTCGGGTTCTCGGCCCCGTTCTTCGCGGCCTCCGACCTCGCGCCGCTGCTCGATCCCTTCGAGCGCGTGCGCGGCGGCGCCTCGGCCGTGGTGACGATCCCCGCGGCGCGGCAGGAGCACCTCGCGAGCCTCTGCGCGGAGCTGCGGAGCGAGACCGCGGGCGCGCGCGCGCTCCACGGCGACCTCGCCTCGCGGAGCCTCCTCGCGCTCATCCTCGCGGAGGTGACGCGCGCGGCGGTCCGCGTCGAGCCCGCGCCGCGCGCGCCCGGCATCGTCACCGAGGCGCTCCAGTTCATCGAGCGGAGGTGCCTCGACCCCATCTCGCTGGAGGACGTCGCGCGCGCGGTCGGGCGATCGCCCTCCTACGTGACGACCGCGCTCACCCGCGCGACGGGCAAGAGCGCGCTCGCGTGGATCATCGCCGCGCGCATGGCCGAGGCGCGGCGCCGGTTGATCTCGTCCGACGAGCGCGTGGAGATCATCGCGGAGCGGGTGGGGTACGCGGACGTGACGCACTTCATCCGGCTGTTCCGGCGCGAGCACGGCGAGACGCCCGCCGCGTGGAGGGCCGAGCGGCTACGGGAGCGAGCCCGCGAGCGCGCCCTCGAAGGTGATGTCGTGGTTCAGCATCGCGGCCGCCTGTGATCCCGCGGCCGCCGCCAGGATCGCCGACTGCATCCGCGTGATCAGATCGCCGCCCGCGTAGACGCCTGGCACCGTGGTCTCGCGGCGCATCGGATCGACGCGCACGTACCCGTCGTCGTCGAGCCCGACGCCGAGCGCGCGGACGAGATCCACTTGGCGCTGGTGAGGGTGCGCGAAGAGCATGTCGCAGGGCCTCGCGGCGCCGCCTTCGAGCGCGACCTCGCGGAGCGCGCCGGACTCGGCGACGAGCCGCGCGATCGGCCTCTCCTCGATCACGACGCCCGCGGCGGTGAGCTTGGCGCGGGACTCATCGGGCATGCCGCGCGCGCCGTTGGTGAAGGCGACGACGTCCCTCGTCCAGCCGCGGAGCATGATCGGAAACTCCCACATGGGCGCCCCCGCGAGGAGGTAGCCCCAGCGTTTGTCCTGCACCTCCCACCCGTGGCAATACGGGCACTGGACGATCGAGCGGCCCCAGAGCTCGCGGGCCCCTTCGATCGCGGGCGGCTCGTCGATGACCCCCGTGGCGAGCAAGATCCGGCGCGCCTCGACGGTCGCCCCGCCCGCGCTGACCCGGAACGATCCGCGCGCGCCTTCGATCGCCTCGATGGGCGTGTCGCGCACCTCGACGCCGGGGTAGCGCGCGAGCTCTTCGCGCGCGACGCGGCGCATCTCGTCGGGCGGCGTCCCGTCGCGCGTGAGGAAGGTGTGAACGCGAACGGCCGCCGCGTTCCTCCGCGGCGCTCCGTCGCACACGAGCACGCGCTTGCGCCCACGACCGAGCGTGAGCGCGGCGGAGAGCCCAGCGGGGCCGCCCCCTACGATGACAGCGTCATAGATCACGTCGATCCTCCTCTGGGAGCGAGATCCGTCCGTTGTGCCGGGCGCCTTCGCTCTCCTCGATGACCTTGTAACGCCGCGTCCACGCGCGCGCGAGGGCGGGGATCGCGATCGAATCGGCGGATCTTTCTCCGCTCGGATCGGGCGACCCATCGGCCTCGCCGAGCCGGCCGGGAACAGTTCCGACGTCGGAACTGTTCCCGCACATCCCTTGATTCAAAGGTCTTTTGGTGATTTCGCCTCGTCGATCCGCTCGCGCAGCACCGTCAGGAGGTCGCCCCAGAAGCGGCCCATCGAGACGATGAACGCGCGCGGCTCCTGGCCGTGGCGCACCGGGTGATCGGGCCGGACCTTGTCCCATCCGCGGTGCTCCAGCGTGACGAGCGTGCCCTCGCCGCTGTGGCCGATCGCGCGATCGAACGTGACCTCGACCTCGGTCGATGGGTCGCTCGCGCGGAAGTTCACCGCGCGCCACGCGATCACGAGGCGCCTCGGCGGATCGAAGACGAGCACCTCGCCCGTGTCGTAGACGCGCGTGCCCGAGGGCCGCGCCACGGTCTCGCGCAATTTGCCGCCGACCTTCGGATCGAGCGTCATCGTGCTCTCCTCGCCCATGCGGAAGCGCTTGCCGCGGCGCCACCAGCCGTCGATCTCGGCCGTGAAGACCTCGAACGCGACGTCGCGCGGGGCGGCGACGCGGACGACCACGCGGGCGCGATCGCTCACCCTGCCCTCCTCTTGGGCTGCTTCGCGGGGTGTTGCGCCGCGGCCTTGCGCTCCGCGGCGCGCGCCTCGGCGAGCGCCTTGAACGACGCGAGCTGATCCGACCAGAAGCCGTCGAGATCGTCGAGCCACGCGCGGACGCCGTCGAACGCGCGCGGATCGAGCGCGACGCTGCGCGCGCGCCCGTCGTCTGCGTCCGCCTCCTCGCGCGTCACGCCCGCGCCGCGCAGGATGCGGAGGTGCCGGCTCATGGCCGGGCGGCTCGCGCCCACCTCCTCGGCGAGGTCGCTCGCGCGGCGGGGCGCGCGGGCGAGCAGCGTGACGACCTCGCGCCGCGTCGGATCGGAGATCGCGAAGAGCACGTCGCCGAGGTCCCTCCCGCGCGCGCGGCTCATCCCTTGGGCCCGGTGCGCATGCGCTGCATGAACCACCACACGTGCCCCTCGGGATCGAGCGCGCCGTACGACCGATCGGACCAGTAATCGTCCCCGTAGTCGGAGGTCGTGGGCTCGCGGAGGATCACGGCGCCCGCCTCGCGCGCGGCGGCGCAGTGCGCGTCGGTGTCGTCGACGAAGACGCAGATCGATTGTGTGTTGGCGCCGCCGAGCCCTTTGGGGCTCTTCTGGCGCGACTGCCACGCCTCGCGCTCGGGGTCTTTGCCGCCCGTGCCGCCGACCATGACGAGGCCCTCGCCGTACGTCAGCTCGGAGTGGGCGACGCCGCCCTGATCGTCCTCGACCTTGAGCCGCAGCTCGAAGCCGAACGCCCGGCAGAGCCAGTCGATCGCGGCGTTGGGGTCGTCGTAATAGATGCACTGAGAGAGGCGGGGCCAGCCCTTGGGTGTCGGTTTCATAGGTCGGAAAATTAGTTAACTGATCTAGAAACTATTGTCCAGGCCATCACCGCGCGACGCAGGAATCGCAGGTGATTTTTGCTACGTGAGCGCCCACTGCCCGGCCGCGGTCATGCCCGCGACGACGAGCCAGGGAGGCGCCTTCCACTGTTCGAGCAGCCCGAAGGCGACGAGCGCGGCGGCGACGTCGCGCGGGCCGCGCACGCTCTCGGTGACGACGGGGCTGTAGAGCGCGGCGAGCAGCACGCCCACGACCGCGGCGTTCGCCCCGGCGAGCGCGGCCTGCGCCCACCGCTCCGCGCGCAGCCGTTGCCAGAACGGGAGCGCGCCGCCGATGAGGAGCCACGCGGGGAGGAAGATCGCGAAGAGGCACAAAAAGCCGGTCTTGAGGCCCGCTGTCCCCGGCGCCATCACCGCGCCGAGGTACGCCGAGAACGTGAACAGCGGGCCGGGGAGCGCCTGCGCCGCGCCGTAGCCCGCGAGGAACTGCTCGTCGGTGACGAGGCCGCGCGGCACGACCTCGGCGCGCAGGAGCGGGAGGATGACGTGCCCGCCGCCGAAGACGAGCGATCCCGATCGATAGAAGCCGTCGATCACGATCATGGTGCGCGAGCCGGTCGCGGACGCGATCGCGGGGAGCGCGACGAGGAGGGCCGCGAACGTGGCGAGCGCGGCCGCGGCGAAGAGATGGGCGCGCGCGTTGCTCGGCGGCCTCGCGGCGTCCGCGGCGGGGATGGAGTCGCGGTAGAGGCGGTAGCCGGCGACGCCGCCGAGCGCGATGACGGCGAGCTGCGTGATCGCGCCGGGCGCCGCGAGCAGCGCGGCGGCCGCGAGGATCGCGAGCGACACGCGCGCGCGGTCGGGGCAGAGCTTCTTGCCCATGCCCCAGACGGCCTGCGCGACGACGGCGACCGCGGCGAGCTTGAGCCCGTGGAGAGAGCCCGCGCCCTTCAGATCGCCTGCGCGCGCGACGCCGAGCGCGAAGCCGAGCATGAGCAGCGCCGACGGCAGCGTGAAGCACGCGGACGCGATCATCGCGCCCACGATCCCTGCGCGGTGCATGCCGATCGCGAACACGAGCTGGCTGCTCGCGGGCCCGGGCAAGAACTGGCAGAGCGCGACCAGATCGCCGAAGCGCGCGTCGTCCATCCACGCGCGCCTCTCCACGATCTCGGCGCGCAGGTAGCCGACGTGCGCGACCGGGCCGCCGAACGACGTGCACCCGAGGCGCAGGAACGTGAGGCCGACGACGGCGAGATCGCGCGCGGTCACGGCGCGGTCGATCGCGCCGCCCATTCCTGCTGACGGATCCTCGTCCACGCGGCGCGAATGTGACCGTCCTTCATTTGGGATCGCTTCCGATCGCTCCACGCGTGAACGTTGGCGACGACGTCGTTCACGTCGCTCGGGTCCGCGTCGTGCTGCATGACCCAGTGCACCGTGGCGAGGAGCTCCATTCCAAACGGTGTCTCGAAGCCCTCGATGAGCGCGGAGACACGATCGATGCGAGCGAGCGTCTCCGGTTGATCGCGCAGGAACGCGCGCGCCTCCTCCACGACGCCGGGGAGCAGCTCGAGCGGCGTCTCCGGGCTGTTCTTCCCGTCGCCGATCCCGCGTGTGTAATGCCCTTCGATGTTGCGGAGAGCCTTTCGCAGATTGTCCGCGTAAGGTCCGTAGTGGTAAGGGCGATAGTCGAGGCGGAGGTTCTCCCCGGCCAGCTGGAGAAAGTAGGCGAGCTTCTGCACCTCGAGGAGCGAGAGCCGATAGTCGTAGCCGGTCTCGACGTACCGCCCCATCAAGGTGATCACGGCGGCTCTGGCCGGGGTCAGGGCCGGCTTTGCTCGACGATCGATGATCTGATCAGCGGCAGGGGCGTCCCCAGGCTCGAAGAGGACAACGCGAACATCGGGCGCCGCTGCGAACGCTTCGACGATGAGCGGTCGCACAGCGGACCACGCGAGGCCGCCGTTGCCACAGCCGAGCGGCGGCAGAGCGATGGACCCAATGTGCAGCTCTTTTACCCTCTCGATCAGGTCCTTCAGCCCATCGCGGACATATTCGATCTTGGAGGGCGCTCGCCAATGTTGCTTCGTTGGAAAGTTGATGATGAACCGCGGAGATGCGAGCCGCTGCACCACGTGCACTTGCCCGGTCTTCACCTCGCCCGCTTTGCACGCGCGCTCGTACGACACGAAGTTGTCCGGGAATGCCTTCTTGAACTGGAGCGCGAGGCCCTTCCCCATCACGCCCTCGGTGTTCACCGTGTTCACGAGGGCGTCGACGTCGGCCGTCAGGAGATTGCCTTGTCCGCGCACGATCGTCATTGCTTCTCTCTTAGTAATACCATTCTGAACGGACTGTCACGGGTGGCTTGTGCTGCGCTGTGCTCAATACCGAAGCGACGCGTTGCGCGCTCGCATTTGTCATCACATCCACCTCGACGACCGCCGTCCACGGGAAGAATTCATGAACCAGAAATTCGGCCTGCCGCTCCTCTTTCACGTCGCTCCAATAACGCTCCCCCATGACGTGCCAAGGCACCTCCGACAGCTTCGTGAGGTCATCGAAGTGCAACGCGTGAGCGAGCTCGGCGTGACGATCCGTGAAGGCCCAGGGGCGCCCGAGCGCGGTCGCGCGATGAACGGTGCTCACCAAAAATGCACGATGCTCTCTTGCCCTCCCGCGTAGTCCTTGTGCCCTTTGTGAACGGCATAGAGCATCACGGAGCGCGCGCAGAAGTTGAACGGGACGTAGTCGCCGAGGGCGCCTCCAGCTCTCGTCATCACCGGCCTCGACAACCGCCGCTGCTTGATGTGCGCGAGCCCGATGTTCGTGCTCTCGAGCTGCCGGCCGGCGCGCTCACGATCACACCACAAGCCGCCCTCCCGGATGATGCCAGGCAAGTTGTCCACGTGGGTGATGTGAAAAATCGGCGGATCGGAGGCGGTCTTCATCTCGCCACGTCCGTCTCGGCTTGCTCGCGCATAGCGCTCCCTGTTTATCAGCGTTCGAAGGCGTCCGCGCGTAGAGCTCATGGACATCGGGCGGCGTCCTCCGGCCAGCGTCGGCGGGATCGGCTATCGTGCGCCGGCCATGGCGGAGCCCCTCAAGACCTTCTTCTCCAAGGCGCTCGTGGAGCGGCTCGCGGCGGACCTCGCGAAGGCCGCGCCGAGCTTCTCGTCACGCGCGTTCGTGAAGCGGGCCGCGACCGGCCTCGACGATCTCGAGCTGCTCGATCGCGGCAAGCACATCGCGCGCGCGCTCGCTGAGCACCTGCCCGCGCGCTACCCCGACGCGATCGACGTGCTGCTCCGCTCGCTCGGGCCGGAGCACGACAAAGACGAGCTGATCGGCGCGGGGATGGCGCCGTTCTTCTACCTGCCCCACACGATCTTCGTGGCGGAGCGCGGGCTCGATCACTTCGACGTGTCGATGAAGGCCCAATACGAGCTCACGAAGCGCTTCAGCGCCGAAGGCAGCATCCGCCCGTACATCGCGCAGGATCCCGAGCGCACGTTCGCGGTGCTGCGCGGGTGGGCGCGCGATCCGAACGCCCACGTTCGAAGGCTCGTCTCGGAGGGCACGCGCCTCCGGCTGCCGTGGGCGATGCGCGTCGCGTGGCTCGACGATCACCCCGCGCGCGTCATCGAGCTGCTCGAGCTCCTCAAGGATGACCCCACGACGCTCGTGCGTCGCAGCGTCGCCAACAACCTGAACGACCTCGGCAAGGTGCACCCCGATGTGATGATCGCGACCTCTGCGGCGTGGCTCGACGGCGCGACCGAGGAGCGCCGCGCGCTCGTCGAGCACGCGCTCCGCAGCGCGATCAAGCGCGGGGAAGCGGGCGCGCTCGCGCTCCTCGGCTACGGGGGCAAGCCCAAGGTGGCGGTCGAAGACGTGCGGCTCGAACCGAAGCGCGTGACGATCGGCGGCCACGTCGACGTGAGCTTCGCGCTCCGCAGCACAGCGCGCACGAAGCAGAGCTTGCTCGTGGATCTGCGCGTCCACTTCGTGAAGGCGAGCGGCAGAGGCTCGCCCAAGGTGTTCAAGCTGAAGCGCGTCGAGCTGCCCGCACGCGGCCGCGTCGAGCTCGCGACGAAGGTCTCGCTCGCCGTCCACACGACGCGCAGGCCGAGGCCCGGCCGCCACGACGTCGACGTGCTCGTGAACGGAGAGGTGCTGCCCGCGGGCTCCTTCGAGGTGGTGAGCGGCGCGGAGGAGCGCAGCACGAAGCCGGGGCGCACAAAACAAAAGCGCACAAAACAAGGGGAATAGGCGCTCTGTGGAACAGTTCCGACGTCGGAACTGTTCTCGCCGCCCCCCCGCGGCGGCGGACTACGGCGTGCTGGCCGAGGTGATAAAGATCGAGGGCGCATGCGGAGCCCAGGGAGCATCGTCGATCACATCGGCCGGACACCGCTCGTCGCGCTCCAAAGGCTCAGCGCAGGGCTCGCCGCGCCCGTGCTCGTGAAGTGCGAGCACATGAGCCCGGGCGGCTCCATCAAAGACCGCATCGCGCGCGCCATCCTCGACGACGCCGAGGAGCGAGGCCTCGTGAAGCCGGGCGCGACGCTCATCGAGGCGACCGCCGGCAACACGGGGGTCGGCCTCGCGATCGTCGCCGCCGCGCGCGGCTACAGCCTCGTCTGCGTGATGCCCGAGAAGATGTCCGCCGACAAACGGATCGCGCTCGCGTCGCTCGGCGCGAAGGTCATCGTCACGCCCAACGCGCCGCCGTCGAGCCCGGACAACTTTCGCAACGTCGCGCGCCGTTTGGCGGCCGAAAATGGCTGGTTCTTGACAGATCAATTCAACAACCCCGCGAACGTGCGCGCGCACGGGGAGACCACCGCCGTCGAGATCCTGGAGCAGACCCAAGGCCGCGTCGGCGCGTTCGTCGCAGGCGCGGGCACGGGCGGGACCATCAGCGGCGTCGGACGACGCTTGAAGGCCGCGTTGCCCAAGGTCCTCATCGTGCTCGCGGATCCCGTCGGCTCGTCGCTCGCGGAGTGGGTCGAGACGGGCACGCTCGGCCCCGACGGCAGCTACGCGGTCGAGGGCATCGGCGGGAGCGAGGCGCCCGCGAACCTGCACCGCGACGTGATCGACGCCGCCGAGCGCGTGAGCGACGACGAGAGCTTCGCCATGACGAAGCGGCTCGTGCGCGAAGAGGGGCTGCTCGTGGGCGGCTCCGCGGGCACCAACGTCGTCGCCGCGCTGCGCGTCGCGGCGCGCGGCGGGCTCGACGGGCCGGTCGTGACCGTGCTCCCCGACGCGTGGGATCGCTACCGCGGAAAGCCGTGGATGCGCGATTGGGCGCTGTAAAAGGGCTTCCTTTCAAGCCGCGGGCGGGTCGTCGAAGCGGTACGGCGTGCGCTCGGCCGAAGGGCGCTTCGAAAACGCCTGCGCGAACCGGGTGAGCGACGCGTACGGCGCGACCGGCACCGTCTGCCGGAACGAGAGGTGATCGACGAGGCAGAAGAGCGCGACCTCGAAGAAGCTCAAATCGCGCGGCGAAGGGAGGTCGGCGAGCACGCGCGCGAGGTTACCGTCGAGCCACAGGAGCGCGCCGAGGAAGCCCTCGCGCTTCTTCGCGAAGTAGATGTTGTCCGCGGGGAGCTTGCCGATCATCGTGCCGAAGATGAGGTCGACCTGCGCCGCCATCGCGTGGAGCACGAGCTCGTGCGCGTTGCGACCGAGGTCGCTCGTCGCCTCCTCGGGCCACACGATCCGCGCCGCGCGCGGCGCCATTTCGGCGAGCGCGCGGGCGATGTTCTGCGCGCCGAACACGAGCGATCCGTCGCGCTCCAACGACGGCAGCTTGAGCGCGGGGTTGCCCTCGTACGCGCTCGTGTCGGTGCGGGTCATGTCGTAGATGGGGCAAAGCGCGAACGGCACGGACAGCTCGTGCGCGAAGATCTGCGCGACGCGCGTGAAGTGCGAGCTGCTCCTGCCGATGATCCGTGCGGTGCTCATGCGTGCCTCCGGCGCGAGGTTGTATCACCGCAGGATTTGGCGAGGATCAAAGGACGCGCGGGTGTACCTTGCTCGCGCCGGCTCACCGAGCCGAAGCGCATGACGAAGCCCCCCTCCAACAGCGGCGACCTCTCACGCCGTGAGGCCCTGACGAGCCTCGCGATCGGCGGCGCCGCGTTGATCACGGGCTGCGCCTCCGCGCCCGAGCCTCAAAGCCCTGCTCCCCACCCCGCGCCGAGCCCCAACGCCATGACCATCCCCACCTCACTCACAGGCCGCCACGCGGTCGTCCCGCTGCCGTTCGCGCCCGGATCGCTCAACGGGATCTCCGAGCGGATGATCACGTCGCACCACGAGAACAACTACGGCGGCGCGGTCAAGAACCTCAACCGCGCCGAGGAGGAGCTGTCGCGGATCACCGCGGAGACGCCGCCGTTCGTGGTCGCGGCGCTGCGCGAGCGCGAGCTGACCTTCCGCAACTCGAAGGCGCTGCACGAGGCGTACTTCGCGAACCTCGGGGGCAACGGCCGCCGCTCCGGCGCGATCGAGGCCGCGCTCGGCCAGGCGTACGGCACGACCGCGCGATGGGAGCAGCACATCCGCGCGACCGCCATGGGGCTCGGCGGAGGCAGCGGTTGGGCGCTGCTCGTCTTCGAGCTCGACACGGGCGCGCTCCGCACCGTCTCGTCGCAGAGCCACACGCAGGCGGCGGCGACGGGCTTCCCGCTCCTCGTGATGGACATGTACGAGCACAGCTACCAAATGGACTTCGGCGCGGGCGTCGCGCGCTACGTCGATGCCTTCTTTGCGAACGTGCAGTGGGAGGAGGTCAATCGCCGCCTCGAACGCGCGCTCAAGATGAGCGCGATCGCGCGCGGCTCAGGGTGACGCGGGCCCCTCGCGGCCCTCGGCTTCGAGGAGCCGCTCGATGGAGATGCGCTGGAGCACGGCCTTGCCGATAGGGCGCTTCTCGTCCCAAAAGATCCTCGCCTCGAAGAACGATTGAGCGCGCCGGCTCGACAGCGCGGCCGCGACACGCTCGGCCTCGCGCTCCGATGAGCACGGCAAAAAATAGACCGTGTCGTCCACCATCACCGGGAGCCCGCCGAACGGGCGCACGACCGAAAACGTGAGCTTCTTGTAAAGGCCGCAGATGGCGACTTTATGAGGAGCGAACGAGTAGTCCCCGACGCCGAAGATCGCGAAGGGCGGCCTCGCCCGATAAACGCTGCTCTTGCGCGCGTCGAGCGAGGCGCGGTGCGCGCTGAGGTAACGCCAGAGGCGCGGCGCCCGCTCGCGGAGAGCATAGGTGTCCTCCCCCAAACGGCGTTGAGGAACGATGACGGCCCGCGAAGGCGTGAGGCGCCCATTGGCGACGTCTGAGCCCTTGAGCAGCGGAAATACGTGCTCCTCTTCGACGTCGACCGCTTCTCCAAGACCGTTTCGCATCCGGCCTCCGTCGCGATCGAGCTCCATCACGTCGGAGCAGTCGTGTTTGAGCCCGGAGCGCCACGCGACGCCCGACGCGCCTTCGAGCGACCTCGTCCGCGAATACGCGCCGAGATCGCTGCACAAGCGACCCTCGACCACGCCCATGATCCGGCGCGGCGCGGCCGACCCGAGCGCGTCATAAACCCCCCAGCGCGCCCCGCGCTCCGCGCCCTTCTCCAACGTACCTCGTTTGAGGACGAGCAGCACCGCGTCGACCGCCGCGCCGAAATGAAGCCTCGCGTCGATGGCTCGGACCTCCCCTTCGAGCGCGGCGCCGCTCCTCGCGACGTGCTCCATGAGCCGCCGCGCGACCTTCGCTTTGCACAACATGGCGAGCGTAAAGCGCCGCTCGTGGAGGGCTTCGAGCAGCCGGCGGATCATCCACTCGGAGATGTCGAAGTTGCTCTTTCCCGTCCTCGCGTCCATGCCGCTGAGCCGATTGAAGTTGGCCTTGGGCGGGTGGTTTTGGGCGCCGATCGCCCCCAGCGCGGCGCTCGTCACCCACGGTGGATTGCCGACCACCAGCAGCGGATCGCCGAGCCCGGAGACGACGCGCTCCCAAGGCGTGTGAAAGAAGTCTTGTGCCGTGAGCGAGGAGCGCTCGACGGGGAGCCGGGCGCGCGCCCGAGCGACGTAATCAGCGTTGATGTCGAAGCCGACCAGGCGCGCGCGGGGGAACCGCTGCGACGCCGCCGCGAGGAACGCCCCTTCGCCGCACGTGGGCTCCAACACCACCGAGGGCTCGGCGCCGCCGCACGCGACGCGGAGCGCCTCTTCGGCGAGCCCATCCGGCGTTTGAAAGTCGCCCAGCGCGACGCGGCGCTCATCTCTCCTTCGCGCGCTCATGCGCGATAGGCCCACAAGAGGACGTTGGTGACACGAGGCATCGCAGGAGCGCTCATGCTAGCAGGAGCCGCGCGCCGGCCGCCTTTCAAATTGCCTCTTGCCCAATCCTCTCTCCCCTTGCTCTACTGGGGCGGCGTCGCCGTCGCGACCATCGGGCTTGGCTTCATCGACACAGGTGCCCCTCATGCGCGTTCCTCTCTACGTTCGTCCCTTCATGGGGCTCTCCGCGATCCTCGTCGTCGCCTGCGGAGGTAAGGTGTTCTTCGATCCAGGGACCGTCGGCGGCGCCGGGGGCGCGGGCGGCGGCGCCGGCGGGGCGGGCGGCGGCGGGGATCTCTGCGAGCTGCTCGGCGCCGACCTTCAAGCCAAGCTGAAAGAGGCGCAGGCGTGCAACCCCCTGCTGAGCGTCCTCCAGTGCTCCGCGGACGCGATCGTCCTCGACTCGTGCGGATGTGAGCAGGCCGCGAACCAATTGAGCCCGATCGCCGTCGAGGCCGCGCGCGACGCGTTCGACACCTGGGTCGCGGCGGGGTGCGGCCCGTTCGACTGCTTCTCGTGCCCTCCCCCGCCGTCGAGCACCACGTGGTTCTGCGACCCGGCCGAGAGCTCCTGCGTGCCGGGCGTGGTGACCCCCTGAGGCCTGTTACTGCGCCTCGCACACCTTCTTGAGGTCCGCGGCGTACCGGTCGAACACAGGCCCGAAGTCGGGGAGCGAGCCTTTGATCATCGGGAGCATGATCCCCCGGAATTCTTCGACCATCCGAAACGTGGTCGCGCCCCCCTCCCCCGGTTCGAGCGTGAACGTGCGGGTGCCTTGGAACATGGGCGCAAAGCCATCTCGCCACACCATCTTTTGATCGCCCACGAGCTCCACCACCTTGGGCGAGAAGACGCGCCCGGGCGCGATGGGCACGCGGATCTTGAGCTTGTTGCCGAGCGCGATGGGCCCCTCGACGCTCTCCACCGTCGAGTTCCAACCGGGGAACCCGGCGGCGTCGGTCAGCTTGGCCCAAATGGCGCTCGGCGCCGCGCGGATGCTCGTTTGAACGTCATAACGGAGCAGGAACGTCGTCTCGGTTTTGTCGGCCATGGGGGACCTCTCGTGGGGTGTGGAGAGGCTCGTTAAGCCGATCGCGAGCGGCGGTCTTGTAAGAACACGACAACGTTCGGCGCAAATTCATTCGGCCCGGCGGGAGGGTAATACCCGCGATACCCGCGCGGGACACCGCCGCTCATACGTTTGAAGTCTTTGATGAAATGCGCCTGATCGAAGTACCCGGCGGCGTCGGCGACGGCGGCGAGCGAGCAACCGGGATCGGTCATGAGCGCGCGCAGCGCGCCCTGAAAGCGCAGGACGCGGGCCGCCGTCTTGGGCGGGACCCCCAAATAGCGCGCGAACAGCCGCTCGACCTTTCGGGTCGAGACCGCGACCGCCGCCGCGATGTCCTGCACCGCGGCGGCGCCGTTCGTGTCGAGGAGCATGGTGAGCGCGCGGTGGAAGGTCTCGAACGGATCGCTCGTGTCGAGGAGCGCCGTAAAAAACGCGTCGAGCGCCCTGGCCTGCGCGTCGAGGTCGGGCTCCCCGCGCAACACGAGCTCGAGCGCCTCGGCCTCTCCGCCAAAGACGGCCGCGGGCTCGGGCGTTTGGTTCGTCCACGCGTCGAGCGCGCCCCGCACGAAGGGGCCGAGACCGCCGATCCGAAAGCGCACCCCCGTGATGTGCACCGCCCCTTCTTGGATGATCCGAATCGGCACGAGGCGCTGCGCGTCCAGGTTCGAGCGCCGGTGCTCTTGGGCCTCACCGCCGATCACCTCGCGAACATAAGGCGCTCCGAAATTGAAGATGAGATCCGCGCGGGCGTCCACGAACACGTCGACGCGCAGGTGGACCGTCTCCCCGGGCGCGTGGGTGACGAACCAATAGTGCTCGATGAAGCGGCGGAGCGACGGCGCGGGCGCGCGGAGCTGATACACGTTACGGAGATGGTAAGACAGCTCGGCGGGCGGTGAGCGCCTTTTACGCGGGAGGCGCCGGCTGCGT
>CAYTJL010000056.1:0-43935 GCA_964437785.1 uncultured Polyangiaceae bacterium
GCGGCCATGTTCGAGGGCTCGACGGAGGACACCGCGATGCGCGCGGCGCTCACCAGGTGACGAGGCTCTTTGATCTCGTCGGAAGGCTGGTTTGAGGAGCGCGATCTCGTCGGGCAGCGCCTTGAACCTGCGGCGAAGCTCCTCCACGCGAAGGGCGATGGTGCGCTCGACCGTCATGTCAGCAACAACCCTTCTCGAACCGGTCGTCGCTGGAGGAGCTTTGAGCGACGGGGGGCTCTCCGCCCTCTCCTCCGCCTGCCACGACGGCTCCGGCGACGTGCGCGCCGTCGGCCACGGTGGTGAGCCACGAGAGCCTCCCGCCTTGGGCCGCGGCGACCTCTTCAATCCATGCTTTGTAAGGCCACGCCAACGTGTAAATGCCGTTGTCGCCGCAGTTCCAGCGAGACGCCGCGGTGCCGCGCGACGTGAGCCCGAGCACGCCGCGCACCTCGCGCACGGGAGAAGGCCCAATCGCGTACGCCGGACCGCCGCTGTCGCCGGTGCACGTGTCTTTGTCTTGGATGCCGGCCGTCATCTCGGTGAGCGCGTTGAACCCCTGCTCGCGCTCGACGCCCGAGAAGATATCGGTCGCGAGGCGGCGCAGCGTGAGGACAGGCACCTCGACCTCGCGCTTGATGCCAAAGCCGTATCGGCCCGCGCGATCGGTGTTGCCGAAGCCCACGAGGCGAATCCTGGGCGGCTCGCCGGGGAAATCGCCGTCCTCGCGCGGCACGGTCGAAGGATCGATGATGCCCATGGGCGTGACGCCGGTGACGTCGCGATCCAAGATGAGCACCGCGATGTCGTGGCGCGATTGGGTGCTCGTCGGCGAGAGGCTGCGATACGACGGGTGCCGCACCACGCGCCGAACGCGGTATTCGCTCGTGGGCGAGATGGAGCCGACGACCGACCGGCCCACGTAGACGCGATCGATGCCATCCGGCGTGCAGTGGCCCGCGGTGAGCACCACGTTGGGCCCGATGAGCGCGCCCGTGCAGAAGTATCCGCTGCTGTTGCCGACGCAGACGCAGTCTGGATATCCACCCTCGCGGACGGCCGTCCCGCCTACGATGCGGAAGATGCCGAGCCGGAACGCAAAGTCCTTGTCGTCTTGTTGGAGCTTCTCGGTGAGCGCGTCTTCGAGCCGGAGCATGCGGCTCATGATGCCGTCGATGTCGACGGTGAGCTGCCGTGAGAGCAGTTGATACGCGCGCCCAGCGTCGAACGCCTCGAACGGCGCGGAGCTGCAACCGCAGCCCGACTTGACCTCTCCGGGGACGGCGACGAGCGAACGGGTGACGTCCTTTTGGCGATCTTCAGACGGCCAAACGACGATCTCCGAGGGCTGCCTGATCTTGACCACGGCCGGCGCCTCGGAGCCGCTCTTGCGGATGCGGTCGATCTCCCACGAGAGCGGGTCCGCCTTGCGCATCTCCTCGCCGAAGTCGAGGCACGTGACGCGCTCGATGTCGCTCACCCGCACTTGGTAGGTGGTGAGGTGGTTGAGCGCGGCGCCGTTGCCGTCGTTCCACAAGAGATCTTGCTTCATCATGAAGGCGGTGGCGAGGAGCCCGCGGCCGCCCGAGGCGCCGTCGCGCGCGACGATGATCTTCCAAAACGCGGCGGGGATCTGCGCGTCTTTGAGGGGAGCGTCGGACTCGCGGAGCACAGGGCCCGTAAAGACGCAGACGCGATAGGCCTCGTCGACGGCGTGATCGAGGACCCAATCCTCCAGCTCGACCCACTCGTCTTGGTTGAAGCGCTCGTGTTGGGGAGCCGCGTTGGTGTAAAAGAACGTCGCGTTGTTGGCCTGCCGCGCGACCGAGAGCGGGCCCCAAACCGGGTCGAGGCGCCGCACCAAATGGCCGCGATCCCAAGGGTTGTTGTCGTAAAACGAGGCGCCGAGCTGATTCTCGCCCGCGCGCTCGTCGAGCTGCCATGAGCCGCTGCGGCTCAGGCGTTTGGCCTCGGTGCCGTCGAGGTTGCACGCGGTGTAGATAGCGACCCTGCGCGCCTCGCTCATCACCAGCGAAAAATGGGTGTAATCGAGCGGTCTGCCCCCGTTGAGCGCGTGCGCTTTCGCGCCCGCCTTGAGATCCGGCAAAGGCACGACGGCGCCCCCGCCCAAGAAGGCCGGATCATAAGGGATAATCAAACTAGGCTTCGCCATCGCACCCTCCGTGATAGGAGAGGGGCGCACGAGATGGATCCCCCCGATGCTCCCCCCAATAGCTTGGAGTAGGACCGAGAAATGAGCTTGTCAACGAAGAAATATCGAGAAATATAGGCTCAACACTGACAAGGGTCCGACGAACGTCCGTCGTCAGCGTCGGTCCTCAGCCGACCCGCTGCTGGAGATAGATGGACTCCAACGCTTCGATGGTGTCGGCCTCGTCGGCGGATTTGTCGGCGCGCAAGGCCGCGATCTTCACGCTGCGGAGCCCCAAGCGCCCTGTCTCGCCGTCCCGCGCGATGCCTTCGAATTTGACGGTCACCACGATGTGCGGGCGGAGCTCGAGCCCTGCCCGCACGCCGGAGACCGCTTTGCGCTCGACCCGCTTGCCCGTAAAGAGCCCGTCCCGCGCGATCTCAGCGCGAAGGGCCATGTCGCGCTCGCGGTCGACGCCCGCGACGTCGCCCACGTCCTCGAACGAGCCGTCCGGGCGCCGCGCGCCGATCGCATACGACCCGAACGCCCCCACGTTCTCTTTGCTCGTGACCGCGAACATCGCCGCGAGGAGCACCAGATCGAGCGTGACCTCGGGCTTGCGCTTGAGCCACGTAGGATCCCTGTCCGCGAGCCGATATGCGCCTCGAAGGTCCTTTGCGATGACACCCTCGTAGCCCTGCGCGCGAAAGTGCAAAAAGAGACGATTGATGTCGTCCTTGTCCTCGGCGAGCTGCCCCTCGGCGAGCGCGATGGGCACGGGCAACGGCATCCCCGCGACCCCCGCGAGCAAGATGGATAAGATCCTCCGGCGCTCCGAGAGCGGCAGCCCGGTCAGATCGCGGCCTTCGAGATAAAGCAGATCGAACGCGGTGAAGCGGAGCTGCACAGGACGTGTCCTGTCGCCCTGCATCCACGCATAGACCTCGTACACCGACGCGGGGCGCGCGCCCTCCAGATCGACGACGACGCCGTGAAGCTCGCCGTCGAGGATGACGCCGCGGGCGGGCAGCGCGCGGATCGACGCGTCGAGCCCGGGCACGAGCTCGAGCCAATCTCGCCTCGTGCGCGTGTAAGCCCCCGCCATCGAGGCTCCCCGCACGTCGGTGGACTTGTGGAGCATGAAGCGAATCCCATCGTATTTGCGCTCGACCCAAACAGGGTAGTGCGCGACGTCGTCCGTGGAGCCGCCCGCGAGCGCCGGGCGCACCGGCGAGAGCGGCGTGAGCCGGATCGCGCGCAGCCCCTCCACACCCTCGCTCGCGAGCGTGCGCGCCACGCGGAAGGCGTCGGTGAGGGCCAACGCGTGCGACACCGCCTCCTCCGGCGCCCGGAAATGATGGGCGAGCGCGCGCGACAGCACAGGACCTTGGTAGTCGAACCCAAAGCCCGCTCGCCGCAAGACCAGCTTGGCCAAGAAGTACGCTTCGAGCTTGCCGCACCGCTCCAAGAGCGACCGGAGCAAATCGAACTTCTGATTGCGCTTGGCCTCGGGCAAGAGCCGCAACGTCGCGAAGACCTCCGCCGCCGTGAGCGGCGGCTCCCCCCGAATCAAACGTTTGGCCTCGGCGAAGAGCGCCGCGACGTCGCCTACCACGCTGAGCCGGTCAATCGTCTCTTTGTAACCCCAAAACCGGATCGACAAGAGCAAACGAATCAAGCTGTCGCGCTGGAGACCGCACGGCCTGCCCATGAACGGATCGCCGAGCACGGCGCCGATCTTCTCTTCGACGGTGAGCCCGACCCCCTTGGAGAAGAACCGCACCAAGAGGTCTTCGCGACCTTTGGTGTCGGGCGGAGGATCGGTGACGACGCCGAAGAGCTCGGCCGCCTTGGCCTGCGTGAGCGACGAGAGCGGCAGAAAGAGGCCGCGGCACAAGCTGTAATAAGGGATGGAGTCGAGCGCTTCGGCGGGGACCTCGCCCCGATCGCGGCCCATCGCGTCGACCACCTCGCGCAGGTGTTGGGGCAGCCCCATCGCCTGTTCGAGGTAGTCGTCGTCCGGCCGCTTGTACCCGATGGATTTGGTCGCTTCGCGCAGGCTCGCCGCCGCGAAGAACGCGCGGACGTCATCCATCTGGACGATCTTCACGGCCCCTCTCACCCTTTGACCGAGAGGACTTTGTAGTCGGCGGGCTGCGCCGCGTGCGGGACCATGGTGCCTGTCGCGCCGTCCCGCGCGAGGCGGATGGGGTACGGGAAGACAGGCGTGGTGACGCTCTTCACCGCGGTGATGACGTCGATCTTGTCGCGGTATTTGCCGCCCCAAAACTCCGCTTGCTCCTTGGAGCCGAGCCCCATCTCTTCGATGAGGAAGACCACGTCGGCCGTGTGCATCAGCGCCTCTCCGCCGACGGGCATGCCCGTGTCGCGGATTTGACCGATGCAAATGCAGGTGATGCCCTTCTCGTGGTTGTACGTCTTGAGCGCAGAGAGGTTGTCGGCCGTGCGGTTCTTGGTGGGGTCGAGCATGTTGAGCGAGTCGATGACCACGAATTTGATGTTCTCGCGCTCGACCAAATATCGATATTTGCCGACGAAGTCGTCCCACGTGTGGCTCTTGTGATATTGGCTCTCCAACACGAACATCCGCGACAGCACCTCGGCCGCGAACGCCTGCTCGTCGAGCCCGGTGGCCGCCATCCCGATCTTGGTGAGCCGCGAGCAGAGGTCGTCCCGGCCGGAGCCCTCGTGATCGTGAAAGCCCTCTTCGGCCACGACGAACGTCACCTTGTAGCCCGCCTTGGCCACGCGCGACATCCCCGCGAGCGCCGAGCGCGTCTTGCCTTTGCCCGGCGGCCCGGCGAGCGCGATGGTGCAGCCCTTGGGCACGCCGCCGAGCGCGAATTTGGCGTCGTCCGTGAGGCACAAGAGGTCGAGCACCGAGCCGAGCGGCACCGCCTCTTGCGTCTTGATGCGATGGCTGATGAGCGCAGGCCGGATCACGTCCGCGTCGAGGCCCTTGTCGCCGTCGGCGACGGGCTGGCCCGCGCCGAACGGGAGCGCCGCAGGGTCCACGCCGGGCATGGCCATGCCGCCGCCCATCATGGCCTGCATCATCATTTGCATCATCGCCATCATGGGGTTTTGCCCCATGCCGCCTCCCATCATCGGCGCTTGCATCATGGGTTGTTGCATCATACCGGGCTGCATCATGGGTTGTTGCATCATCCCGGGCTGCTGCATCATGGGTTGAGGCATCATCCCGGGCTGCATCATGCCCGCTTGAGGCATCATCATCCCCGGCTGCATCATCATCCCTGGCTGCTGCATCATCCCGGCCTGCGGATCCGCTTGCGGGTGCTCGTTCGGGGCCGCGTCGCCTTTGGTCTTCCTCGGGGGCATGGGCCGACCCTAGTACACGTCCACGCAGGTCCGCTACCCATTTGTTATCCAGAATTTGACGCAAAGGCGCAAAGACGCAAAGACGCAAAGAGAAAAGGGGGTTAGGCCCTTCGCGGCGATTGCCCGCGGGCAGTGTTCTTCCCCGCTGCGATCAACCGCCGGCACGGCAAAGCCCCAACCCTCTCCCTCTCTTTGCGTCTTTGCGCCTTTGCGTTAAAAATTCTGGGTCTCTCGCGGCTACGGCTCATTTTTCGTCGGGGAGCGGCGTGTTCTTTGATGCGCGCCTCTCCGCACCGGGTGTATGCTGAGCGCGCCGCTTTTTTTACGGAGGTCCCCGTGAAGCTCTCCCACGTCGCCGCCGGGCTCTTCGCCGCCCTGCTCCTCCCCGCCGCTGCGCGCGCGCAGACGGGCGTGTGTGACGCAAACCCGCCGGCCAGCACCCAAGCGTGCATCGACGCCATTCAGAACAACGGCGGCGTGGTCGTGAACGACATCTTCCGGGACTCGAACGGTCTCACGGGGCCCGAGCTCCCGGTCTTTGGCACGTTGTTCAACAACTGGCCCAACTGCCCCGACGTCACCGGCTGGGCCGGGTGCGCGGGCGTCTCGACCGCCCCTTACGATTGCCCGCCGTCCTACGGGTGCGACGCGACGGCCGTCAACAACTTCGCCACCGCCTCGCAATACCTCAACGGGCTCGATCACCTGTGGTGGCACCCGTGCAGGCTCGCACAGCCCAATTTGGTGAACGGCTGTCCCCAATGGGGTTGTATCGCCGACGGCGTCGGCGGCGCGTATTACCCATGGGAAGGCGCGGTGTTCGACCTCGGCGGCCCGTCGAACAAAGTGGCCATCTTCGCCCAAAACGACCATGGCCCGCAGCCCTGCGAGTCGCTCGAATACACCGTCTATTTGACGGACAACCCCTATTCGATCGAGGCCATCCTCGACCCCAAGACCCAAGGCGTGGATCCGAACAAGTGGAACCGCGCGGTGCTCACCAACGTGTACACATGGGGCTGGTTCAACACGCGCGCCCCCGATCCCGCGGGCCACGCGGTGTGCGGCGACACAGCGCTCTACGCGGTCGAGGACGACTCGTTCACCCAAGTGTTCTCCCTGCCCTGCGGCATCACGTTCCGTTATGCGTCGATCATCGCCGGCAACGACGGGCTCGACTTCCCCGAGTGCGGGTTCGACTCCCAAGAGGCCGAGCTCGACGCGGTCGCGGGCCTCACCGAGACCGGATCCGCCGTGTGCCCGGACAACGACGGTGACCACTTCGTCGATTGCAACTGTCCCGGCGCGCCGCCCGTGTGCGACTGCGACGACGGAAACGCGGTCATCCACCCTGGAGCGCCCGAGTCGTGCGACTCGCCCGATCTCAACTGCGACGGCATCCCCGGCTCGTGCCCGGTGGATGAGGTCTGTTATTTGAGCGTCTGCATCACGCACTGCTCCGGCGGCGAGAACCCGTTTTGCCCGGCGGGCTCCACGTGCCAGAGCACGCCCGAAGGCAACGTGTGCGTCCCCAACGACTGCACGCAGGGCGGCTGCCCCGCGGGCGGCGTGTGCGTCAATGGCATTTGCCTCCCGCCCTGCGACAACGTGGTTTGCCCCGGCAATCAGATCTGCCAAGACGGCCAGTGCCTCGACCCGTGCCAAGGCATCCAGTGCCCGGGCGGCCAAACGTGCCAAAACGGCGAGTGTCACCCGCCGTGCAACTGCTACCAAGGCGACGTGGGCTGTCAAAACCAGCCTGGCACCGTGTGCGACAAAAACAGCACCAACCTGTGCGTGCCCCCGGGCTGCGCGGGCGTCGTGTGCCAAGGCACCGACGTGTGCGACCCGTCCCTCGGTGTCTGCGTGAGCTTCTGCAACCCCAACGTCCATTGCCCCTCGGGCCAGACGTGCGTCGACGGCATCGGCTGCGTGCCCCTCTGCGACGCACAACCGCCTTGTGATCAAGGATTCGTGTGCAACCCCGCGACGGGCGCTTGCGAGGACATCTCGTGCAAGAACGTGACGTGCTTCCCGCCGTACGTGTGTGTATCGGGCCAATGCGTGCTCGGGGACGGCGGCGCGCAGGGCGGAGGCGGCATGGCGTCATCGACCTCGACCTCGACGTCGAGCGGCATGGGCGGCCATGGCGGCGGCACGAGCGGCTCGGGCGGACAAGACCCCATCGACAAAGGCAGTTGCGCGTGCCGCGCCGCCGGCGACGGGGATGGCCCCTTGGACCTCGGCGCGCTGGGCGCGGCCGTCGCGCTCGCGCTCGCGAAGGCGCGGAGGCGCAGGCGTTCATTGCGTTGAACGCGCGCTTTTGCTAGGTCGCTCCGCCGGATGAGCACCGCGCCCGAAGAGATCGACGTCCGCGGCGCGCGCGCGAAAGAGGGCTTCATCCAGCGTCACGGGCTCAAGCTGCTCATCTCGCTCGTGTTGGGCGGCGGGCTCGCGTGGGCCATGATGCGCGGCGGGCTCCCGCTCGTCCCTCCCGTGAGCGCGTTCGCGAAGGTCCGCCTCTGGACCCTCCCCGTGTACGTCGGCTCGCTCGTGGTGATGCACTACTTCCGCGCGATCCGGTGGCGCCATTTGCTGCGCCCCGTGGGGGACGTGTCGTCGCTCGCGGTGCTCAGCGTGTCGTGGGTCGCGTTCGGAGCCATCTTGCTCTCACCGCTCCGCAGCGGCGAATTCGTACGGCCTTACCTCATCACCAAGCGCAGCAACGTGAAGCTCTGGGAGGCCACGGGCACGGTCGGCGCCGAGCGCGTCATCGACGGCGTCATCGTGAGCATCGTTTTGTTCTTGGGGCTCCAGCTCTCCACGCCGCAGAGCCCGTTGCCCGATCACGTCGGCGATCTGCCGGTGCCCGCATCGGCGGTCCCCGGCGCTGCGTACACCGCGCTCGCTGTGTTCACCGGCGCGTTCGCGCTGATGGCGATCTTCTTTTATGCGCGCGCGTGGGCGCGGCGCGTGACGCGCGCGGTGATCGGCGTCGTCTCCGAGCGGCTCGCGGACATGGCCGCGGGCATGGTCGAGCGCGTGGCCGACGGGCTGCGCTTCTTGCCCTCGGCGTCGCACGTCGCGCCGTTCTTGATCGAGACGCTCGTGTATTGGGCCATCAACGTCGTGGGCATGTGGTTGCTCGCGTGGGGCTCGGGGCTCGAAGGCGCCACGCCCGCGATCGCCGCGGTCACGATGGGCTGCATCGGCATTGGCATCTTGGTGCCCGCGGGACCCGGGTATTTCGGCTCGTTCCAGCTCTCGACCTTCATGGCGCTCTCGATGTACTTCCCCGAAGAGACGCTCAAAGGGCCGGGCGCCGCTTACGTATTCTTGCTCTACGTCACGCAGATGGTCTGGCACATGATCGCGATGGCGATCGGGTTCGTGGCGCACCAGCGGACCAAGGCCCCCGAGCACGCGTGACAAAAACTTGGCCCGCGCGCGCGCCGCGCCCTACGCACGAGCCGTGCGACGCCTCCTCCGCATCCTCTTGTTCGTCGCGTCGATCGGCGCGCCCGTGGTCATCACGCTCACGAGCGCAGACGTGTCCGCGACGGCGACGCAATCGTCGCCGTACACGTTCGAGCAGACGTACGGCACCGCGCTGCGCCTGCTCCGCGTCGATCTCGGGTGCAAGATCACCGAGAAAGACCAGGACAACGGCTACATCTTGTTCGACTACACGAGCCCCGAGAGCGGCAAGCGCGTGCACCACGGATCCATCGAGGTCGTGCGCCGCAAGCACGGCACGCACGTGACGGTGCAGCTCCCGACGCTGCCGCAGTACCACGAGCAAATGATCGTCGACGCGCTGATGAAGAAGCTCTCGACCGAGCACGGCGAGCCTCCTGCGCGCGAGAAAGACAAAGAGAAGGACAAGGAGAAGTCACCCGCTGCGCCGCCCGCGGACGGCGGAGCGGACGGCGGTTGAGCCTTCTCCCGCGGGCTTTAGAGGGTGTTCCACAGTCGTTACGAGCAGATTCGATGGCGAGGCGGTCTCCGAGGAGCGCGCGGAGCGTACTCACGTACGTGAGCACGCACCGGAGGAGCCAACGAAGCCAGCGAATCGCGCAGTAGACTGCTACCAGCTCCCGTGTGAGCCGTGCGATCCGTGCGATCCGTGCGAGCCGTGGCTGCCGTGCGATCCGTGCGAGCCGTGGCTGCCGTGCGATCCGTGCGAGCAGTGCTGCGCAGGGATCACGTCGCCGCCTGGGTCACCGATGGGGACGACGGTGTCCGCGGCGTCTGCGGCTTTGTCCGAGAGCTCAGCCTCGGCCTTGGACAACATGCCGCTCGGCGTGCGCGAGAAGCTCGGAAGCCCATGATCCGCCATTGTCACTCCTCCTAGGTACTACGAAGCGCTCGAAGCTTGAATGAAGTGGGTCCGCTCTCGCACCGTCGTCCAACGACGAAGGATCTCGATCGTGCTCGGGTCGTCCTCGCGGAGCTTGCCAAAGAGAAAGTCTTGGATGCCCTTGTGCACGTTGCACAGCGTGCTCTCGCGCATCCGGCCGAAGATAGTGCCAAGCGTACGGTGGTTGTGCTCTGGTTGAATACCACAATAGGGCGAGTACGTGCAGTTTACGCAGTCCGGCTGCACCTCGCGGATGGACGCGAGCACCAGCGCGCGCACCGTGGGGTGCTTCATCAGCTCGCGGTATTTGCTGGTCCGAACGTCGCCGATGCGGAAGCTCTGGTCGCCCATGGCGGCGGCCATGCGGCCCTCGTCGCTCGTGTAGATCGAGCCGTCGTAGCTGTACGCGAGCTGCCCGATGGCCGAGCCCGAGGGCGACCGGATGTCGAGGAAGTTCGGGTCGTCGCCCGCGAGGATCTTGGTGAGGAAGATGGACGCGTAGCGCTCGAGGATCTGCTCGCCGCGCTTGTTGCGCTCGAGGATGTAGTCCACGGCCGTGCGATAGAACTCGTGGTACGCGGCCCTGTCGTACTCGACGGTGCGCGCCGTCTTGCCCGCGAACCCGAAGGGATCCACCGGCCGGAGGAAGATCGCGCGGCAGCCGAGGCTCGCGTACGTGTCGATGATCTCGCGCGGGTATTTGAGCGCCTCGCGCGTCGTCGTGAGGAGCGCCTCGACGTGATAGAGCGTCGGGTCGAGCCCGAGGTCGATGTACGCCTTGTTGATACGCTCGATCCAGCGCGCGCTCTCGCGGTGCGCGTCGCCGCCGGCGAGGACGCGCTGCTTGTTGTGGAGCGGCGGCGGGCCGTCGATCGAGGTGCAGATCTGGACCTTGTGATCGATGAGGTACGCGAGCTTCTCGTCGTCCATGAGCGAGAGGTTCGTCACCAAGGTGAACTCGAGGTCCTTGCCGTACGCGCGGTTCTTCGCGGTGGCGTACGCGATGATGTGCTTCATCACGGTGAAGTTCACGAGCGGCTCGCCGCCCTGGAACTCGATGGTGATGAACGGCGACGTCGATTGGAGCGCCAAATCCACGGACTTTTCCGCGATCTCGGGCGTCATGTCGGTGTGGACCGCGTCCATCTCGGCGCGGCTCGCGTGGCAATAGACGCACGTCTCGTTGCAGCGGAGCGTGACGACCATCGCGTGCAGGTTGGGGCCGTAGCTCAAGAAGCGCTTCTTCTTGGCGAGCCGGTCGGCCATGTCTTGCACGTTCGCTTTGGATCGCAAAAAGCTCTTCTTTTCGAGGCGATCGTAGAGGCTCGACCCGGGCTCGATCGCGCCGCGCACGACGGCGCTCATCTCGTCCTTGGTGACGAAGAGCCAGTCGCCGAGCGGGTTCGTGAGGAGCACGTCGCCCTGGATCTCGCGGAAGCGGATGGGCACGAGATCGCTCGGCTTGGCCGCTGCGTCGCGCTCGGTGAGCTGGATGGCCGCGAAGTCGATCACGATGCGCCCCGCCTCTCGATGGTCTTGCCGAGCGCGTAGTTCATGAGCTCGGCGGCGATCACGTGCTCGGCGACGTCGCCCGCGCCGGGCTTCTTTTCGAGCCTCACGACCCACGTGCCCGGCTCGCGCGCGAGATCGATCGACGCGTACGGCGCGTAGACCTTGGCGGCCTCGTCGATCGCGAAGCCGTCATAGAGATCCTCGTGGAAGCGCAGCTCCATCAAGCGCCTTCCTTCTTCTTCTTGGCGTACTTCTCCTCCCAGCTCATCGCGATGCCGAGCGGATCTTCGAAGGCGCTCTCCTCACCGATGTCCATCGCGAGCAGATCGTCGAGCCCCGGCGGCCCGGCGGCGCCGCCGAACGCGCGCGCGGCGATGGCCTCGACGAAGCCTTTGTTCTCGTCGACGATCCGCCTGCGCCACGCCTGCGAGAGCAGCTCGTTCTGGAGCTCGCCCGCGAGCGCGCTCGTGTCGAGCGACGGCGACTTCGCGCGGAGCGAGATCTTGATCCGCTCGGCGCCCGCGCGATCGAGGTGAACGTAACAGCGGTCGATGAACACGTACGCCGCGCCGTAAATCGCGTCTTTGGGGTAGAGCCCCTCGTCGACCTCGACCTCGATGACACCTTCGCCGAGCACGGCGCCCAGGACGCTCATTGTCTTCGGATTGTCGCCCGGCGAACGATCCTTCCGCTACTAGATATTTTCTGCGGGCGCCTCGAAGAGACCCAAGCCCGCGAAGCGATCGCGAGCCCCGTCCTCCGTCGCGATCGCGAGCCCTGCTCTCCGAGCCTCGTCGATCGCGCGTTTGACGAAGGGCGCGGCGAGCTCGGCGGGCGCAGCGATCCCCGGCGATCGGGCTCGCCCGAGCGGCTCGACCGCGACGAAGCGCGCCGCGGTCGCGCCGAGCGCGCGCGCGAGGGTCACGATCTCGACGAGGTGCCGGTAGCTCGATCGCGTGACCACGGTGGTCACGCCGGCGGG
The DNA here is from genome assembly GCA_964437785.1 of uncultured Polyangiaceae bacterium. Taxonomy (GTDB): domain Bacteria; phylum Myxococcota_A; class Polyangia; order Polyangiales; family Polyangiaceae; genus CAYTJL01. The sequence continues at coordinate 12,367 of CAYTJL010000056.1, forward strand.
GATGCCCTCCGCGGTCGCGTTGCGGAGGCCGCGCACCGTCTGCGAGAAGCTCCCCGGCGCGCTCGTGTGGTGCTCGTGCATGGCCTCGGTCGAGCCGTGCAGCGAGACCTCGATCGCGAGCCTCTTCGACGTCGCCGCGATCGCGCGCGCGTAGCTCTTGTACGCGAGCCGGCGGCCGTTGGTCTGCACGAGGATCCTGCGAGCGCCGCGCTGATCCGCGGCCGTGATCCACGACAAGAGCCGCTCGTCGATCGTAGGCTCGCCGCCCACGAACGCGACGGCCTCCCCCGGCGCGATGGAGTCGATCGCGCCCTCCGAGGCGGGCGTCGCGTCACCGCGCGCGATCGATGCGCCTTCGCGGAGCGAGCCCTGCGCGCAGAAGAGACAAGCGTTGTTGCAGGTGAAGCCGAGCGAAAAGAGCCTCACGCTTCGCGTACGCGCGCGATCATCAGACGAGCGCGGCGTCGGGCGGGACCAGCCGATCGCCGAGCACGGCGATGCGATCGGCGTGCGTGAGGAGCCCCGCGATCGCGCCGCCGCGGCCCTGCGCGTCGAGCACCTGCGCGAACGTCATCGCGGCGATGCCCTGCTCCTCGTCGGTGGGCGACGCGCCGTCGCCGCCGTTGCGCACGAAGATCGCGAGCCCCTCGGTGGAGGCCGGCGGCTTCGGCGCGAGCGGCGACGTGTCACGCGCGAGGATCTCGAGCGAAAAGGCCTCGCCGTCGTGGCCCGCGACGGTCACGACGAGCGCGCCGTCCTCTGTCTCGATGCGCTTCACGGTCCACCGCGCGAACGTAAATCCTTCGGCGACGGGGCCGAGATCGTGGTGCGCCACGCGCTCGTTCGAGCCGTTGGCGATCGCGGCGCCCGCGACCACACCGGCTCCCAAGAGACCCATCGCAGAGCGCCGAGACATAGGAAAAGGCATTGGGTTCGCCTCCGCTCATGCAGCCGGCGTAGGCCGGCAATGCTACGTCGAGCGAGTATACGGGCCTTCTATCGCCGATGTCACCTTTCACCATACGGCGAGCGCCGGCTCCCCTATATTTTTAGAATGGCGCGCGTAGGGGTTGTCTTTTCGCGGCTCTCTTTGTCTCGCGACTTCATCGACTACCCGTACTTCGCGGACCTCGGCGCCGTTCAGAACGCGGCGGCGCTCCGGGCACGCGGCCACGACGTGGCGCTGGTCGATGCGCTCGCCATGCGCGGCGCGACGCTCTCGCCCGAGCCCGACGGGCGCATCACCATCGGCGCGCCCGCGGGCGCGGTGCTCGACGCCGCGAGCCGCGACGCGGACGTGCTCGTGGTCGCGCTGACGCCGTTTCACCGGCCGCCTTCGCGCGACGCGTGCCTCGGCGCGCTCCTCGAAGCGCTCCGGCGACGCGCGCCCGACGCGCCGATCGTGCTCGCGGATCTGTATCAAAGCGGGCAACACGTCGTGGACGCGGATCCGCGCGCCACGCTCGCGTCGTACCCCGAGGCCGACGTGCTCCTTCGTTACGAGGCCGAAGAGGCGCTGCCGCCGCTCGTGAGCGCGCTCTGCGCGAGCGGCAGGCCGTCGTCGCAGCGCGTGGTCGACGGCGGCGAGCCTTCGCTCGACGATCTGCCGCTGCCCGCGTGGGACCTCGCCGACATGGACGCGTACTTCGCGTTGCACGAGGCGATCGTGCGCACGCTCGGCCGGGCGCATTGGGCCTTCCCGATCGACGGCAAGAGCGCGCCCCTCCTCACGAGCCGAGGCTGCCCTTACCGCTGCGTCCACTGCTCTTCGAACCCCACGTCGCGGCGCGACGGCGCGCTCGTCGCGCCCAAGACACAGCGCCGCCACGCGATCGCGCACGTCGAGCGGCTGATCGACGATCTCGCGGCGCGCGGCGTCCGTCGCGTGCACCTGCTCGACGAGCTCGTGAACGTGAACGAGCGCCACTTCGACGCGGTCGTCGACGCGCTCGATCGGCGCGGGATGAGCTTCGAGGTCCCGAACGGGATGCGCGCCGACTACGTCATGCCCGAGCACCTCGCGGTGATGAAGCGCCGCGTGACCACGCTGAGCGTGAGCGCGGAGAGCGGGGTCCAGCGCGTCGTCGACGAGGTCGTCGACAAACAGCTCGATCTCTCGGCGATCCGGCGCGTGGCCGAGGGCGCGCGGGACGTGGGCCTGCCGGCGCTCGTGCACTTCATGATCGGCCTGCCGGGCGAGACCAAGCGCGAGATCAACGCGACGCTCGCGTACGCGCTCGCGCTCTACGACGAGACGGGCGCGTGGCCGAGCGTGCAGTTCGCGACGCCGCTGCCGGGCACCCGCCTCGCGAAGAGGGCGCGCGAAGAGGGCCGCGTCTTGCCGATGATCCAAGACTTCGGACCGCACTTCCAAAAGAGCCCCTCGATGGACACGAGCGAGGTCACGCGCGACGAGCTCACGCGGTTCAAATGGACCTTCGACCAGCGCATGAACGCGCAGCAAGGCCCGAGGAAGGTCATCATGAACGTGACCTACAAGTGCAACAACCGCTGCACGTTCTGCGCGACGGGCACGCGCACGCAGATCGACGGCGACTTCGGGAAGCAGAAGGAGCTGCTCGTCAAGTACCGCAAGCTCGGCGTCACGCTGCTCGACTTCGACGGCGGCGAGCCCACGCTGAACGCGAACCTCTTCGGGCTCATCACGTTCGCGCGCCGCATCGGCTACGAGAAGATCAACGTGACCACCAACGCGCGCATGGCGAGCTACCCCGCGTTCGCCGAGCGCCTCGCGCGATCGGGCGCGAGCACGATCCTCATCTCGGTGCACGGCGCGGACGCGGCGACCCACGCGCAGAACGTCGGCGTGGCCGAGGCGTTCGATCAGACCGTCGAGGGCATCAAGAACCTCGTGGCCGCGGCGCCCGAGGGCGTGAGGCTCGGCGCGAACATCACGATCACCAAGTCGAACTACAAGAAGGTGCGCGACGTCGCGGAGCTCATCGCGAGCCTCGGCCTCGGGTGGTTCAACATCCAATTCTTGACGCCCTTCGGCCGCGCCACGAGCTCCATCACGCCGGACATGCAGGAGGCCGCGGCCGAGGCCATGCGCTGCATCGACGCGATGAAGGATCGCCTCGACATCCAGATCATCAACCTGCCGTTCTGCTTCATGCCCGGCTACGAGGCGCACATGATGGGCGACCTCCTCAAGCTCGAACGGCACATGCTCTTCGTCAACAACGAGGAGGTGAACCTCTTCGAATACCTGCGCGAACGAAGGGTCAAAGAGCCCGTCTGCGAAGGGTGCCCGCACGCGATCTTCTGCGGCGGCTTCTACCAAATGGAGAGCGCCCCCGAGCCCACGTGGCTCATCGCGCCCGAAGATCTCGTGCGGCCCATCGCGGCCGAGGTCCCGAGACCCGTGGTAACGTGACGGCGTGCGCGCTCTTCACCTCTGCTTCGCTTCGCTCGCGCTGATCGCGCTCGCGCCGCTCGCCGCTCACGCGGCGCCTGTCCCTCGCAGCTTCGTGAGGCTCCTTCACCGCGAGGGCAGGCCTCATCCGCTCGCGGACGCGAGGGGCCTCATCCCCTTCACGGCGCGCTTGCCGCGCGGGGTGACCGCGCGGTCACTCGGGCTCGTCGAGGTCGCCGAGGGGCTCGGCGCCGCGCGTCTCAGCCCGTCGGCGCTGCTCTCGTTCGAGGCTTCTCACCCGGGCGTCGCGCTGTCGTTCGGTCCGCCTCTTCGTCCGCTGCTCAACGTGTCGGCGGGCACGACGCGCGCGGCGGCGTTTCGAAACGCGACGGGCGCGGACGGGACGGGCGTCGCCGTCGGCGTGATCGACACGGGGATCGACGTCGCGCACCCTGATTTCCGCACGCAAGACGGCAAGACGCGGATCGCGTGGCTGCTCGTCGCAGAGCCGCCCGTGGGCCTGCACCCCGAGCTGGAGGACGCGTTCGGCTGCACCGATCCCGATCAGACACCGTGCGCGATCTTCGCGGCCGCGGACATCGACGCGATGCTCGCGAAGGGTCAGGTCACCATCCAAGATCCCAACGGCCACGGCACGCACGTGACGTCGATCGCGGCCGGCAACGGCGGGCCGTCCGCGGGCCCGACCAAGTTCGTCGGCGTCGCGCCGGGCGCCACGTTGATCATCGCGAGCCCCTCGGAGCCGGGCGGCTTCTACGACCCCGACGTGCTCAAGGGCGCGGCGTTCGTGTTCGATCGCGCGGACGCGCTCGGCATGCCCGTCGCGCTCAACATCAGCTTGGGCGGCGACTACGGCGCGCACGACGGGACGAGCGATCTCGAGCGCGGCCTCGCGTCGTTCGTGGGCGATCGACGCCCGGGCCGCGTGATCGTGACCGCGGCTGGAAACAACGGTGATTTGTACGATCTCGGCGACGGCGTCCCCGCGGGCATCCACACCGAGGTCAACGTGTCGCCGGGCGGCGTGGTGCGCGCGCCGATCCTCGCGTCGGCCGCATCGGACGCGCGCGGCTACGTGTGGGTCACGTTCCAGCCCGACGACGATGTCTCCGTCGCGCTCGAAGGGCCCGGCGGCAAGACGTGGGTCGGCTTCGTCGGCAAAGGCGATCACGCGGGCTACGAGAAGGACGGCAACACCGCGGTCGTCGTCAACAACAGCCCCGAGGCGAACTCGGGCATCGCGTCCGACACGAACAGCGCTGTCATCGCGTGGACGGGCCAATGGGACGACGGCGAATTCACCGTGCTGCTCAAGGGCAAAGGTCACGCGTCGCTCTGGGTCGTGGGCACCAACGTCACCGGGCCCGGGGGCTCGCCGGGGCTCATCTTCGAGCGCGGCATGCGTCGCGGGACGATCGCGGTGCCCGCGAGCAGCCCCTCGCTCTTGGCGGTCGGGTGCACGGTGAACCGCGTCTCGTGGACGGCGCTCGACAAGACCACGATCACGTTGAGCGAGCTCGGGCCCGACAAAGATCCCGTCGCTGACAGCGCGTGCTTCTTCAGCGGCACGGGGCCGAACGCGCTGCACGTGCCCAAGCCCGAGATCAGCGCGCCGGGCGGCTTCGTCTCCGCGGCGATGAGCGACTCCGCGGATCCGCGCGTGGTCATGGGCGGCCTCTTCGACAGCTCGAGCTGCCCGGATCAAAAGCCTTGCTTCGTGATCGACAACCGGCACGCGATCGCCGCGGGCACGTCGATGTCGTCGCCGCACGTCGCGGGCGCGGCCGCGCTCTTGTTGCAGCTCGATCCGACGCTCACGCAGGCGCGCATCACCGAGGTGCTGCAAGCGGGCGCGCGCAGGCCCAAGGGCCACATCTACGATCCGGTGCAGCTCGGCCCGGGCTCGCTCGATCTCGAAGGCGCGCGCGCGGCGCTCGCCGAGGAGCGCCTCGCCTTCGCCGACGCGGATCCCGCGGCGAGCTGGTTCACGCTCTCGGCCGATTACCTCGAACCGGATCCGAGCATCAACGTGTGGGGGACGATCGAGCTGCGCAGGGCCGACGCGTCGATCGCGTCGGGGCTCGACGGATCGAAGATCGATCTCGTGGTGAACGGCGCGGCGATCACGCGCACCGTGAGCAAGATCCGTCACGGCCTCTTCCGCTTCGCGATCGCAGGCCTCGACGGCACGGTCGGCAACGTCGCGACCGTCGAGGTGCGCTACGGCGGCGTGTCGCTCGGCACGCTCAACTTGCCGATCGGGACCGATCGATGGAACGCGACGAGCGCGCCGTCGGCCGAAGGTGGGCTGCGCTGCGAAGCGAGCCGCGGAGGCTCGCCCGCGGGGATGCTCGCGTTCGCCGCGATCGCCGCCGCGTGGGCGTGGCGAAGGCGGCGCGCGAAATCGGCTTGATGGCTAGTTGATCGAGAACGACTTGCTGACGGACACGGGCGAGCCGTCGAACGGAGGCACGCGCGCGCCGCGGAACGCAGCGGCCACGCAGCCGCCGACGGGCGTGCCCGCGAACGGAGGCCCTTCGACGACCGCGGAGGTGACGTTGCCGCTCGGCGCGAAGGTGACCTTGACCTTGCCCGATCCGGTGGGTCCGTCGTCCTTCTTGCAGCCCTTCGCAGCGCCCGCGGCGCCGCTCAACGCGGCCATCGCCGCCGCGCGATCGAACTCTTTGCCGCCGCCGCCCGCGGGAGGATCCGCGGGTTTGTCGGCCGGTTTGTCCGCGGGTTTGTCGGCCGGTTTGTCGCCGGGCTTGGCCTTGTTGTCGGGCTTGTCGGCAGGCTTGTCGCCGGGCTTGGGGAGCGGACCGCCGACGGTCGGCTGCGCCGGTGTGTTCGCTGCGATCGCGGTCGACGTGGGCGGCGGCGCAGGCGTGGTGGCCGCTGTCTCCGGCGGAGGCGCCGCGGTCGCGGTGGTGGAAGGCGTCGCGCCGGCGGCCGTCGCGGTCGCGGTTCCGGTCTGGTTCGTCGCTTCGCTCCCGGGCGGCGTCGACGGCGATTTGAACGCGAAGAACACGCCGACGAGACCGCCCAACACCACGACGGCCGCGATGATGCCGATCACCATGCCGTTGCCCTTCTTGGGCGCGGGCTCGGGGATCACGATCGCGGCCGGGCCGGCGTTCATGGGCGCGGCCGCGACAGCGACCGGCGCGGTGACCGGCGGAGGCTCGATCACGGGCGCAAGGAGCGGAGGAGGAGCGAGCGCGGGCGTCGAGCCCATGCTCCCGCCGCCGAGGTTCATGATGTCGTCGAGACCCGCGCGCCCGCCGTTGTTCTTCGACGACGACGAGGATCCCGATCCCAAATCGAGCGCGACGTCTTCGAGCTTGACGCCGCCCTTCGCGCCTGCGGACGCGGTCAGCGACGAGAGCGAGAAGAGCACGGAGTTCTCGTTGCGCTCGCCGAGACGTTTGTCGCCCGAAGGCGCGGCCGGCGGCCCAGCAGGCTCGACGCGCGCTTGCTCGCTCGTCGCGAAGAGATCGACCGAGCCCGCGGGGCGGCTGCCCGCGCGCCTGGCCGCAGCGGGCGCAGGCGTGGCAGCCGCGGGCGCGGCCGCAGCGGCGGGCGCCATCGCAGGCGCCCCTGCTGCGGGGCCGGGCCTCTGCGCGAACGGGCTCATCATCGGACCGCCGTCCGCCATGATCACCGTGCTGCCGAGCCCACCTTCGTCTTGCGCTTGCGCCGGAGGAGGCGCCGCGACAGGAGCAGGCGCGGCCGCGACGGGCGCTGCGTACGCAGCGGGAGCGGGCGCTCCATAGCCCGCAGGAGCAGGCGCTGCGTACCCGGCGGGAGCAGGCGCTCCATAGCCCGCGGGCGCAGCCGCCGCAGCCGCGGGCGCGCCTGCGTTGATCTTCGCCATCAGCTCGGGGATCGACGAGAGCGGAGCCCAATCGGCCATGCCGTCTTTCCAGACGTAGCTGTCGCCGTTGATGGTGCCGCGCCTGTATTCGTCAACGATCTGCGCGACGTTCATGGGCCGCTGGTTGTCGTCGCCGAGCGTGACGGTCCACTCATCCGAAGGCGTGGGGTAGCCCGCTTGCCCTTGATCGGAGAAGAGCTGCGTCGCGCCTTCGCCTTCATCGTCGTTGCCGCCGGGAGGCGCGGCCGCGATCGGCGCGAGCTCGGCCGTCGCTGCTCCCACGGCGCCGGCGCCTTCGTTGCCATGAACGACGATGGCCGCGCCGCACTTCTTGCACTTGATTTTGACGGTTTTGCCAGCGACTTTTTCGTCGGCAATCGTGTATTTCGCCTGGCACGACTGACACGTGATCTTCATTGCGGCCCTCTCCGGTCCGGCCCATGCGCGAGGCTCGCTTGGGGGGTTTGAGGGGAGGTCCCCCCAAACGCGAGGGTGTGCTCACCACGCGCACCGCAAGGCGTTACCGTCGTCACGATGGATGAGGATACGGGGTTTCGATCGACAGGATCAAGGTCACGACAAAAAGATCGAATGCGCCGTCGATCGATCGCGACCTGCGCCCCTCTGGTTTTGGAGGCGCGTGAGCTTCGACGGACGAGCGACGAAAAGGATGGGCGCGAGCGCGTGCTCAGTTGATGAGCACGAGCGTCGTGCGATCTTTGCCGCAAAATGAAGCGTCCGCGCTGTAGCGCTCGCCGCACGTCGGGCAGATTTTGCCCCGCGATCGGCCCTCTTTTGGCGCGGGCGCCGGAGCCGGCTCGGGCGCAGCCTGCGCGCGCTCCGGCGTCGCTGCATCGAGCGGCTCCCCCTCGCTCGGCGGAGGATCTTCGATGGGCTCCCGATCCGCGCGGCGACCGCGCCGCACGAACACGAGCCCCACGAGGCCGAGCACCGCGGCGATCCCCACGACGACGGCGACGAACGTCCTCTTGCGCTCCTTCGCCGTGTCCTCGGCCACGCCCGCGACGCCGCCGATGGTGCCCGTCGCGATCACGGCGACGACCGCTTCGTCCGCGCTCTTGCTGCGCGCGGCGAGCAGCGCGTCGTAGCGCTCGGGGCTCGCGATCTCGACCGTGACAGTGACGCCTTTGCCCGCGACCGCTGCGCTGATCTCGACGGTGCCTTCAGGCGCGCCGGCCATCACCTTGACGGTGCCCTGCGCGTCGACCGTGACCTTGTCGGCGAGCGGTCCGGGCTTGACGGACCACGAGGGACGCGTGCCCGTGGGGCAGCCCTCGGCGTCGAGCACGAAGGCGCGGAAGGTGAAGTCCTCGCCCGCTTTGAGCAACCTTCGCGACGGCTTCACTTCGAGGCGCGCGGGCTCTCCCGCGCCTCCCGCGCATTTGGGCGGGGCCTTGGGCTCAGGCGGCGGAGGAGGCTCCTTCACCGAGGTCGTCGCGGGCGGAGGCGCGACGGGCGCGGCCGACGCGCTCGCGGATGCGGTCGCGGGCGGAGGCGCCTCGCCCTCGCGCTTGACGATCGAGAAGCTCCGCGATCGCACGACGGACGCGCTGCACACCGAGCCCTCGATCCGAAACTCGTATTGCCCGGTCTCGTTGAGCGAGATCGATGAGTCGGTCGCGGAGATGGTCGTGACGATGGTCGCGCGCCGCGGATCGTTCGCGGCCGAGCTGCACCGCGTGCGCCAGAAGCGGCCGTTGCCCGACGCGGAGTGGCTCGTGCGCGAGACGCCGGGCATCTGCTCCCAGCACTCCGCGGTGCTGAAGGCGCGGCCCGCGCCGACGATGCTCAGCTCGCCGCCCTGCTCGCGGATCTGCACCGAGCCCCCGCCCGCGCCGCGCGGCGCAGGCTTCGGCCCGCACGCTTCGCCCCAATCGGTGAACGACCACGACTCGCCGAGCGGGCTCGCGGTCCACGATCCGTTGAGCGTGAGCCGCTCCTGCGCGCGCGACGATCCAAGGGCGATCGCCCACGTGACGAGCGCCGCGACGGCGATCGCAACGAGGTGGAGGCGCGGGCGTCGATCGCGGTTTGACAGCACAATTCCCCGAATGATACGCGTCGAAGAGGCATGTACCAAATCCCTGCCATCGCGCGCCGATCAAGGCACGGTAGGCTCACGGTCGCGTCGATCGCGCTCCTGATCGCGGCCTCCTCGGGCCTGACCATCACGCGCACCGCCTCGGCGCAGACCGTCGTCGAGGACCGGATCCCCAAGACGAACGGCAACGGCGTCGACCTGCACCTGTTCCGCCCCGCCGTTGATTCCAAGGGTTTCTTCACCGTCAACGGCGCGGACATCCTCGGCAAGAACGATCTCTCGATCGGCCTCGTGCTCGACTACGGCCACGGGATGATGCCGCTCGCCGCGGGGCACGGCGCGGACTGGATGGTCAAGCACTCGTTCCAAGGCACGATCCAGTTCAACTTCGGGCTCTTCAACTACGTGGCGATCGGGCTCACCGCGCCCATCGCGCTCAACATCGGCGATCGCGCGACGGACATCGGGCCGGGCGGCGCGGGCAACTACACGCACGACAGCTACAAAGCGCAGGCGTTCGGCAACCTCGCGCTGCACGTGAAGGTGCCCATCTTGCGGCCCGACGCGCCCATCGGGATCGCGATCTTGGCGCAGGTCGGCTACGGCCTCACGGGGACGCGCGACTTCGCGGCGGAGCCGGGCTTCTTTTATTGGCCGCAGCTCATCTTGGAGAAGCACGCGAGCATCGTGCGCATCGGCCTCAACGCCGGCTTCCGCGGCCACCTCGGCAAGAACACCGTCTTCGGCGACGATCAGAGCGGCGCGGCGCAGCTCAAATACGGCACCTTCGAGAACGGCCAGCTCGTGACGGGCGGCGTCGCCATCTCGGTGCGGCCAGCGCAGGTCATCGAGCTCGCGGTCGAGACGTACGGCACGTACCTGGTCGGCGGCGAGTCCGACAAACGCCAGCGCTTCAGCGCCGAGGCGATCGGCGGGCTCAAGCTCTTCGTCGAGAAGAACTCGTTCTTCGTGCTCGGCGCCGGATCGGGCTACACGCAGGGCTTCCAGACCGCGGTGCCGCGCGCGACGATCGGCTTCATCTTCGAGCCCTCGATCGGCTCAAAGCCTCCGCCCGAAGAGCCGCTGAAGGTCGCGCCCGAGCCTCCGCCCAAGCCCGCGGCGGGCGATCGCGACGGCGACGGCATCCTCGACGCGAACGACAAATGCCCCGACGACCCCGAAGATCGCGACGGCTTCGAAGACGAGGACGGCTGTCCCGACCCGGACAACGACAAAGACGGTATCCCCGACAAGCTCGATAAGTGCCCGAACGAGCCTGAGGACAAAGACGGGTTCGAGGACGACGATGGTTGTCCCGACCCCGACAACGACAAAGACGGCCTCCCCGACATCGTCGACAAGTGCCCGAACGAGCCCGAGACCTTCAACGGCTTCCAAGACGAGGACGGCTGTCCCGATCAAGGCCGCGTCATCGTGCAAGAGAACAACGTCATCATCCTCGACAAGATCAACTTCAAGACGGGGAGCGCCGAGATCTTGAAGGACTCGTTCCCCATCATCGATGCTGTCGTCGCGACGCTGAAGCACAACCCCGGGCTCAAGCTCATCGAGGTGCAAGGGCACGCGGACGAGCGCGGCATCCCTCTGCAGAACTTGAAGCTCACCGAGGCGCGCGCCGCGTCCGTGGTCGAGGCGTTGGTGAAGCGCGGCGTCGAGAAGGGCCGTGTCCGCTCGATGGGCTTTGGCATCTATTGCCCGCTCGACCCCGCGCACAACGCAAAAGCGTGGGAGAAGAACCGTCGCGTCGAGTTCAAGGTGGTTATCTCGGACAAGGGCCCTACGGGCGTCGAGCTCGGGTGTGACGCGGCCAAGGCCAAAGGCATCGTCTCACCGCCTCTGCCGGAGCAGCAATAAGAGAGAGAAGAGCGGCGGCCGCGCAGGGACCATCAACGACGGTATCCGCGGCCGCCTGGTTGTAAAAAGCGTCACCCTTTGACGGTGACGAGCGGCTTGAGCTTGGCGACCCTCCGCGCGATGCCCGCGTCCTCCACCGAGCGAACGACGGCGGTCACGGGCTTGTACGCATAAGGCGCCTCCTCTTTGAGCCTCTGCTTGTATTTGTCGAGCACGTCCCTCCTCCTCCGCACCTCGGGCGCGTCGGGATCGATGGGCGTGACGACGTGAAGGGCCTCGGTCGTCTTGGCGAAGACGGTGTCGTCGACCCGCGCCGAAGCCCCGCGCGTGAGGCTCCGGCCAGCGCCGTGACACGCGCTCGCCAAGAGGTCCTCACACCCGCTGCCCGCGAGCACGTAGCTCGCGTCGCCCATCGATCCAGGGATGATCACGGGGTGCCCCGTGTAGCCAAAGGGCCCTCGTGATCCATCCGGGCCGGGCGCGGGCGTGGCGCCTTTGCGATGGAGATATCGATCGCTCCCCTCGCTCGGCTCCCAAATGAGGTTGTGAGGAGCGTCATACACGAGGTGGCTCGCGACCTCTCGCCCGAGCGCCTCGCTCATCGCCCGGAGCGCCATGAGCCCGAGGAAGAGGCGATTTGCAAAGGCGAAGTTGGCCGCGTTCCGCATCGCGTCGAGGTACTGAGCGGCCTTGTGCGCGTGCGGCCCGACCGCGGGCAGCACATAGAACCCATGGTTGGGGTGCGGCACCCCCTTCGGGTAAAGCGCCCTCGACACCTCGTTGAAATACCCGCCCACTTGATGACCGAGCCCCACGGAGCCGGCGTGGGCCATGATGGTGACGTAGTCCTTGCGGAGCCCAAAGCCGAGGCCCGTGCCTCGGTCGAGGAGCTCGTCCACCGTTTGAAGCTCGACGAAGTGATTGCCTCCGCCGACGCTGCCGATCTGGATGTCGCGCCCATCGGGCCTGCCCGATGCTTGGATGTACCGATCGAACGCGAAGGTGCCTTTGGCCGTCAAGCCGCCGTGCGCGTGCACGCGCTCGATGGCCTTGGCCTCGCTGCGGGGATCATAGTGCCGCCAGATCCCCGTGCCTTGGTTGTCACCCGCGGTCGCGAGCACGCCCGCGAGGCCATCGCGCAACATGGCCTCTCGCTGCCGGGGCGACATGGGGATGTCACGCTCCCCACGAAAGAAGATGCCCCGGAGCCGCTGCTTCAACAGAGGGAGCACCGCGGTGAGCTCGTCGCGACGGACGTCCGTCGCGAGCAGGCGCATCCCACAACAAACATCGTTGCCGACCGCCTGCGGGATCACGAAGCCCCGCGCGTCGATCACCGTACCTACCGGGATGCCGGACCCTTTATGGAAATCCGGCGTGAGCACCACCTGCGCGATGTGGCCCGGCGCTCCGCCCCAAAAGGGCTTGATCATCCCCTCTCGCTCCCACCGATGGAGATCCGAGAGCGTCTCTGCCAACGAGACGAGCGTGAGGAGCTCGGCGATGCCCTCGTCCTCGACGGGGACATCGCTCCTCGCCACCAGGGTGATGGGGACGTCGAACGAATTGACGATCTCGGCCGTCGCGTCGCCCGTGCGGCGCACGGCGCGAGACACAAGAGAGTTGCCCATGATGCTGCCTATCCGCCCGTTGAGCCGCAGCTCAACGGCCTTCGAAAACGAGGTCGCGAAAACCACACACGAGGGCCCGAGCCACTTTTGGCGGCCCTCTTCCTCGGATTCGACCCCGGCGCATGGACGAGGAGCCATGCGTCGCAGCAGCGGGCCGCAAGATAGGTCGCGCGATCGATCTGTCAAGACCTCACGCCGGCGACGATCAACGACGTTGGTTGTTACGCGAGCTCGGCCACGGTGTTGACGCGCCCGTCTTCGGCGATGAACGGCCACGGAGTAATGCCGATCTCGCCTGCTTCGTGGAACATCTTCTCGATGATCATCTTGAACGCGATGGCCTGCTCGGGGCTCGCGAGCGCGCGCGAGAGGCTCGTCGCGTAGAGCTGGCCGCGCGCGGGGATCCCGACGAGGAGGCTCTTGTCCTTCACCATCTCGCCCGCTTGCTGGAGGAACGCCGGATCGAGGATGCGCTCGGCGGCGAGGTAATCGTCGGTCGCGCCCACCACCATGAAGCCGCCGAGATCGATTCGTGACCACGACGCCGAGCGCACCCTGATGTTGTGCAGCGCCTCGCGCTCGAAGTCGGCCACCGTCTTGCCGAGCTGATCCACGCGCTCTTTGCGGATGAACCCTCGTTGCGGCGTCGGAGAGCCCGGGGCCGGGATGAGGTACGTGAGCGCCACGACCGGGATTTGAGGGAGCGAAATCCCACGAACGAGCGGCCGGCAAAGCTGCGTCGGCGCGCGCGACCACGACTCGGGCATGAGGAGCGGGAACACGGGGAGCGGCCCCGAGCCCAAATCCGCCGCGCACGTGACGAGAAACGCGCGCTCGTCCTCGTTGGAGGGCGAAGGAGCGCCCCCTTTGGTCTTTCGAAAGAGATCAAAAATGCCCATTGTTCACCCCAGACCGCGCCCTCTAGCACAACGCCTCTTGTCCTCCAATGCCCGCGCGGCGCGGCGCAAAGCCCCTTGATCCAAGCGCGCGCTTCGGGGAGCGTGCGCCGCGCATGATCCCCCGCTACACACCCTCCGACTTCGCCGCGCTCTGGTCCCCCGAGGCGCGCTACGCCGCGTGGCTCGACGTCGAGCTCGCAGCGTGCGCCGCCATGGAAGAGGCGGGCCTCGTCCCGAAGGGCGTCGAAGCGCGCCTCCGCGCCGCGCAAATCAAGCTCGATCCCGATCGCATCGACGCCATCGAGCGCGTCACCAAGCACGACGTGATCGCCTTCCTCACGCACGTCGAAGAGGTCGCCGGCGCCGAAGCGCGCTTCCTCCACCGCGGCATGACGTCGAGCGACGTGCTCGACACGAGCCTCGCCGTGCTCATGACCCGCGCGGCCGACATGCTGCTCGCGCGCGTCGATCGCTACGTCGACGCGCTCGCCAAGCGCGCGGACGAGCACCGCAAGACGCCGATGATCGGGCGCAGCCACGGCATGCACGCCGAGCCCGTCACGTTCGGGCTCGCGCTCGCGGGCCATCTCGCCGAGGCGAAGCGCGGAAGAGCGCGCCTCCGCGACGCGCGCGCCGAGATCGCCGTCGGCAAGATCGCGGGCGCGGTCGGCACGTACGCGCACCTCACGCCCGCGATCGAGGCGAGGGCGCTCGCGAGCTTGGGCCTCACGCCCGAGACCGTCGCGACGCAGGTCGTCGCGCGCGATCGCCACGCGGCGTTCTTCTCCGCGCTCGCGTCGATCGCGGCGGGCGTCGAGCGGCTCGCGACCAACGTGCGGCACTGGCAGCGCGCCGAGGTGGGCGAGGCCGAGGAGCGCTTCACCAAAGGCCAAAAAGGGTCGAGCGCGATGCCGCACAAACGCAACCCGATCGTGAGCGAGAACCTGTGCGGCCTCGCGCGCGTCGTCCGCGCCGCGGTGATCCCCGCGCTCGAAGACGTGGCGCTCTGGCACGAGCGCGACATCTCGCACTCGTCGGTCGAGCGCATCATCGCGCCCGACGCGACCACCACGCTCGCGTACATGCTCGATCGCGCGGCGGCGATGGTCGAGGGCCTCGTCGTGTACCCCGAGCGGCTCGCGCACAACTTGGATCGCGCGGGCGAGCTCTACTTCAGCGAGGCCGTGCTGCTCGCGCTCGTCGACAAAGGCAAAGGCCGGCAACAAGGCTACGAGATCGTGCAGCGCGCGGCGATGAAGGCGCTCGCGGGAGGGCCCGGCTTCCGCGCCGAGCTCCTCGCCGACGCCGAGCTCTCGGCCATCCTCACGCCCGACGAGATCACGCGCTCGTTCGACCTCGATCACGCGCTCGCGCACACGGGCTCGATCATCGATCGCGCGCTCGCCGCGCCGTGATTGACCTGCGCGGGCGCCTCTGCGACCCTCGCGCGGTCATGCGCAAGCTCGCCTTCGCCACGCTCATCCTCGCCGCCTCCGCCTGCGGCGAGTGGCACCCGCCCACGATCCACCCCGCGACGCCGATCCCTCCGTATCCCGACGCGCTCGTGAAGAAGAAGGGCCCCGCGTCGGGCGACGAGTCCGCGTTCGGCGCGCTCAGCGATCGCATCCTCGATCAATGGCTCGCGGACGATCCGTCGTTCGGGCGCAACCTCGGCCTGCACGCGTGGGACGGCAAGATCGCCGACTATTCGCCCGAGGGCCTCAAGGCGCGCGTCGAGCGGCTCAAGAAGCAGCGCGCCGATCTCGCGGCCGTCGACAAGAGCAAGCTCACCGCCGACGAGGCGCTCGATCACGCCATCTTGCTCGGCCAAACCGATCTCTTCCTGTTCCGCCTCGACGAGCTCAGCGACCCTAAAAAGCGCCCGCAGTTTTATGACGAGCTGTTCGGCGTCAACGCGTACCTCGACCGCGACTACGCGCCCATCGAAGATCGGGTGAAGGCGCTCCTCACCCACGAAGAGGCGGCGCTCAAGCAGGTCAAATACGTACTCTCCAACCTGGAGCGGCCGCTCTCCAAACCCATCGTCGAGACGGCCATCAAGGTCTACAAGGGATATGCCGAGTACCTCCGGGGCGACGTCGCGAAGCTCACGAAGGGCGTCGGGACGCAGGAATTCCAGGCCAAGCTCACCCAAACCAACAACGCGCTCGCGGCCGAGGCCGACAAAATCGTCGATCACCTCAAGAAGGACGAGCTGCCCAAGGCCGACAACAAAACCCACATCTTGGGGCCCGATCGCTTCAAGAAGCTCATCAAGGTGCAAGAGGGGCTCGACGTCCCTCTCGCCGATCTCGAGAAGATGGCCGAAGAGAACCTCGCCGCCAACAAGAAGGCGTTCGAGGAGCTCGCCAAGGTCAAGAAGGTCAAGCTCACGCCCACCAAGGCCGAGACCATCTTCGAAGACGCGACCAAGCTCATGGAGGCGTCGCGCAAATTCGTCATCGACAACAAGATCGTCACCATCCCGTCCGAGGATCAGGCCGTCATCAAGGAGACACCGCCCTTCATGCGGTGGAACTCGGCCTTCTTGAGCCAGCCCGGCCCGTACGAGCCCAAGGCCACCACGGCCTTTTATTACATCACCAAGCCCGACCCCAAATGGCCCAAGAAGGAGCAGCTCGAGTACCTGATGCCGTATGGCGTGCTCCTCTCCACCACGGTCCATGAGGTCTATCCCGGTCACTTCCTCCAAGGGCTCTTCATCAAGCGGGCGCCGACCCGCGCCCAAAAGATGCTCGGCGCGTATTCGTTCATCGAGGGCTGGGCCCATTACATCGAGCAGATGATGATCGAAGAGGGCTTTGGCCGCGACCGCCCCGAGAGCCACATGGGCCAGCTCTCGGACGCGCTGCTCCGCAACTGCCGCTTCGTCGCGTCGATCGGCATCCACACCAAAGGCATGACGCTCGCGCAGGCCGAGAGGCGCTTCATCGCCGACTGCAAACAAGACAAGGCCACGGCGCGCGAGCAGGCCATTCGCGGCACGTTCGACCCCGGCTACTTCGCGTACACGCTCGGCAAGGTCCAAATCTTGGCGCTCCGCGAGGAGGCCAAAAAGAAGCTCGGCAAAGGCTTCTCCCTCCAACGCTTCCACGACGCGCTCCTCGCGCACGGCTCCCCGCCGGTGCCGCTCATCCGCGATCGCGTGCTCGCTGACATCGGTCGATAATAAGGCATTTCCCCACGTCGCTCTCAACCCATCTCGGGAACGGGCACGGGCACGGGGACACGGGCACAGCAGGCACAGCGGGCACAGGCACACTCCACGTGCCCTTTCGAGACGTGATCGGGCTTTAAATCAAGCCTCTTGTTGAAATCGAAAGAAATCGTATCTCACGTTGGATCCGGGGGTTGCCAATGTGCGTACCTGGGGTTAACTGGATCCCACACATGCCGACAACACTTCCGCCGCCGGGCCCGATCGCAAGGTTGAACGACCCGAGCTACCGCGAGTTCGAGCCGCTCCTGCTCTCCAACACCCCCGCTGTGATCACGGGCGCGATGGGCTCGTGGCGTGCGATGTCGGAGTGGACGCTGCCTTACCTTCGCGAGAAGGTTGGCTCCGTCAAGACGCCCATCCGCGATTATCGCGTCAACTTCGAGGGTGGCGCGCCCAAGCCTCGCCGGCTGTGGACGCCGGCACGCGCGGTGCTTCTCTCGGTGGCGGAGTATCTGGACGCGCTCGAGCGCGGGGAGTCGGCGGGTCGTTATCTCGCGCAGGTGGATATCCCCCACATGCTCGGTCCCATCGCCGACGACATCGAGCGTCCGAAGTTCGTCAATCGCCGTGCGCTCTCGCCGGTCATGTGGATTGGGCCGGGCGGGCACAAAGAGCCGCTCCACTTCGATCACTCGGACGGCGTGCTCGCGCAGGTCGTGGGTCGCAAGCGCGTGGTGCTCTTCCCCTCGTCGAGCTACGACGCGATGTATCCTTTCCCGCTCAAGCTGCGTCACCCTTATCTGCCATCGAACTTCAGCCAGCTCGACATCGACGCGCCGGACAAGGCTCGTTTCCCCAAGTTCAAGCCCGAAGATCGCGTCGAGGTCATCCTCGAGCCGGGCGAGATGTTGTATCTGCCCACGGGCTGGTGGCACGAGGTCTCGTGCATCGATCCGGTCTGCGTCTCGGTCACGCACTTCCACGAGGTGCCGGTCGAGGAGCAGCTCCGCAGGTTCCGGGTGTTCCCGTGGTATCGGCCCCTCTGGCTCAACGTCAAGCTGCGCTCCTCCGCGCGCGACGTTCAAAACGACGTGCGCAAGCTCAAGCGCTCCGCGGGCGCGCTCATCGCGAGCGCGAGCCTCTTCTGATCGACGCCCCGCGTTGACGCGATAAGGGGGCTCGGCTAGAGCGCGATCCATGTTGGATCTGCGCCATGTCATGGATCACCTCTCCGACGTCGAAGCCGGTCTCCGCCGTCGTTCGAGCGCCGCCGCCGAGACGCTCGCCCCCATCGCCGCGCTCGGTCAGAAGCGCCGCGCGCTCATCGCCTCCACCGAGAGCAAAGCGCAGGAGCGCAACCAGGCGAGCGAGGCCATGGCCAAGCTCGATAAAAAGTCCGCCGCGTTCACCGAGAACCGGGAGGCGCTCAAACGCCTCTCGAACGAGCTGAAGGAGGCCGAGAAGGAGCTCGCCGACGTCGAGGGCGAGGTGACGCGCCTGCTCGCCTTGGTGCCCAACGTGCCCGACGCGGGCGTGCCCGACGGCAAAGGCGAAGAGGACAACAAGGTCGTCCGCGCGTGGGGGGACAAGCCTCAATTCTCGTTCGCGCCCAAGGCCCATTGGGACATCGGCCCTGCCCTCGGCATCATCGACTTCGAGCGCGCGGCCAAGCTCTCGGGATCGCGCTTCAACGTGCTCTACGGCGCGGCCGCCAGGATGGAGCGCGCGCTCGTGAATTTCATGCTCGATCTCCACACCAAGGAGCATGGGTATCTGGAGGTCTTGCCGCCCTTCCTCGTCAAGGACAGCGCGCTCTACGGCACCACGCAGCTCCCCAAATTCGAGGCGGATCTCTTCAAGACGATGAAGAGCGAAGGGGGCAAATCGTTCGACCTTTACCTCATCCCCACGGCCGAGGTCCCGGTCACGAACCTCCACGCGCAGGAGATCTTGGAGCGAGCAGAGCTCCCGCTCGCGTACACCGCGTACACTCCCTGCTTCCGCAGCGAGGCCGGGAGCCACGGAAAAGACGTGCGCGGCCTCATCCGCCAACACCAGTTCAACAAGGTCGAGCTGGTGCGCTTCTCCACGCCCGAGGACTCGGCCGCCGAGCACGAGAAGCTCACGAGCCACGCCGAAGAGGTGTTGAAGCGCCTCGGCCTCCATTACCGTGTGAGCCTGCTCTGCACGGGCGACATGGGGTTCGCGTCGCAGCGCACGTACGATCTGGAGGTGTGGCTCCCCGGCCAAGACGCGTATCGCGAGATCTCGAGCTGCTCGAATTTTGGGGATTTTCAAGCCCGCCGCGCGCAGATTCGGTATCGCCCCGAGCCCAAGGCCAAGCCTCGTTTGCTCCACACCCTCAACGGGTCGGGCCTCGCCGTGGGGCGCACGCTCGTCGCCGTCTTGGAGCAATACCAACAAGCCGACGGCTCCGTGGTCGTGCCCGAGGCGCTCCGGCCTTACATGGGGTGTGAGGTCATCCGCGGCCGATAACAGCCCATCTGATCAGAGCAGCTTCAAGAAGGCGATCACGTCGGCTTTGTCTTGCGGCGTGAGGACGAGCGGCGGGTCGCCGTCGATGTTCACGTCGGTCGCGATGGCGAAGAACGTGGTGTAGTGATCCATCAGCGCCTCCAACGTCTTGGCGGAGCTGTCGTGGAAATAAGGCGCCGTCTTCGAGATGCCCCACAGCGAGGGGATCTTGAAGTTCGAGAACTGGCCGAACGGGAAGGGCGTGAAGTTGCCGTTGATGAGCGAGATCCCGGGGTCCGGGCTCTGCATCACCGTGGTCGACCCGTCGGGGTTGTGGATCACGAAGTCATAAACGGGGTTGTTGGCCGCGTTCAGCTCCGAGACGAGCACCGATTGGAAGCGCGTGCCCTTGGGCACGTGGAACGGCGGGACGGGCAGCGGGTTGAAGCCGTTACTCTCGTTCAACATCGGACCCGAGTGACAGATGGCGCAGAGCCCTTTGCGCGAGCTCGCTTGGTTGAGCTGCGCGCCGATGTCGAAGTCCTCGAAGAAGAGCCGCCCGCGCTTCTCGGCGTCCGTGTCGCCCTCGGGCAAGGCCGGCGGGGTGCCGTGCTTGAAGAACTTCTTCAGCTTGGGTGAGCTGAAGAACGCGTTCCTCGTCTGGTGCTCGGCGATGAGCGACAGCTCCTCGCCGGTCGGCTCCCTCGTCGCCTGGGTGTGGTCGTGGACCGCGCCGAGCGCCTGCGCTTCGAGGTCGGGCGCGCGCCCATCGTACATGAGCACGGGGTCGAGCGCAGGGGTGTTGAGCGTCGTCGGGATGCCACGGCGGACAACCACGCTCGTCGCCGTGGGGTCGTTCGCGAGCGTCACGTTCGGGGGCAGCGGGATGCGCACCAAGATGGTCGCGTCCGCGAGGATGCGGCTCGTCCCGTTGCCTTGAAAATCATCGCTCCCGTCGTGCGAAAAGAGCGGGTCGTTCGGGTCCTCGGCGAAGATGGCTTGAACGTCCTCCGGGGACAACGTGCCTGTCTCCGCGCTGTGACACGTCGCGCACGTGCGCCCGTTCCCTCCGAACGTCTCCTCCTCGAAGAGTCGTTTGGCCTCCTTCTTTTGGGACAACGCGGCCGCGGATTCGCCCACGAGCTCGTCGTCCGGCCCTGTTCCTGCGGCGCAGCCGGCCGCGAGCGTCCATGAAATCATCGCAGCGATGGTGATTCGCCTCATGTTCGAGCTCCCCTCGGGCCCCTGTCATGGCCCGTCGATGGCTCAAGCTAACCAGGGTGAGCCTTAGGAAAAGAGCCTCAAATGAGGGATGAACGGCCCTCCCCCGGCATCCCTCATTTGAGGGAGGCGAGGAGGATCATCGAAGGAGCTTGGCCAAGAGCTCGCCCCGGCTCGACACCTCGAAGCAGCGATACACCGCCTTCACGTGTTGCCTCACGGTGTGCGGGCTAAGGCCGAGCGCCGATGCGATCTCCTTGTCGGCGGCGCCGCGGAGCAGCCCTTCGAGCACGTCGCGGGCGCGGGGCGAGAGATCGGCGCGGCGGCTCATCATCGCCGTCGCCGGAGGAGGCGCGTTCGGCTTCGCGATCAACGAGGGTGGCGCGTGGGGCGGCGGCGGGCGCGCGGTGGTCCCTGCGCGGCGCAGCTCCATCGTGAGCTGGTGCTCGCGGGCGACCCTCGCCTGCTCGTGGTGAAAGAGCGAGAGGAGCGCGCTCTCCTCGGCGCTGAACGGCGCCTCGCCGATACCGCGGTTGATGCTCATCCCGATTCCACCCCTGCCGACGCGGTGGACCGAATAGACACAATGATCGATGCCCCACAACGTGCGATGATCGTTGAAGTACGAGGATCGATACCAGTCGCGATCGGCGATGAGCTCGCCCCGCGCGCACGTGACCGAATGGCCGCCCGAGCCCGCGAGCTCCTCGCGGATGCGGACCGCCATGGTGTCGAAATCGTCGCCTTGCTCGGCGTACGTGGTGACGACCCGTCGCTGCTCGCCCTCGGAGAGGCCGTGAAAATACCCTTCTGAGGGCACGTTGGAGGAGAGATCGGCAAAGCCGAACACGACCGCGACCTCGCCGCCCACCTCAGCGCAGATCCCCGCGAGCAGGTGAGCCTCCTGCTCGACGCGGTCGTCGATCTCCATGGCTTCGAGCGCGAGGCGCTGGATCCGCCGCACCCGATCGAGCGGGATGAGCATGGCGCCGAGCGGATCCGGGCGAGGTCGCGATGCCATCCGGTGGAGGATTATCGCGGACGGAGGATGCGCTGTAAAGGTGGGTGCGGGGCCGCGGCCGCGGCCCTACGGCGGAGCGAGTGAATCAGGGGTACGCTTTGGCGCAGTAGCCGCCGGCCGCGTTGACCCAGTTCTGCTGAATCAGGTAATCGCGCGTCCCGAGCTTCATGTTGGCGAGCGAGCCGTTCGCCACGGTGTACGTTGTGCCATAGGTCCACGCGCACTTATCGGCGTTCTCGTAGCCGCGGCGGTCGTACCACGCGTTGAGATCGGGATCCGTGGCCGCCTCCTCGGCCTCGTGCGCGATGATCGAGGCCATGCCGTCGGCGCCGGCGTTGCCGTTGGGGCTCGTGGTCTGCTCCGCGCACGACGCGGGGCAGCGATCGGGGTTACCGACGAAGGAGTATTTGATGTCGGTGCCGCCGATGGTCGCGTGCGTGTGCCAGCCGCAATATTGCGTGCAGAAGCCGCTCGACGCGGTCACGTCCGACGACGTGAGGACGAAGTAGATGCCGTTCACGTCTTTGGGGAGCTTGTTCTGCGTGATGGCGTTCGACACGATGGTTTGAATCTGCGCGTCCGACAGGCTCGACCCCTGCGAGTAGGCGTCGTTCGTGGAGCCGCCGTAGTTGACGGTGTTGACGATGGGGTTGTTGGACGCGTCGTAATACGTAGTGTTGATGTTCCAATACGGCGACCCGCCGAGGTTCTGGGCGAAGTCGGTGAGGATGGTCGTGGCGTTGTTCCCCGCCCAGTTGCCGTACCAGATGTAATAGAGCTTGATGCCCGTGGGAGCCGTCATGACGGGGCCGCCGTGGTACAAGATGCCGTTGCCCGAGGCGCTCCCGCCCGGCTTGGCCTGCCCATCGACGCCGTTGTTGTTCTGACCGCGGGTGATGTGGCCTTTGCCGTTCGGGATGAGATCGCCGGACATCGCGCCTTCGTCGGTGCCTGTGTCCTCACCGGAGTCCACCGGAGCGACACACGCCGAGATCGCGACCATCGAGAGAACCCCCAGAGCACTGGCAAGTCGAGTCACGTACGCCTCCTTCATTGGACGGAATTTCGCCCACGCGGGGAGAGGGCCTAACGCCGCCTCCATGCCTGCGATACGCGAGGCAGGCGGGGCCGAGCGCCCTCACGAGAGAGTGTGTTTGAAGGAGCGAAGGGCGCTCCAACAAAGCGGAGCGCAACATACACCCTCCTCCTACCTTTGAATAGATAAAAATCGCCTACAAAACGAGGCAAAAATGATAACTCGTTATGGCCTCTTGTCCCATCCGGCAAACTTCATATTTTCTTTGATGGTTTTGCGTTGCCGGATGAGCAACACGGCGCCTCTATGCGGGGCGGCGTGACTCGACGCCTGCGAGGATGAGGCGCTGCGCCACATAATAGGTGGCGAGGATCAGGATGCGTGGATAGGGGACCTGCGCAATCCAACGCGAGACGGCGATGAGCGCGTCGCTCGTGACGAAGATGGCGGCGCCCGCGCAGAGGAGCCATGAGGCGCGCGTCCGCTCCGCGATCGCCCGCCCCGTCGCGCGCGCGAGCATCGTGGAGATGACGAGGATGTAGAGCGCCACAGGCGCCCGGAGCGGCTCCGGCGCCCTCCCTTGGACCAAGAGGAGGAGCGTCATGGTGCCGCCCACGGCGACAGCGGGGATGGACGCCACGACGTGCGCGAGCGCCCCGCGCGGCTTGCCCATGGCCGCGAGATACGCGACGTGCGCGAGCAGGAAGGCCGCGATGCCGCCCGCGAACACATAGGCGATCACCACGTCACCGATCGTCGAGAGGACGAACCCGACGAGGATCCTGGTCCCCATCTCCCTCTCGACCTCGTCGCGCCGAATCGCCGCCGCGAGGCGGGCGATCAAGAGACCCATCGGAAGGAGCTTGAGCGCGACGGCGACGTGCCCTGGATAGAGATGATTGGCGATCGTCGCGAGCGCGGCGGCCAGACCGAACGCGACGTCGATCACGCTCGCCTCGTCGCAGCGGGATCGACGCCGGCCTTCAAGAAACGATTTTCCGCAGCGCCCGAAAGCAAATCGGCGCGGAGACCGGAGCGGTCATGGTTGGAGGTTCAGCACCAGCGGTCCGCGCTGCTGGAGACGACCGTGCAGCGTGCGCGCCTCGTTGATGAGCCGCGGCATGTCCGCAGCCGAAACGCCCAGATGAACGAGCCCGTCTTTGATGCGATCAGGAGCGAACGCCTTGACGTCCGGGTTGAACCAGTTAAGGGCGGTGACGACGCCGCGGATCATCGCGCTGGCCGTGATCACCGAGACGACGTTCTGCACGCCCTTCACGGCGGAGTTGATCTCGTTCCTCATCGCGGTGTTGGGGCCGCCGCCCTCCGTCACGACGAGCTGCTTCATCTTGCCGGACTTCGCGTGCTTTCGGAACGTCGTCATGTACGCCGCCCATTCTTCAGGGTCGGGCGGGCTCGCGTTGTGGATGCAGAGCAGAATTCCGTTGATCTCTCCGTGGACCATCGTGCGCGCGGTGCTGGCAGCCATGACTCAGGACCCCCTTCTCTTCGATCGAGAGGAGAAAATAACTGGCCGTGATCCTGAACGTTCTTGTCTTAGAGAGCAAGGGGCGGCTTCATGCAGAGCCCGCTTTGCGCCATGAACATCGATCCCCCTAGAATTTGGCGCGGGTCCAGGCTGCGACATGCTTCGAGCCAGGGGAGCAGGCGATCGCCGTAGTGCTCCCGGACCTCGTCGCTGCCCATCATTCCCGTCCAGCCTGAAAGATATCTCTTCCCGCCGGCCTCCACGATGAGCGCGTGGATCGATCGCATGACGTCGAGGACTTCGTCGTGCAGGTGAGGAGGCACGCCGACCGGCGTGAGCGCCAACACGGCGAGCTCTGCGGCGTCGGGCACCATGAAGATGCGCGGGAGCCCGCGCCGCTCCAAAAAGAGCACGCGCGGGAGCTCGCCGAGCGCAGGCGGGAGCTGCTCGAGCACGCGCGGGAGCAACGAAGGGATGACGCTCACCGGGACGATCGCCTCTACCCACGGGTGCGGGAGCTGCCACGCCCCGGAGCGCCGCATGGCCGCAAATCGAGGTGCGTAGCGATCGGTGTACGCGATGGTGTCGTTGTCCTCGCGGAGCGCGATGTGCTGCGGGCGCAGCCCCGCGAGCAGCGACGCTTCCTCCGGCGGATCGCGATCGTATTCGACGGAGACGTGAACGACGTGGCGCCACTCCGCGAACGGTCCGCGCCCTTTGGGACCATTGCGAAAGCCGAGGATCACAGGAGACGAGAACGCTTCGAGGTAGTGTGCCCGCTTCGTCGCGACGAGCGTGCGTTGATCGTCGAGCCAGTGATCGAGATCGTCGTACACGCAAAAGAAGGTTCGAACGTTGCGCCGGATGCGCCGGAGACGAAGCGTCGCGGACGCGATCACGCCGCACGCGCCGAGCCCTCCGAGCACCGCATCGAGCACGTGTCGCTCGCGCTCTTCGCTGCACTCGATGACGCGGCCATCCCCCGCGATCACGACGAGCCGCGCCACCTGCGCGACGACCGCGCCGTGCGTGTGGCTCGTCGCTCCGATGCCGCCGACGGAGAGCACGCCGCCGACGGTCAGGTCGAGGTTGAGCGGAAGGACCGCGGGCAACATCCCGTGCGGCGCGGTCGCGGCGACCAGCGCGCGAAACGTCGCGCCCGCTTCGCACGTCACCGTTCCGGCGACGACGTCGACGTCGAGCACGCGATCGAGCCGAGACAAATCGAGCGACGCGCGCTCCGATGGAATCGCCTGACCGCTCTGGCTCAGCCCCAGGGCGCGCGGGACGAGCCCCGCTCCACGCTCGTTCGCGAGCGCGATGATTTGGGTGAGATCCGCGATCGATCGCGGACAAACCACAGCCGACGGGCTGCCACGGACGAGGCGGCCGAAATCGATCGACGCGGCCTCGCGGCGGCTTTTGTCGTCCGGGGGTGAGAGCCCGCGGGCTTGGAGGATGCCGAGATCTTCATCGCTCCAAGCCCGAGACATAGCGGCTGATCAGTGAGAGGAGTTGTTCGTCCCCGTCCGCTTGTTGGCGACACCTTGGTCGCGAGCGACCACCCTGCTCGCGGGCGGCGCCGAAGGCGGCACTGCGGAGATGCGCGAGTCGTCGTTCTCCAAGAGAGCGACGATCCTGCGCGTGTCGTCCGTGCGCTTCACGCGCGGGACGCTGAGCCTGCTCGACTGAGGAGGCGCGGACGGAGGCGGGAGGCTGACGCGCGTCTCTTCCGGCTTGCTCAGCGCGGAGAGCATCGACGTCATCGCATCGAACGAGCGATCGACGAGCGCCATGATGTTCTGCCTCTGCTCCGGCGACAGCTCGATGCGCTCGACCGTCGCGTTCATCTCCTCCTCGAAGAGCTCGTGTCCGAGCTCGATGTCGAGGTGCCTCCGGGCGAAATAGAGCAACCGTTGCGAGACGCCGACGCGCTCCGCGTTGGTCACCACGCGCGTGAAGAAGATGTGCCCCGTGGACTCGAGCACGTACAGGAGCGCGATGCGCGCGCAGTCGTCTTTGGCCCCGAAGACCTCAGACATCAGTTGGTACGCCGTGTCACGCGTGACTCCGTTCCCCGAGAAGAGCTCGCGTGTATCCGGGATGGAACCGTCGAGCACCATCAGGTCCTCGAGGTACCAGAGGTCGTGACCACGATCCTCCGCCCGATGGTGCCGCGCGACACGTCGCAGCTCAGGGCTCTGCACGAGTGACTCGTTGAGCCTGAGGATGTCTTGGAACACCATCACGAAGAACGCCAGCCGTCGTACGAACGACAGCGCTTCGTGGGGAGAATCGTTCTTTTCGAGCTGAAGGAAAAAATCAAGCTCCGCGAAGCGCGCTTGCCGCTCCCGGATGTATTGCCGAATTTGTTGCATGGATGTTGGTTTCTCTTCTTCTCCTTATACGAGCCGACCTCCGAGCGTCGGGGAGACGCTTCGGGTATGAAATAGGTCACGACGGAATCACTATCGGGTACAACATTTTCCGTTCGTGGGCAATACCCAAACGTGAGGTTTTTCCGATCGGCTCAAAAGAGCGGGGCAACAGGGAAAGCAGGCTTTCTCGAGCGCTCTTACCCCCCGTTGCCCCGGCGCTTCCAGCGGCGCTGTGAGCCCTTTGCGGCTTCGACGCGGCTTGTGCTGCTGCGCGTCAGGTCACGGCCCGCTCAGAGGCGGCAGTCACCTGGACAATTGTTCGTGTTCTCGGACGCATTGCAGATCATGTTGCCGCACGTGGGGACACAATCCTGCGCGCAGGAAGCGCTCGACTCACCGCGGCTCACCTCGCACACCCCATCTCCGCAATAAGGCGCCGGCAGGGGCGGAGAGTTGGGCCACGAAGCAGGTTCACCGTGGTCGCCCAGCTTGAAAGGATGCCAGACGGTGAGGACGAACTGGGTGCGATCGAACACCCGCGGCCAACCCTTCGTGACCAGCCGATGCCCGAGCGGCGCCGCGGTCGCGAGCTGTCCCACCGCGGCCTCGTCGAGGACGCCCGCGCCCGGAGGAGGTGAGGAGTGAGGCGTGGTGTAGACAACGGAGGCGAGCCCCTCTGCCTTGTTGTAGAGGAGCCACGTCGAGGTGTAGCCACGCGACTTGGCCTCGTTCAACGTGCCTTGCCAAACCTTCTCGACGTCGCAGTCGGGCGTCCCCGCGGGCACCGCGAACCGCTCGGTCCTGACGACGATGTGATCCTCGTCCGGGTCGCCGGACTCATAAACAGCCAACGCGGTCCATGCGTGACAGTCGATGTCGAAGAAGTAATCCCTGTCGAAGAACAGCGTGCCGTCGAGCGCGAAGTCTTCCTCGACCCACTCTTTGTACTCTTTGGCTCGCTTCGGGGTCTTGAAGAGGTAGCGCCCGCCCGAGAGGAAGTCGCCGTTCTGATCGATGGCCACGGGGATGCGCTTGGAGATGAAGCCTTTACGCGCTGACATGTACATCCGGTCACGCTCGATGACGGGGCCGAGCGAGCCGGCCGGGAAGCTGGATGGGATGCGGAAATCGCAGGTAAAGGCCCCGATATCGTGGCTGACTGAGCCGCTCAGCGCCTCGCTGGTCTCTGCGACGTCCTCGCTGTCGGGCGACGTGCTGTCGGGAGCTGCGCAGCCGGAGAGGACGGAGAGCGCGAGCGCACCAATGCAACGAACGATCACGGTGTTGAATCGACGAATCATGACTTATACCTCGCTTGGGTTGCGGGCTGTTGTCAGGTGATATTGAAAATCTCATGCCAGCTCCGTCGGGGGCGATCCACGCCACCTACGTGTGGGTGTGCGCGACGGAAACACCATATTCTCCAGGGGATTCGAAGCGCCGCCGCCCGCGCCGCCGGTACGCAAAAGTTGGTCGCTCGCGGGGTGAGCAACCCGTTGCGTAGTTTGAGCAAAACGCCGGGTACGCGAGACCGCGGCGGTAGGCCAATGTCGGACAGGCGTGAGCGACGCTCGCTCAGATTTTAGGATCGGAGCAACAACGAAAGCCCGTCTCGTAGAACACGAAGCCGGGCTCGTGCGCGTCGTTGGTGCCGCGGCACCCCGTCCACGGCTTGGACCAAAAGCCCCCCATGAGCGCGCCTTTGAACCTGCGCGAGGGCCGCGTCTTGACCCACTCCTCGACGTTGCCCATCATGTCGTAAATACCGAACGACGAGACGCAGCCGGGGAACGCGCCGCTCTGCGAGCCTTGCCAGAGCTTCTCGAGCTCCTCCTTAACCTCGTCGTCGTCTTTGGAGTAGAGCTTCTTGACGTCGAACGCGCGCCACTGCTTGTTGCTGTTGCAGATGTTCTTGTCGACCGCCCAGCCGTAGGCGAGCGGCCTGTGCTCCGGCCCCTCACACGCGAGCTCCCACTCCTGCTCGGTGCACGTGCGTTTGCCGCGCTCTTTGCACCACTTCTCGGCCATGTTGTACGAGCGCATCACATAAGGCTTATGGCCCTTCTTGTTGGGCGCCTCGTATTGGTCCATGCACACGCGGATCTCGGTGGCCTTGCCCTCTTCGGCGGTGATGCCCTCCCAATACGCGAAGCAGTGCGTGTCTCTCTTGTCGGGCTCGGGGTTGACGCAGAGGTGTTGTGACTCGTCGTAGTGCGTCCCCGCGACGAGGCGCATGTCCGGCGGGCACTCGGGGCTCGGCCCAGGATCGAGCGAGGGAGACATAGGCACGGTGATCAGCGCGATGGCGAGCGCGCCGAGCCCGAGCAGCGGCTCGCTCATTTGACGGTCCCGCTCGGCGGAGGGGGCGCCCCCTTATCGAAGATCTGATGGAGCCTGTCGCGGGCCACGTACACGAACGCGCCGCCGCCCACGAACAACACCAAGAGGAGGAGCACGACCCACGACACCCGCGATCCGCCCCGCTGCGGCTCTGCCGGTTGAAGCTGCGCTTGAGGCGCCGGAGATGCGTTGAGCGGATTGGCATCCATCGCCGCGGGAGGAGATGTGGTGAGCGCCTGCGGGGCGCCGCCCGACGGGAGCGTGGGTGTCGCGCTCACCTTGACCGCGCCCAGCTGCGGAGGCGGCATCGACGGCGGCCTCGGCGGGGGCAAAGGCTCGTTGAGCTGAGGCCGCATGGCCGCGAGCGCCTGCGCAAACGATGAATCGGTGAGGTACTCCGTGCCTCCATCGGTCACGAGCTTGCTCATCGGATCAACAGGCTTCGGCGCCGAGCTCGCCGGCGGCGCGCTGCTCGGCGAGACAGGGCCGGAGCTCGGCGGACTACTGTTCGTGATGCCCGCGGGAGGCGGTTGAGGAGATGGCTTTACGGCGACGAGCGGAATCGCGCCTTCTTGTTGCAGAGGAGGCTGCGCGGGAGAAGCGGGGCCCGACGAAACAGGGCCGGAAGCGGGGCCGCGGACCTGTGACCACGTCGACGCTCCCGATCGCGGAGGACCGGAGGCCGGCCCGCCGGACGGCGGCCCAGAAGAAGGGAGCGCGCCCGCGGCAGGCCCAGGCGGCGCTCCGGCGGCGGGCCCGGGCGGCGCTCCCGCGCCCGCGGCAGGACGAAAGCCCGATCCCGTGCGCCGCTTGCTCTTGTCTTTGCCCTCGCGCTCGGCGTCGATCAGCTCCTCGAGCTCTTTGAACGTGGGCGCGGCGGCCTTCGAGATGTCACCCGAGAGCGCTTGTTTGAACCACAGAATCTGAGGGGCCGAGTTGCGGATGACGAAGTTCGAGAGCGACTCCTGATCGTCGACCATGAACCCCTTTTGGTTGCGCCATGCATCGAAGCGCGCCTGGATCTCGGCCGCGTTGCTGAAGCGGTTGTCGGGCTTCTTCTCCAGGCACTTGTGGATGATCTGCACGAACTCCGGGTTGAGCCCTTTGCGCAGCTCCCCGAGGTTGGGCGGCGGCTGGATCGCGATCTCCATCATCACGTCGAACGCGCCTTTGGACATCCACGGTTTGCGCCCGGCGAGCAGCTCGAACATGAGCACGCCGAACGAGAAGATGTCGGCCCGCGCGTCGATCTTCCCGCCCTTGGCCTGCTCCGGCGCCATGTACGCGGGCTTGCCCTTGAGCATGCCGGTGCGCGTGTGCGTGATGCGCTCCTCGGCCTTGGCGATGCCGAAGTCGATGATCTTCACCGTGCCTTCGAAGCTCACGAGCACGTTGCCCGGCGTCAGATCGCGGTGGACGAGGCCGAGCCTCTGGCCGTCGGAGCCGGTGAGCCCGTGCGCCGCGGTGAGCGCCGCGCAGATCTGCGAGCCGATGTTGGCGCAGGTGCGCTCCGCGAAGGGCTCCTTGTTCTGCTTGGCCTCCTTCAACAAGCGCGAGAGCGCGACGCCCTGCACGAGCTCGCACGCGAGGAACATCCCGCGCTCGTCCTTCCCCCACGCGACGACCTGCATCACGTTCGGGTGCTTGAGCGCCGCGGTCATCCACGCCTCGTCGAGGAACATGGAGACGAACTCGGGATCCTGGGCGATGTTCTGATGGAGGCGCTTCAGCGCGACGACCTGCCCGGCGAACCGTCCGTCCTTGATGCGGGCGAGCTCGACCGAGCCCATGCCTCCCCGAGCAATTTCCGCAAGGGGTTCGAGCGTCATCGGCTCGGCAGGCGGGAGCGGGACCGGAGGCATTGGCCCCGCATCCTAACCTCCCTGAATAAAAAAGTGTTCGGCAGCCTGGCACGCGGGATGCGTCGTGCGTACCTTCGGCTCGATTCTGCGTCCCCCCTTCCTCGGCGCTTGCCTCGGGCTTGACACCGTCCGATAGCTAGGCCGAAGGGCTGTCAGGAGATCGAAATGTCCGAGAAGAAGATGCCGCCGGTGCCACCGCCGCGCTCCGACGAGGAGATCACGTTCGGTGAAGAGCTCCCCGTTCTGCCGATCCGAAATGCTGTTCTGTTCCCCGGGGCCGTCGCGCCCTTCGACGTAGGCCGCGAGAAATCCGTCGCGCTCGTCGAGGACGTCGACAACCTCCCCGGCCCCGTCATCGCGATCTTCGCGCAGCGCGATCCGTCGACGGACGATCCCAACGCGGAGGACCTCTACCCGGTCGGCTGCGCCGCGCGCGTCCTCAAGGCGCTCAAGCACAGCTCGGGCAACTACTCGCTCATCCTCCAAGGGCTCGTGCGCATCCGCCTCGACACGGTCACGCAGACCGCGCCGTACCTCAAATCCAAGGTGAAGCGGCTCGACGAGCCGCAGACCGAGGACGTCGAGGCGGAGGCGCTCGCGATGAGCCTGCGCGACATCGCGAAGCAGGTCATCCAGCTCATGCCCGAGCTGCCGCGCGAGGCCGCGTCGCTCATCGACTCGATCCAAGCGCCGGGCGCGCTCGCGGATTTGGTCGCGGCGAACCTCGACGCGCCGGTCGAAGAGAAGGCGCAGCTCATCGAGACGATCGAGGTCAAAGATCGCATCCGCAAGGTGCTGCGCCTGCTCACGCGGCAGCTCGAGATCCTC
>CAYTJL010000057.1:0-32605 GCA_964437785.1 uncultured Polyangiaceae bacterium
AGCCGCCGCCCCCTCCCCCGCCGGCGCCGTCGGCCCCGCCGAGCCTCGTGCCGGCGGAAGCGCCCTCCGCCGCGCCCACCGCGTTGCCCAAAGCGGAGCCCTTGCCCCAAGCGCCGTTCCCGCCGCCCGCCGCCGCGCCCATGCACGAGCGCACGGCCGCGCCCGGAGATGGGGTTTGGACACCGCTCCTCTCGGGGCAAGACGACAAACGCATGGTCAAGACCACGCTCCACCCTCACCCCATCAAGGGTCACGTCTACGCGACCATCGTGGCGATCGATCGTTACGCCGCCGAGGTCGCGCTCGTGGCCGGCACCGACGAGCCGCCCGCGCCGCACGTGCCGAAAGAGCGCAGGCCCGGCCTCGTGCCCAAAGCGCATTTAAACGATCTGCTCGTGGTCCACAACGGCGGCTTCATGGCCAAACACGGTGGGTGGGGCATGAAGATCGGCGAAGATCAGCTCCTGCCCCCGGTCGACGACGCTTGTACGGTCGCCCTCTACAACGATGGCTCGATCAAGGTGCGCACGTATCGGGCCCTCACCCAAGACAAGCAAGACAAAGACGCTCCGAGCCTCGTCGCGTACCGGCAGACGCCGCCTTGTCTCGTGGAGTCGAGCGCCATCCACGAGGCGCTGCTCGGCCCCGAAAAGCCCAAGCGCTGGGGCTCGTCCGAGACAGGCACGATGGATGTGCGGAGGAGCGCGCTCGGCGTCGACGCGACCGGGAGGACCGTGTTCTTCGCGCTGGGCGAGTGGATCGAGCCAAGGCAGCTCGCCGAGGTGATGAAGGCCATCGGCGCGGTGAACGCCGCCGAGCTCGACATCAATTGGTCGTACACTCGCTTCCTCCTCTATGGCCCTTCGCCCGAGGGCCCGAGCGCTCCGCCCGACGTCACCGCGACGCTCATCCCCAAGATCAAGCACGCCAAAGGCGAATACGTAAAGAAGCCTGCTTACCGCGACTTCTTCTATTGGCGGCGGCGCGCCCCGCGTTGAGGAGAGTGCGGAGCGGGGAGCACGAGCGGAGCCGCGCGGCGGGCCCCCCAAACGGTCGCGCTTCTGTTATCGTCGTCGGCCATGCGTAGGAGCGTCGTTGGCCTCTGCTTGCTCACCACGTTTGTGATCGCCGCGGGCTCTCCGTTCGGGTGCGCGGAGGGCAGCGGCGGGCAAGGGGGCTCGGGCGCCGCGGGCGCCGGCCCGAGCTCGTCTTCGAGCGGCAGCGGCGTTGACGCGAGCGCCGACGCGCCGACGGACGGCCCCATCCCCGATGGCACGTGCCCAACCACGTTCTCGTTCGTGCTCCCCCAAGGCGCGTCGGGCCCCAAGATCGCAGGCGAATGGCAAGGATTCGACCTCGCCACTGCACCTTCGATGACCGGCCCCGGCGCGGACGGCGCTTATTCGGTCACGGTGCCGCTCCAGCCCGGGCTCTGGGCCTATAAGGTGGTCTACGATCAAGGGGGCTCGGCCCAATGGGTGCTCGACCCGTCGCAGGGCAGGCGCAAATACGTGGGCGGCGTCGAGAACAGCGCCGTCAAGGTGCGTAATTGCGCGCTGCCCACGTGGACCGTCAGCGCGAGCCAAGCCGCGCGGCCGATGCCGGGCAAAGGCACCTTCACCGCGTCGCTCGGCTACGTCGACGGCCTCGGCGCGGGCGGCCCCGACACGGCGGGGTTCGTCGCGACGTTGCGCCACGACGGCGCGGACACGCCGCTCACCGCGCCGTCGATCACCATCGCTCCTTCGGGCGACGTCACCCTCGCGCTCAGCGATCTGGAAGACGGCAAATATCGAATCACGCTCACGCCCAAGGCCCAGAACGGGGCGGCGGGCGAGCCTGTCTTTCTGCCGTTCTGGATCGAGGCCGAGGCCTTCTCGTGGCAAGACGCGCTCATCTACATGATCGTGACCGACCGCTACCGCGACGGCGACGGGCAGAGCCCGCCGCCGACGCCCAACGCAGATCCGCGCGGCGACTTCAAAGGGGGTGACCTCGAAGGCGTGCGCCAATCCATCGCCGAC
This sequence comes from uncultured Polyangiaceae bacterium, assembly GCA_964437785.1. Lineage (GTDB taxonomy): Bacteria > Myxococcota_A > Polyangia > Polyangiales > Polyangiaceae > CAYTJL01. Next base: position 2,025 of record CAYTJL010000057.1, read on the forward strand.
GGCACGCTCGACGCGCTCGGCGTGCGCGCGCTCTGGCTCACGCCCTTCAACCAAAACCCCGTGGGCGCGTACCTCGCGAGCGACGGTATCCATCAGGTCACCGGGTACCATGGATATTGGCCCATCAAGGCGCGCGAGGTCGACCCGCGGATCGGCGGCGCGGCGGCGCTCAAGGCCCTGGTCGACGAGGCGCACCAACACGGCATCCGCGTGCTCATGGACTTCGTCGTCAACCACGTTCATCAAGATCACGAATACGTGGCGGCCCACCCCGATTGGTTCCGCACCGGGTGCGTGTGCGGCACGAGCAACTGCGATTGGACGGCGCACGCGCTCGACTGCATGTTCGCCTCGTACCTGCCCGACGTGAACCACAGTGTGCCCGAGGCCAACGCCGCCTTCGTGTCCGATGCGGTGTATTGGCTCGACACCTTCGATTTGGACGGCCTGCGCGTCGACGCCGTGAAGCACGTCGAGGAGGTCGCCACGCGCAACTTGGCCGCTGAGGTGCGCGAGACCTTCGAGCGGGCCAAGACGCGCTATTTCTTGATGGGCGAGACGGCGATGGGGTGGAGCGACTGCGCCGACCCTTGCAACGACGAGAACTACGGCACCATCTCGCGCTACGTGGGGCCCTTCGGGCTCGACGGCCAGTTCGACTTCGTGCTCTATCACGGCGTCTCGTATCGCACCTTCGCCTGGGGCGACAAAGGCATGCTCCACGCGGATTATTGGTTCTCGCACGGCGATCAAAAGTGGCCTCCCGGCGCGATCATGACGCCGTACATCGGCAGCCACGACACGCCGCGGTTCCTCACCCACGCGGATTATCGCGGGCAAGACGCGGCGCACGCGCGGGACATCCCCGGCAGTCAATGGGACAACACGGCGGGGCCGCCCAACGCCGGTGATCAAGAGCCCTTCCGGCGGGCGCGCGTGGCGCTCGCGTGGCTCTTGGGGCTGCCGGGCGCGCCGCTCCTGTATTACGGCGATGAATATGGCCAATGGGGCGGCGCCGACCCGAACAACCGTCTGATGTGGCGTCCTCAAAACCAGCTCTCCTCGGACGAACAAGCCACGCTCGCGTTCACCAAGAGCCTCGGCGCCGCGCGCCGCGCGATCCCGGCGCTCCGGCGCGGCGCGTACACGTCGCTCTACGCCACCGAAGACACGTTGGTGATCGGGCGGTTCGTCGCCGCCGGGAACGCCGCCATCATGGCCTTTACCCGATCGGGGGCGCCCGTCACCGCCACGTTCGACGTCGCGGCGAAGCTCGGTTTGGCCTCGGGCACGGTGCTCCACAACGCGCTCGGCGGGCCCGCCGTCACGGTGACGAACGGCCAAGTCACGTACACCATCCCTGCTTACGGAGCGGCGATCTTGGCGCCATGATCCGATGAGCCGATTCGAGCGCGCCTTCGTCATCGTCAACACCACCGCTCGGCTCCACCGCGCGCGACCCGACATCGAGGCGCGGATGCGCCGTGTCCGCGGCGTGACCGTCCTCGCCACGGCGAGCTTCGAAGAGCTCGCTTTGGCCGCACAAAAAGCCGCGGATCAAAGGGCCGATTTGGTGGCGCTCTCGGGCGGGGACGGCAGCTTCATGGCGGGGCTCAGCGCGCTCGCAAAGGCCTTTGGCGACAAGCCGCTCCCGCCGACGGCGCTCTTGCCCGGCGGCACCGTGGCCACCATCGCCCGGAATTTGAGCCGGCTCGGCGATCCTGTGCACCTGCTCGAAGCCATCGTGGCGCGCGCCCGGCTCAAGCCCCATCCCACGTTGCTCATCGAGACCCAGGAGCGCGCGGGGCCGGCCACGCGCGTGGGCTTCATCTTTGGGACAGGCCTCGTGGCGCGGTTCTTCGAGCTTTATTATGCCGAGGGCGCGCGCGGGGAGCGGGGCGCGGCGAGCATCGTCGCGCGCGTGTTCGTCGAGTCGTTTTGGGGAGGGCCTTATGCGCGGCGCGTGCTCGACCCCTTGCCATGTGCGCTGTCGGTGAACGACAAGCCCCTTCCGCCGAGCGCGTTTTCGCTCGTCTCCTCGTCGGTCGTGCGCGACTTGGGCCTTCACATGATCGTCAATCACCGCGCGGCCGAGGACCCTTTGCGGCCTCACCTCGTGGCGAGCCCGCTCCCGGCGCGCGCGCTCGGCCCGCGCGCTCCTTTGGTGCTGATGGGCCGCACCATCGGCGGCAAAGGCCACTTCGATGATCTGGTCGACAGGTTCTCGATCCGCTTCCCGAACGGCGAAGAGGGCCCGTTCGTGCTCGACGGCGATCTCCTCTGGGCCTCGTCGATCACCGTGCGCGCAGGCCCGCGCGTGGCCATCGCCGTCCCCGCGGGCTGACAGCGAATCAGCGAATCAGCCCTTGTCGATGCTGATCTTCATCGTGGCGCTGTGCTCGGGCACGTTGTCGAGGAAGCTTTGGCGGAGCGAGCTGTCCTCAATCACGCTCGCGCGCTCACGGAGCCTCGTTTGGGCGAGGATCGCCGCGGCGCGCGCGCCTTGGACGTCGCCCGCCGCCGCGAGCACCTCGACGTGGTTGAGCCTCACCGCGGCTTCGCCGTAGCCGGGCACGCGGAGCACCTCACCGTACGCGTCGAGCGAGAGCCGTTTGGCCTCCTCCACGTTGCCCTCGGCGAGCCTCACGGCCGACAGCTCGGCGAGCGCGGCCGCGCGATCGAACGGGATGAGCGAGAGCCTGTCGATCGCGGTGAGCGCCTCGGACGCCGCCGCGGCGTAGAGCCTCCTCCGCCGGGCGATCCGCGCCGAGAGCGAGCGGCCGAGCCCTTCGAGGTAACGGTTGCCCTGCGCGCGCTCGGCCAAAATCATGCGGCCGATCGCGTGCGCGGCCTCTTCGAGCCGGCCTTGATCCGCGCGCACGCCCGCGAACGCGTACGTCGCCACCGACGCGACCACGCGGAGCTTCTCGCCCGCGGACGGCTCGCGCAGCGGGCCCATGAGCCGCTCGACCGCTTCGTCGTGCGCGCCGAGCTGCCACAGATCGATCGCGACGTGGACGTCGGTCCAGAGCCTCTGCTGCGGGCTGCCCGCGCGCGCGAACGCCTCCGAAGCGGCGCGCATGTGGAGCAGGCTACCGTACGGATCCGCCTTGCTCTGCCGGATGAAGAGGCCCTGCGTGAGCTCGATCCAGCCCCGCACCGCGGCCTCGCCTTCAGCCGACGGCCCGGCGACCTTCATGAGGCGCGCGGTGTGCTCGGCCGCGACGTCGTAGGCGCCCGCGATGGTCATGGTCGCGACGACCGCGCTCTCCGCCTGCGCCCACGCCTCTATCGCGTCGGGCGCGCACGTGACCGCGCCGATCGCGCCCATCGCCTCGATCATCCCGTCGAGCCGCTCGAGCACCGAGCCCGCCCAGAGCTTGCCCATCGCGGCCATGCACCACGCGCGGCTGCCCGGCTCCGCGCGGCGGAACAGCTCCTCGGCGCAGCGATCGGTGCGCGACCACTCGTTCTGCCACGCGTACGCTTCGAGCAGCGTCGTGAGCGCCGCCGATCGCAGCTCCTCGGGGCCCGCGCGCAGCGCCCTCTCCGCGCGATCGATCGCGGCGTCGAGGTCGTTGCCGCGGAGCGCGTCCTCCGCGGCGCGGAGCAGGAAGCTCGCGGCGCGCGCGCGATCGTCGCCCTCTTCGAAGTGCCGCGCGAGCACCAACGCGTCGCCCTCGCCCGCCTTCGCGAGCCAATCGCCCGCGATCCGGTGCGCGAACGCGCGATCCCCTTCGGTCAACGTGCCGTACGCGGCCTCGCGCAGGATCGCGTGGCGGAACGATCGCTCGCGGTGCTGCGGGAAGCGCCCGGGCTTGCCCTCGGAGACGATCTCGCGCCGGCTCAGATCGTCGAGCATCGGCCCCGGGTCGCGGCCCTCGATGATCGCGGCGACGCCGTCGTCCCAGAAGGTCTGCCCGAACACGCTCGCCGCGCGCAAAATCCTTCGTTCTTCGGGCCCGAGCGCGTCGAGCTTGGCCTCGACCATCGCGACCACCGACGGCGGCACCTCGCCGGCTTTTCCCTCGGCCGCCGCGCGGATCAGCTCCTCCAAGAAGAACGCGTTGCCCTCGGCGTGATCGACGAGCGCGGTGATCTCCGCGTCGCCGAGGCGCTCGCCGAGCACCTCGCGCACGAGCTTCTCGCCCGCGCGCCGCGTGAGCTTCGAGAGCCGAATCTCCTGCGCCTCGCACGTGGCCCAGAGCCTCGGGAAGATCGCGTGGACCTCGGGGCGCGCGGTCGCGAGCACGAAGAGCGGCGCGTCCGCGAGCGATCGCAGCGCGGCCTCGATCAAGCTCACCGTGGGGAGATCACCCCAGTGGAGATCCTCGACGAGGATCACGAGCGGCTTCGACGCGCACACGCCCGCGACGAGCATCTCCCACGCGCGGCGGATCGGATCGCCCAGCGCGAGCGGGCTCTTGCGCGCGGCGCGCAGCTCCGCGCTCGCCTCGGCGTCCGGCACGGGCGCGCCCGCGATCTCGCCGAGCATGGAGGCCACCCAACGCGCGCGGTCCGCGGTGATGTACAGAGAAACGTACGCGAGGAGCTTGGCCCTCCGCACCTCGGGGGGCTCGCCCCCCGCGAGGCCCGCGGCGCGCCCGATCGCCTGCGCCACGAGGCCGAACGGCGAGCCCTCGGCCGCCGCGTCGCCGTACGCGTCCCACACCTCGACGCCCGCGTCGCGCGTCGCGAGCCTGCGGAGCAGCTCGTGGCACACGCGGGATTTCCCGAGGCCGGGCCCCGCGGTCACGATCACCGCGCGCGCCACCGGCTCGGCGACGCACTCGGCGAAGAGCGCCTCCAGCGTCGCGAGCTCGCGATCGCGGCCGACGCACGTGGTGGGCTTGCCGAGCAGGAGCCGCTCGCGGTTCGCGCGATCGCGCTCGCCCGCGATCCAGCGCGCGCCGCCTTGATCGACGACCTCGAAGGCCGCGCCCGCGAGCCCCGCGGTCGCGTCGTCGGCGCGGATCCACGGCGCCTCCTCGCGCGACGCGCTCCGCCGATCGACGCCCGGCTTCGTGCCCCCGCTCGATCGAGGCGGCGAAGGGAGGCTGAGCAAGGCGATCGCGTGATCGATGATCTCGCCCATGATGGGCGATCGCGTCGAGACGCTGCGCCCGGTCACGATCGCGATGGGCGCCGCGCCGACGAGCGAGCGGAGCGCGAGGGCGCAGCGCACGGCGCGCACCGCGACGTCCGTCGCGGCCTCGGCGCCCGCCTCGGCCTGCGCTTGAAACGTGACGAGCGACGAGCCGTCCGCGAGCATGTGGAGCTTGCCGCGGAAGCGATCGACGACGGTGCTCATCGCGCGCCGCCGCGTCTCGTCCGACGCGATGGGCTGGGTCTGCTCGTCGGGCGCCGCGGTCTCGGGGCTGCGGATGAGCACGAGCGAGAGCACGCGCCGCTCCGCGCCCGTGAACGAAGGCCGCCCGTCGCGCGACGGCTCGTCCTCGATCGCGGGCTCGCGCCTCACGGCCTCGATCGCGGCGGCCGCGGCGCCCCCGTCGCGCAGCCGATCCGAAGGCGTCTTCACGAGCATCGACGCGAGCAGATCGTCGACCGCGCGCGGCACGTCCGCGCGGAGATCCGAGGCGCGCGGCGCGTCCTCGATCGCGAGGCGCAGCAGCGTCGCGAGCAGATCGTCGCCCGCGAACGGGAGCTCGCCCGTGATGCACTTGAAGAGCACGCACCCGAGCGCGAACACGTCGGCCGCGGGCCCGATCGTGCGCTCGCAGCGCGCCTGCTCGGGCGCGATGTACCCCGCGGTGCCGAGGATGGCGCCCGACAAGGTCAGCGCGCGCGTGGATTCGGCGAGCCGCGCGATCCCAAAATCCAGCACTTTTACCGAGGTGATCTCGTTGTTCTGGAGGAACAGGTTCGCGGGCTTGAGGTCGCGGTGGACGACGCCCGCGCGGTGCGCCTCGTCGAGCGCCGTCGCCACGCGCTCGCCCAGATCGAGCGCCTCGACGATGGTGAGCCTGCCTCGGCGCAGCCGATCGGCGAGCGTCTCGCCTTCGAGCCACTCGGTGACGAGGTACGCGCGCCCGTCGCGGGTCGCCCCGTGCGCGAGGTAACGCAGCACGCCCGGGCTCCGCAGCGACGCGAGCACCTTGGCCTCGCGCGCGAGCCGAGCCTCGTCGCACCCGCGGTGCAGCACCTTCACCGCGACGACGACGCCGCGATCGTCGCGCGCTTTGTACACCTCGCTCATGCCGCCCGTGCCCGCGAGCGTCTCGATGGTGTACGCGTCGTCGATCCGATCGCCGGGCTTCATCGAGGACATGGCGGCTGCCATCGTAACCCGGCGATCATTCCACCTTGACCTTGGTGATCCGGTCGCCGTCGACGAAGGCTGCCCATGGCCCTTTGGCCGCGCCGACGAGCGGATACGCGCCGTCGAGATGAGGCGCGGATGCGTGCATCACGAAGATTTGGCTGCCGCCCGTGTCGCGCCCCGAGAGCGCGATGCCGACGGTGAGCGCGTTGAACGGCAGCGGGCTCGTCTCGCAGCGCAGCGCGGGCTTGCCGAAGGGCCCGCCCGAGCCGTCGCCCCACGGCGATCCGAGCTGCGTGACGAACCCGCCCTCGACGCGATGGACCACCATTCCATCGAAGAAACCAGCCTGCGCGAGATCCTTGAGGCGCGTCACCATCACCGGGGCGAACGTCGGATCGAGCGTGAGCGTGAGCGCGCCCGCGTCGCTCTCGATCGACAGCGTGACCTTGCTCGTGACGAGATGATCGAGCTCGCTCGGCAGCGCTCCGCCCTCGGCCGGCGCGGGGCACGCCTTCTTGTCGCCGAGCAGCCCGAGCGCGATCTCGGCTTGTTCCCGCGTCGTGGGGTGCGGCGAGCGGCACAGCTCGTCGACGCGCGCCTTGGCCGCCTTCGCGCCGAGCGCGCCCGCCGCCGCGACGAGCGCGTCCGCGATCTCGGGATCGTCGTTGACGACGGGCTTCGCGAGCGCCGCGAGGAGCGCCTCGATCAGCGCGGGCGAGATGGGCCTCGGCTCGTCGGGGACCACGTCCTCGCCGTCGCGCTTGCGCTTGCGCTTCGCCTTCTTGTTGGTCTGCTTCGGCGCCTCGGCCGCGCGTTGAGGCTGCTTTTTGAGCACCTCGGCCGCGGTCCCCGAGACGCCGGTCGCCTCGGATCGAAGCGCGCGCGTGAGCAGCTCCGCGGCCGGCTCGACCTCCTCGTGATCCGCGAGGAGCTCGATCGCAGCGGCGCGCGCCCGGGTGTCTTTGCCGTCCGCGATCGCGACGAACGCCGCGAGCCGCGGGCCTACGAGCATCGCGCGCCCGAGCACGTCGACCATCGCGCGGAGGCCGATCGAGCCCGCGTGGATCTCGGCCGGGCGGAGGCCGCTCGGCGCGCGCGCGTCGCTCGGATCCGAGGGCGTGATCGGGTCGCACGCGACGAGCAGCTTGTCCTTGTGATCGGCGCCCGCCAAGCGATCGGCCGCCTTGCAGCGGAGCCACGCGATGCGGCGCACGACGGCCGGCGGCGCGCCCGCGGGCACGGGGAGCGACGCGAGGTCCACGAGCGCCTTCTTGGCCGCGGCGCTCGGGGGCTCGACCGAAGGGCCCATGATTTCGGGTCTGTTCGTCCACAGGTGCGAGGGCTTGATCGCGTTGAGCGCGCGCATGATCACGCCGAAGTCTTCGCTCACGAGGCCCGTGATCGCGACCGGGCTCACGTTGGGCACGAGCTCGGGCAGCGCCTCTTCGAGCGCGCGCTTCCCAGCGTCCTCGCGACGCGTGGGGCGCACGCTGAGCGGCACGAGGTTGCGCGCGCCGACATCGTCACGCTCACCGAGCACACGCGCGGCCTCGGCGCGCTCCGCTGCGCTGAACGTCGCGGGCGTTCGGAGCACTTTTCCGAGCTCCGCCGCGGCGCCTTCGCCTCCGTGGAGCAGCGCGCGCACCGCGAAGATGCGCGACGGACCGGGGTGCGCGAGCGCCGCCGTCGCGACCTCTCCGATCCTCGCGACCACGGTCGGCGGCACGCTGCGGAGCCTGCCGATCGGCGCGAGCGCCTCGGGCAGCGAAGGCGAGGACGCGCTGCCCGCCGCCGTGTTGAGGAGCGCGGCGATGGTCTCTTCGCGGAGCTTCTTTTTGGAGGCTGAAATCTCGCTCAATCCATACGCGGCGCTGACCGCGCGCTCCTTCGATCCGGCGAGCCACGCGGTGAGCGTGGGCTCCGACTCCTCGGCGCCGCAGCGGCCGATCGCGCGCGCGATCGCGAGATCCGGGTCGAGCGCGCCGGTCTTCACGGTGGGCGTGAGCGCGCGCGCCACGAGCGCAGCCACCGTGGCTTTGTCGTGCCCTTTGCAGAAGAACCCGAGGCCGTACGCGGCCCACGCGACCACGTCGCCGTCCTCGTCCGAGAGCGCGCGGAGCAGGCCCGGCCTCGCGCCGTCGCCGCCGATACGCGCGAGCGCGCGCGCCGCGGCCCTTCGCAACGACACGTCGCGGCTCTGCTGATCTTCGGCGGTGACGAGCGAAGGCGCGCGGCGGTGCTCGGCTTCGAGCACCGCGCGGATCCTCGCCGCGCTCGCGCTCATGCCCACCTCGGGGCCGGCGTCAGGCGCGCTCGGCGCGCCGCCGTTCGAGCACGACGCGACGAGCGCCGCGATCAACGGCGCGATCAACGGCGTTACGCGGCGCTTGCTCACGCGACCCCCAACGTGGTGCGCGCGCTCTCTTGCAGCAGACGCGCGCGCGCGATCGCCCACGCGTCGAGGCGAAGGCACACCGCCTCGTGCGCGCGGCGGTACGCGCGCGAGACGATCGAAGCGCTCGCGGTGGGCGCGGGCAGCGGGATCCCGTCCACGCCGACCGCGCGAAAATCGGCGAGCGCCCTCGCCATGTGCCACGGGCACGTGACGATCGCCGCGTTGCGCGCGCCCATCCTGCGGAGCAACTCCGCGGAGAAAATAGCGTTTTCGTACGTCGTGAACGACCAGCGCTCACACGTGATCGCGCTCGCGGGGACGCCCGCCGCGACGAGCGACGCCGCGAGCGCCTCGGCCTCGACGTGCGATCCCCAGCGTCTCCCGCCGCTCGCGATGATGCGCGGCGCGACGCCCGTGAGATACCCTGAGGCGGCCGCAGCCGCGCGCCTCGCTGCGGCTTTGGAGGGCTTGCCCGCAGGGCCGATACGACAGCCGAGGAGGACGATCGCGTCCGCAGTGTGCATGGGGAGTGACGTACCTAGCGCCGTTCAGGCTACGAAGAGCGCGATTTTTCAGCCCTCGGGATCTCTGTTGACGAACCGTGTTGGCCCGCCGAGACTTGACGTTACCGCACCGCGGAATCTAATAGCCCGGGGATGTGGTGAAGCCTCCCGATTCCCCGCGCTGCAACGAGCATAAAAGGGGACTACCGAGGCCCTGCCGGAGGGTGACACGCAATGAGGATCAAGATGTGGGGAGTACGCGGGAGCATCCCCACACCCGGGCCAGATACCGTTGAATTCGGGGGCAACACGAGCTGTTACGAGGTTCGCGCCGGCGACACGCTCGTCATCCTCGACGGTGGCACCGGCCTGCGTTTGCTCGGGCAAGAGCTGCTCAAGCAGATGCCCTTCGAAGCGTGGATGTTCTTCAGCCACGTGCACTGGGATCACATCCAGGGCTTCCCCTTCTTTACGCCCGCGTTCGTGCGCGGAAACACGATTCACCTCTACGGCGGCGTCAACGTCTCACGCACGCTCGAAGAGACGCTCGCCGGGCAGATGGACTATCCGAGCTTCCCCGTTCACCTCACCGAGATGGGCGCGGCCATGACGTTCGCGGATCTCTACGAGGGCGAGTCGATCACCGTCGGCAAGAACAGCGACGTGCGCGTGAGCAACGCGCGCGGCAATCACCCCAACGGCGTGTACGCGTACCGCATCGAGCACGAGGGCAAGGTCGTCGTCTACGTCACCGACTCCGAGCACTACGCGATCGTCGACCCCAAGCTGAAGAAGCTCGCGAAGGGCGCAGACCTGCTGATCTTCGACGCGATGTACACGCCCGAGGAGTACGCGGGCGAGGTCGGCGGCGGGCCCAAGACGGGGTGGGGCCACGCGACGTTCGTCGCCGGGTGCGAGCTCGCCAAGGCCGCGGGCGTCAAGCAGCTCGTGCTGCACCATCACGATCCGCTCCAGACCGACGCGATGGTCCGCGAGAAAGAGCGCCGCGCGAAGGAGCTGTTCCCCAACACCATCGCCGCGCGCGAAGGCTTGGTCATCGAGATCTGATCACGCGACGCCGCGTTGATCGACCGGCCCGTCGAGCGGCGGCCTCTGCATCGCGCCGAGCTGTGTGATGCGAGCGCCCCGGATTTGCGCTGCGATCGCGCGCGCGACCGCTCCTTGTCCGCCGATGACCGTCACGTAGCGCGCCCACGGCGCGAGGAGCGCGCGCGCATGATCGCCGTCGCGGACAGGCGCCACGTGGACCACGCGGTGCGGCGGCGGCAGCACCAACGAGGCCGGCTCCACGTCGAGCCCCACGACGAACGACGCGCCGGATCGAGCCTCGCCGAGCGCCTCCACGAGCGACGTGTACCGCGCGATCGCCGCGCGACCTTCGGGCTCGATCGCGCCTCGCGGCACGCGCGTCCCCGCGCGTTCGAGCGCGATCGCGAGCGCTCCTGCGAAGGCCCTCGCGCGATCTTCGGTCCCCTCGATGAGCGCGACGCGCGGCGAGAGACAGCCCTGTTGATCGAAGGGGATCACGTCCTCGGCGAGCGCCGCAGCGGCCTCGTCGAGCGCCGCTCCGTGATCGATCACCGCGAGGCCGAAGCCCGCGCCGTGCCCTCGAACGATCACGCCGTGAGGGAGCGACGCCGCGATCGCCGCGAGGGCCTCGTCGGATCCGTACGCGTGGACCTCCTCCAAGGGCTCGGGCGCGATCGCCTCGACGATCGCGATCGAGCCGCCGGACGCCCTGAATTCTGCGTCGTTCGCGAGCTCGCGACAGAGCGCGACGGCGAGGCTCGGATCGCGCCTCGACGGTTTGACGATCACGCGCGGCGCGGTCGCGACGCCGATCGCGATCGCGCGCAACGCCGCCGTGCAGACGTGCGCCGAGAGCACCACGTGGCACCGCGGCGACGACGACGCGCGCGCGACGAGCGCCTGAAGATCCTCCGGCCTCGGATCGATTTCGAGGTGCCGCGAGAGCGCGAGCTCCACGCCTTCGGGGGAGAGCGCGCCCTCTGCGAGGAGCTTCGATCGGACCTCGATCCCCATGGAATCGCGGGCGTCCGCGACGCGCCTCCCCATCGCGACGACGCGGCGCACCCGTTCGAGGCGCGCGTCCATCTCAGCCCGACGAGAGCGCGCCGTCGATCGCGAGCGAGCAGCCGCGCGGCGTCGCGCCTTTGGCGCGGCCCAAGAGCTCCACGCCTTCGGGCAGGACCCGGACCTCGTCCGCGGTCTGGATCGCGACCGCCGAGTCGACGTTCGCGAGATCGATCACGCGCGCGATGCCGACCTCGCCGTTCGGGAGCGGATCGAGCGTCTCGGGGTGGGCCGCGGTGACGCGCACCCACGGCGGCGCGTGGACCAAACCGTGCCTCGAAACGCCTGAAAAACGCCCGATCGCCGACGCCAGCGTGCCCTCGTAGAGCTGGCTCGAGAGCTCGGTCATGCCGTACTCGCCGACCACGTGCGACGCGGGCACGCCGAACGTCTGCGCCGTGCGCGCGATCAGCTCGGCGGGCGACACCTCGCGCGATCGGCCCTTGAACCCGCCGGTTTGCAGCACGCGGCTGCCCTTCGGCAACGTCAGATCGCGGAGCGGGCCGTCGAGGAGGTGCACGAGCGCGAAGCTCGTCGCGAGCACGAGCGTGATCTCGTTCGCCGCGCGCGCCTCGTTGATCTCGTGCGCGAGCTCGTCGCGATCGATCTCCGCGCTCCCGTCCGCCCGATACGCGACGTGGAACGTGGCCGGCCCGCCGAGGAAGCGCGCGAACAGGTCGAACATGAACGAGAGCGACGAGTCGGGGAGATCGGCGCGCGGCGGCGCGAGCACGATCACGCGCATGCGATCGTGATCCGGGAAGAGCATGCGCTTGCCCCACGCGAGCGCGACGTGCGCGTACGTGGCCGTGGTGCGGAACGGGTGCTCGCCGCGCGCGCCCATCGTGGTGCCGCTCGTCCGAAACACCGCCGTGTCCTCCTCGGGCGGGTGCGCGGCCACGCGCCGGACGCGGAGCAGATCGCTCGGCACGGCGGGGATCACGTCGGCGCTCTCCGCGCGATCGAGATCCACCCCGCGCGCGGCGGCGAGCTTCGCGAGCGCGGGGACGTGCGCGGCTTGAAAGCGCGCGAGCGCGAGCGCGAGCGCGTCGAAGCTCTCGGGCTCGGCGCCGCTCGGCGCGTCTACGAACGCGAGCACGCGCGCGTGGAGCGCGTCGCTCGCGGCGCGGCGGTCATCGGTGTTGCTCATGGTCGTTCGAGGATCTCCCGGAGCGCGCGCGCGGCCTCGATGAGCCGCTCGCGACGTATGATGAGCGGCGGCGTGAGGGTGAGCGTCTCAGAGCTCACGCCGCCCGTGATCACGATGTAGCCGCGCGCGAGCATCCCCCTCGCGGCGGCGAGACCGGCCTCGGCGGACGAGAGCTCGACGCCGATCATCATCCCCGCGCCGCGCACGTCGAGGACCTCGGGCGACCCCGCGAGCACGTCGCGAAAGGCTTCGATCGCCGAGGATCCCACGTCGCGCGCGCGCGCCGCCAGGTCGCGATCGCGGATCGTGTCGAGCGTCGCGAGGGCCGCGGCGATCGCGGGAGGCGCGCCCACGTGCGTGGACGTGTGGACGACCTCGCCGGGCTGCGACGCCCACGCGTCCATGATCGCGTCCGGCGCGACGCACGCGGAGATGGGCAGCCCCCCGCCGAGCCCTTTTCCAAAGCACAAAATATCGGGGCGAGCGCCGTCCGCGTGGGACCTCACCATCGCGCCCGAGCGGCCTAGGCCCGTCCAAATCTCATCCGCGATCACGAGCGCGCCGCGCCGGTGCGAGAGCTCGACGAGCGACGCGAGGAACCCCGGCGGCGGCACCACGCAACCGCCTCGACCGAGGATCGGCTCGACCAGCACCGCGCCGATCGAGCCTCCGGCGAGCGCCGCGTCGACCGCGCCGAGCGCGCGATCCGCGTCGCTGCGCGATCGCGGGTACGGCGCGAAGGTCACGTGCGCGTTGAGCTGATCCGCGAACGGCGCGGCGTAGCTCGGCCTCACGCCGCACGCGGGGAGCGGCGCGTACCCGAGGCCGTGATACGCCCCTTCGAAGGCCACGATCCCCGGCTTGCCCGTCGCGAGCTTCGCGGTCTTGATCGCCGCGGTGATCGCGTCGCTCCCGCTCTGCCCGAGGATCACGCGGGGATGCGACCCGCCGTGGAGCGCCGCGAGCCTCTCCAAAAGATGGACCTTGATGTCAGCCGAATAGACGTCGCCGAGCGCCTGCACGAGCCGCTCCGCCTGCGCGCGCGCGGCCTCGACGACGGGCGCCGCGCTGTGGCCGAGCAGGAGCGCGCCGAAGCCCGCGGCGAGGTCGACGTAGCGGTTCTCGTCGGCGTCGACGACGTTCACGCCGAGGCCCGACGCGAGGACGATCGGCGCCGCCGAGACGCCGGAGATCGTCGCGCGATCGCTCCTCCTCCGGCCGAACGCCGGGCATTCGAGCGCTTCGAGGCGCGCGGCGAGGGCGCGCGATCGAGGCCCGGGCGGCGCGACGCGGATCTCAGGAGGCTCGTCACCGAGGCCGGCGCCGAGGAGCGCGTCATTCGTTGGGGCGGCGCGCGAAGGCGCGCTTTGCGGAGTCATCAGCTGGAGACGCGGTTTCGCCCTGCGTTCTTCGCGGTGTAGAGGCGCTCGTCGGCGCGCTTGATGAGGTCGCTCGCGTTGCGATCGCGCTCTTCGAGCATCGCGACGCCCACGCTGATCGTCACCTTGATGCTGTCGGCCTGGAACACGAAGAGGTGCTCTTGCACCTTCTGGCGGAGCGTCTCGGCGAGGGCGACGCCGCCTTCGAGCGGAGTCTCGGGCAGGATGATCGCGAACTCTTCGCCGCCGTACCGCGCGAAGACCTCGTCGCGACGGATGCGCGCCTGCACCACGCGCGCGAGCTCCTTCAACACGAAATCGCCGGCCAAATGGCCGTGAACGTCGTTGATGCGTTTGAAGTGATCGATGTCGAAGAGCAGGATCGACAGGTCGCGCTCGTGCCTGCGCCCGCGGATGATCTCGCGCTCGAGCGCTTCGAAGAGGTAGCGCTTGTTGTAGATCTGCGTGAGACCATCCATGATGGTCATCCGGTAGATCTCTTCGTGATATTGGGCCTCGACGTCGGCGCCGGAGAGGAACTTGAAGATGGTCGGCCCGATCTTCACGCGGTCGCCGTTCTTGAGGACGACCTCGCGCGAGATCTGCTCGTCGTTGCAATACGTGCCGTTGGTGCTTCCGTCGTCGACGATGAGCCAGCCCGGGCCGCGCTGCTCGAAGTGCGCGTGACGCCGCGAGACGGAGTCGCCGTCGAGCACCACGTGGTTGTCCGCGCCGCGTCCCACGCGCGTGGGGTTGTGCTCGAGCACGAAGCGTTTGCCGAGCAACGTCGGCTCCTTCGTGTAGATGACGACGAGACAATCCGTGCCGTTGTGGCTGCTCGGGCCACCCCCCGGCGGTGGTTGCACCACCTGGGTCACACGTGTTTTTTCGTCGAAATCACTCACGCGTGAGCACCGGGTAGGGGAGGCAGAGCCAACGATGCGGTGACCGATCACCGAGCGACGGAGCCACCGATATGTGGCCATTTTGCCGTCGATCCGAGGGAGGAGCGTAGCGTTTTCGCGAGGCGTCCGTCAAGGCGCGGAGCCCTGACACACGTTGCCCTACACGTTTGCGCGCCCGCCTCCTCCGCTTGCGCGCGCGGTGAACAGGAGCGCGCCGAGCCGCTCGCGCAGCTCCGCGTCCGCCTTCGAACGTTTTTTGAAGCTCGCGACGACGCCCTTCCACGCGCGCTCGTCGAAGCCGGCGTCGCGGAGCACCGCGCTGCGATCGTCGGCTTGTTCGAGGGCGACCGTGATCGCGACGTAGCGCTCGATCGGCACGGCGTGCGCGGGATCGTTGGGACGAGCGCCGCGCAGAGCCTCGGCGAGCGCGATCGCGCGATCGGCGCGGCCCGCCTTGGCCTCTTCGTCGAGCGCGCGCGCCACGAGCTGCTCCTGGATGATCCACGCGTGCTCGTCGAGCCCCGCACGCGCGAGCACCTCATCGCGCAGCTCGCCCCGAAACAAGGCCGCTTTGATCGAAGCGTACGCCTCGATCGGGAGCAGCTCCGCGCGCGCGTCGGGCGGATCGAGCGCGGGCGCGGCGGGAGGCGCCTGCACGGTCGGAGGCGCGTGCGCGAGCGACGGCGCCTGCGCGATCGGAGGCGCGTGCGCGAGCGACGGCATCTGCGCGAACGACGGCATCTGCACGATCGGCGGCGCCTGCGCGGGCGAGGAGCCTCGACCTTCGAACGGGAGCGCGCGCTCCGGCGATTGAACCGAGAGCGGCGCCGCGAGGGTCATCATCGATCGCGAGGGGACGCGGACCTCGTCGATCGAGGGCTTCGCGATGCTCGGATCGGCCTCCCCCTTCGAGAAGGGAAGCGCGCCCACGCGCGGCGTGAGCGGCGCGACGATCGTCATGATCTGAGGCCGCGGTGTCTTGGGCTCCAGCTCCTCCACGGCCACCATCGCGATCGGCGACGTCGGCACAGGATCGAGCGCGACCGGCTCGATCGACGCGGTGGGCGCGCTCGCGATCTCTACGGCGCTCGGCTCGGAGAAGGCCCCGCGCAACGTCTCGGGATCGCGCGACGAGGGCGCGATCGATCGATCGTCGCCCGCCGCGGAGGCGAACGGGAGCGCGGCCGACGGGCGCAGCTCGAGCGGCGCCGCGAGCGTCATTCGCCCAGGGCTGGGCGCCTTCACCGACGACACGTCGGGCTCCACGACGGGCGCGCGCGGAGGCTCCGCGACAGGCGCGCGCGGCGGCTCCACGACGGGCGCCACAGGCTTGGACGCGGCGAACGGCAACCCATAGCCAGCGAGCGCGGCGCGCACTTGCTCGGGATCGAGGCGCGCTGTTCCGGCGTCCCCGGAGAGGACGCCGTCGGCGAGGCGCACGGTGCCCGCGTCGGCGCCTCCCGGCGGCGTCCCGAACGAAGCGCGAACGCCGCCCTGCGCCGTCGCGATCGCGATGGTGCCGCTCTCCCATTGCGCGCGCTCGATCGGCGTCACGCCCCGAAAGACGACGATCGCGATCGCGCGCTCGGCGTCGATCCAGAGCGTGTCGGCGACGAGCTCGAGCGGCCGGCCGTCGAGCTCCGCGCGCGGGCGCATGTCGGAGAGCTGAGGCTCGAAGACCGCGTGATCGCGGCGCATGTTCACGAGCGCGATCTTCGCGCCGAGCGGGATGCGGGCCACGCGCTGCTCCACCGGCGCGGCGTTGAAGAGGTCCGCGTCGAAGCCCTCGGGCGGCGCGCCTTCAGGCCGGTACGCCCATCGGATCGAGGCCTCGGTGTTCTTGCGGAGCCGCACCTCGGCGTACGGATCGAGCGGGCCGAAGATCGGCATCGTGCGCGGATCGACGGCTTCGAGGTTGGGCACGCCCGTCGCGGGGATGCCGGCCGGGTTGTTCTTGCTCTGCAACGCGCGCTCGGCCGTGAGCGGCATACGCGTAAAAGGCTGCGGAGGGCTCACCGACGATCCGATCCGAAGGCGATCGCCCATGACGCGAATGGCCTTGTTGATCTCGCCGCACGTGAGCCGCACGACGACCTTGTCCGCGGGCTTGTTGTCGGGGGCGTAGGCGCAGCCGACGACCATCACCTCGGGCCGCTTCTTTTGGGGAGCCCAATCCGAAGGGTAAAAGAGCACGCGCTGCGTCGCGCCCTCCCAAGGCCGATCCCCGCTGAGCGGCTCTTGCACCGGCGCGATCGACGCGGGCTCGCCGTGCGCGAGCTGAAACGTGATCTTCACGATCACGGTCAACATCGAGCGCCCCGGGGACGACTCCCACAACAACGGCACGACGGGGAACGAGAACGGAGACGCGATCTTCATGAGGTCGCCCAGGCGCCGGACGGCCGCGCGGGCTCACGCGCGATGATCGCACGAAGCGCAGCGACGCGCGCGAGCAAGGGCGCGATCCACCCCGCGCCATCGAGGCCGCGCGCGCGCGCATCCATGTGCGCCGCCTCGCGCGCGCTGATCACCCGCTCACGCGCCGGGACGCCCGCGCGCACGAGCGCGTCGAGGCTCGAGAGCACCGCGTAAGGCTTGCCCTCGCGGAGCCGCACCGGCGCTCGTCGCGCCGCAGGATCCTCGACGCTGCGCCGCTCGTCGCGGAGCGCGATCGCGCGCTTTAGCCCCTCGTGAGTGGGCTCGATCGGCGCGCCCGTGATGCGCGCGATCGCCCCGGCCGAAGCGCGCGCGATCGCGCCATGGACGCCCTCGGCCCGCGCGCCTGCTTGCAGCGCGGCCGTGAGCGCGTCGCACAAACCATCGAGGTTCGCAGGGTGACCGTGCCATCCGAGCGCCTCGGCGGCGAAGACCGCGCCCGCCTTCGCGTCGAGCGCGCGCGCGATCAAATCGCCGTCGAGCGGTCCGCCCGCGATCGCGAGCGTGATCGCGATCGCGCCGGGAGGCGGCGCGCGGCGCTCGATCGCGATCGCCATCCTGCGACGGATCTCCGCGAGACCAAAGGCGGGGCTCACGACCGCGAGCGCGTCGAGCAGCGCGGCGACGACCGCGTCGTCCTCCTCGCCGGAGAGCGATCGTTCGAGGAGCGCCGCGGCGGCCTCTCGCTCGGGCGCCGCCGCGAGGCACGCGATCGCGCTCCGCCGCACGCGCTCGTTCGGGTGCGCGACGAGGAGCGCCGCGACGTCGAACGACGCTTCGCCCCGCGCGCGCAGCACGTCGAGCGCGAGGGCCGCGAGCGCCGGGCTCTCGCGCCGCGAGAGCGCGCGCATCGCGCCCGTGATCGCGGGGCTCGACGCGAGCGAGAGCGCGACGCGCTGCGCGTCGTGCGTGTCCGGGTGCGAGAGCACGAGCTCGTGGACCGCCGCGCGGACCGCGTCCTCGCCATGGAGGCAGCCGAGCACGAAGGCCCGCGCGAACGCGCGCGCAGGATCGATGGTGAACGCGTCCGAGGCGAAGACCACGACCTCGGTCGCGACGTCGATGGAGACGAGCTTCCCCGCGCCGTCACGCGCGGGCTCGCCGAGCGCCGCGAGCGCGTCGAGATCGTTGAGCAGCCGCTGATCGAAGCTCGCGAGCGCGGGGGACCACGGGTCCTCTCCCTCGGCGCCGCGGAGCAGGCCGAGCGCGCCGATCTCGTCCATCGTGTCGCGCGCGATCCGGCGGAGCTGCGCGGCCCACGGATCGATCGGCATCGGTCGCGGATCCGGCAGCAGATCCGAGCCGTCCTCGCGCTCCTCATCGTCCTCGTCGTCGTTCGCGCGCGCGCGAACGTGCGCGGTGAGCGGCGGCCGATCGAGGTGGTGCAGCGCGGGCGCGCCGACGCTCGCCGAGAGCTTCGGCCTCATGGCGGGCGCTCGATCGGAGCGCGATCGGAGCGCGCGATCGCTCGCCGCGAGCAGCGCGTCGCGGGCCTCCCGGTCGTGCTCGCCGAGCGCGGCGATCACCGACGTGATCCGCGCGGCGAGCCGATCGCCCGCGCTCCCCGCCTCCGCGAGCGCGATCAGCGAGCGCGCGGAGCGGAGCGCGGACGTCGCGCGACCGACGTGATCCGCGAACGATCGCTCGTCCGCCCCGGCGCCCGCGAGCGCGTCGACCGCGCCTTCGGCCATGCGGATGAGGTTCGCGATGGGCGCGCGATCGACGCGCGCAGGCAGGAGCGCCGTGTCCGTGAGGATCCGATCGAGGATCTCGCGGAGGGCCGCGATCGAGTGACCCGCGTCGATCGATCGATCGCCTCCGGCGCTCATGACGGCCCCTCCATCCAAATCGCCGCGCGCTCCGGGCCCTCCGATGCGAGCGCGAGGAGCGCGCTCATCGCGGGCGCGCAGCCCGCGGACCAATACGAGCACGCGACGGCCGCGAGGGTCGGGCCGATCGCCGCGCCGATCTCGCCGAGATCGTCCGCGAGTCGATCATGCTGGATCGGCCCGTCGAACGCGCGCGCCTCGACCATCGACCACTCCCGGATCCGCGCGCGCACGTTGGTCAGATCCGAGAGCAGCCACGCGACGCCACGGTCCGCGATCACCTCGCGCACGGCGTTCGACCACGCCTCCGCGATGTTGGGATCGGCCTCCTCGTGCGCGATCGCCGCTGCGCGGATCGACGCGAGCGCGTCTGCGCTCGAGCGCTTGGAGAGCACGAGGAACGCCGCCCCTTCGCTCGGGATGACGCCGTCCGTGTTGCCGCGCGTGAAGAGCTCGTAGCGCTGATCCAAATCGGCGATCACCCCCGGGTGGAGCAGGCTGTCGGCGCCGCCGACCACCACGTACGACGGCGCGGGGCTCGACGCGAAGAGCCGCACCGCGGCCGCGATCGCCTGCGCGAAGCCCGCGCGCCCACCGCGGATCAGCGACGATCGCGCGGCGTCGAGCCGCAGCCCCGCGCGCGCCGCGATCGCCGGCGCGATCTCGGACATCTGCGGATCGTCGTCCGCGCGACCCTTCGGCGGGAGCACGAGGATCATCGGCGCCTCCATGTCGGTCACGCCCGCTTCGATCAGCGCGGGCGCCGCGAGCTCGACCAAGCGCCGGGAGCCCACGAGCTGATCCGAGATCGCCGACGCGCGACAAACGCCGATGGGATCGCCGCGCCCGTCGAGGAGCGTCGTGTCGCGCGGCTCCATCTTGTGAGCGCGCGCGCTCATCGCGATCTGCATGCGCGCGAGCCCGAGCGGCCCGGTCGCGCCCGCGCCGGTGACGAAGACCGGGTCGCCGGTCACGTGGCCTCCGCGACGTCGTCGTCGTCCTCGTCGAGATCGAGCGCGTCGTCCTCGTCGGGCAGCGGGGCGTACGCCGCCTCCGCGAGCGCGACCTCGCGCGCGATCCGATCGCGCGTGGCCGGGTCCGCGCTCGCCGCCGCGCTCATGCGGCGATCGAGCCTCATCCACACGGGCAGCGTCATCGATCGCAGGGCGAGCACGCGCGCCGGATCTTCGCCGTTCTCCATCGCGACCCGGATCGCCGCGTAGGTCTCGATCGGGATCGCGCTCTCCTCGGGCGACGCGAGCGCGTCCTGCGCCGCGAGGAACAGCTCGCCGTAGCGGCCCGCGACCGTCGCGTCCCCGCGCATCGCGTCGTTCGCCATCGCGTCGAGCCACGCCCATTCTTCACGTGTAAAGCTCTCCTCGTCGAGGTCGTGGCGGCGCAGCACCTCCGCGCGCGGCGCGCGCTTCTCTTGGAGCTCGGCCGCGATGGACGCGTAGCGCTCGAGCGGAAGAGTGGGCGCCGGGGCCTCGTCCCATGTCGCGTAGCGATCGGCGTCGTCCATCGATCAGATGTTGGTGCCGGGCGGCGGTGGAGGAGGCGGCGGGGGAGGGGGCGGGGGCGTGATGTGGTAATAGACCACGCCCCCGTTGTTGAGCGAGCTCCGCGGGAACACGTAGTTCGCGCTCGCCGGGTTGGGCGACTGGATGGCCGTGTTGGTCGAGCCGCCTTGCAACATCGGGTAGTAGTTGTCGCCCCGCGTGACGCCCGTGCCCGGCGCGACTGTCACCACGTGGCCCACGCCCGCGGCGATCACGACCTGCCCTTGGTTCGCGAGATCCTGCGCGGTCCTCGGATCGACGGCGGACGCGCCCGGCACTCTCCCCGCGGCCAAATCGTTGATGATGTCGGTGGAGAATTGGCTGGTCGAGGGCGTCCAGAGCCCCGCGCCGGTCTCCGCGTTGTACGTCTCGAGCACGTTGCGCACGGACACGTTGCACGCTTCGAGCGGAGCCACGACGTCGCGCGGGCCCTTGGTGCTCGACACGCCCGCGGCGAGCGCCTTGTCGAGCGCGGCCTTGTTCTTCGCGACCTTGGCGTCGGCGCCCTTCGTGTCCTGCTCGCCCGCCTCCGCGCTCGTGCTCGTCGCGGCGACGGGGACGATCGTGTAATCCCCGCTTTTGTAGCCGCCTTTGCCGGTCATCGAGAAGGTGATCTTCTTCGCGGTGATCGCGACCTTGCCGTCTTTGAGGATGACGGAGCTGTCGCCGACCTTGAGGCTCACCTCGCCGTCGCTCTCGATTTTGCCGGTCATGGCCGTGTAGCTGAGCTTCTTGCCCGCGACCGTCGAGAGCCTGTCCACCGACGAGACGCTCATCACGCCGCCCACCGTGGTGACGAGCTTCTTGCCCGCGCTCGACGTGATGCCCTCCGTCGCCTTCGTGTAGAAGACGCCGCCCACGGTCTCGGCGCGCGCGTACTTGGTCGACTCGCTCTTGCCCTTCTTGACGGCCTCGACGTGCGCGCCGCCCACGGTCACGGCGAGGAGCTTGTCCGCGGTCGTGGTGTTGGGCTTGACGCTCACCTCCAGATCGAGCGCGCCGATGCGCTCGGAGATGTCCTTCGCGGTGACCGTGTCGTCGGTGCCGATGCGCCGCGTGTGCTTGCCGCCGATGGTGAGGCTCCGGTTCACGGCGACGGTCACCGATTGGCTGCCCGCCACGTCGAGATCGCGCGAGCCCTGCACCGTGTGCGTCTGGTTGCCCGTCACTTCGAGCGATCGATCGGCGCCGACCCACAGCGACGTGTCGCGCCCGATCGCGACCACCTCGTTGCCGCCTACGCGCCGCGCTTTGTCGCGCAGCGTGCGGACCTCTTGATCGTTCGCGACGTTCACGTCGTGGTCGCGCTCCGCGATGATCGTGACCTTCTCGGAGCCCGCGATGTCGTCGATCTCGATCTGATTGGTGCCGGCGCGGCTCGGCGACGAGAGCGACTTGAGCGCTGTCTTGGTCTTCCCCGCGGGCAAATCGACGGGGAATTTGTCCTCGGCGTTGTAGACGCGGCCGAGCACCACGGGCCTGTCGGGATCGCCCTCTTGGAAGTGGACGAGCACCTCCCACCCCACGCGCGGGATGCCGACCGAGTGGCCCGTGTTGTCTTGCAGCACGGGCACCCAGTCCGAGACCGAGTCATCGAAGGGCTGCACGCGATCCCACGGGAAGCGCACCTTCACGCGACCGCGCGGATCGGTGTGGATGTCCTCGCCCGAAGGCCCGGTGACGAAGCCGGTCATCGGGTTCGTGAGCGTGGGCACGTTCGTCGCGCGCATGGGCCGGAACGTCATGCCCGCGTCGATCGCCTCGAACGAGCAGGTGAGCCCGCTGCGATCGCGATCGAAGTCGTGCTTCACCGCCGTCACCGCGAGCGAGCCGTCCGCGACGCCGCGCGGTGATCCTTCGAGCGTGAACGTGTGGCCGGGCGCGAGCCGCGGCGTGAGGCTCTCGCCGAAGACGCGCTGTTTGTCGCACGCGTGCGCGTCCGCGTGGAGCTTGGCCTTGCGCGCGCCCGCGCCCGGATCGCTGTATTCGCCGGGGTAATCGTAATATTCGGGGCCGCCCTTCATCGGCCCGTCGGCGTGCGCGTCGAGGTCGAGCCGGGGCCGATCGAGATCGAAGTCGCGCAGCGAGACCTTGCCGATCGCGACCTTGGATCGCCGGCCGACGGAGCTCACCGCGTCGCCGCCGCGATCGAGCCCGTGGCCCGCGCGGAACGGGATCTTCGGGTCACCCGGGATCGTGTCGTACGCGCCGGGCGAGTCGCCGAGGACCATCACGCCGCTCGGGAGGAAGTAATAAAAGATGCCCTCGTCTTCGAGCATGCGGTGAACGAAGTCGAGGTCGGTCTCGCGGCACTGCACGGTGTACGCGCGCTCGTCGTAGCTCGCGGAGAGCCGCAGCTCGTGCGCGACGCCCATGTGCGAGAGCACCTCGTCGACGATCTGCGGCGCGGTTTTGTCGCGGAACACGCGGTAGTCGCTGCGATGCCGGAGCAGCGTGAGCCGCGGCTCGATCACGATCTTCACCTCGGCGGCTCCGCGAATGGCGGCGCCGATCGACGCCTCGGTGATGATGCCCGCGACGGCGCGGACGATCTCGCCTTCGCGATCCATCCGAACGCCCGCGGGCATTTTGAGGAGCGCCTCGGGCTCCTCGCCGATCTCCTCGGACGTGAAGCGCGCGGTGAACGAGAACGGCGCGCTGATGCGCTCGCTCCCGGTGATCGTGCGCACGGGGATCACCGCGCCGCCGAAGTCGACGAAGTACCGGATCGGGATCTCGCTCGCCATGGGTCGCCTCGATCAGTTGTTCGTGACCTTGGGGGTGTCGACGACCACGCTCGTCGATTTCGTGAGGTCGTAGCCCGGCGACGAGAGCGTGATCTCGTCGGCGGTGATCGTGATCGAGCTCGATCCGACCTTGATCGCGATCTTGGTCTTGGCCTCCAACCGCACGAGCGGCGCCTTGGCCGTGAGCGCGCCGCCCACCTTCCACGTCGCGTTCTCCTCGGCGTTGGCCGAATACGACGCCGCCGACGTGAGCTTCATCGCGCCGCCGACGGTCTCCAAGAATCGCTTTTTAACCTTGGTTTCGCGGCCTTTTTTGATGAGCTCGATCTTGGCCCCGCCGATGGTCTGCGCCGACGCCCAGCCCGCGGAGTCGGCGAGCGACGAGGCCGTCGCGCGGACGATCGCGCCGCCCACGAGCGTCGTGACCTTCTCGCCTTTGGCCGCGATGGTGCCGAGCGTGACGTCGATCTGCGCGATGCCGACCGAGACGCTCCGCTTGTTCACGACCGTGTCGGTGTGCGTGGTGCCCGTGGTGATCGAGCGGCTCCCGCCGATGGTGATGGTCTCGTTGGTCCCCACGGTCTTGGTGGAGTCGCCGCCCACGTTGACCGACTCGTCGCGGCCCACGGTCGAGCTCCGGTCGCCGCCGATCTCTTCGGAGAGGGACGCGCCCACGTCGGCCATCTCGTCGTTGGTCACGGCGCGCTTCGCGTGCCGCACGACGGTGTGGTCCGCGTCGTTTTGCACGATGCCCTGGAGGTTGCGCGAGGCGTTCCAAAACATCTGCTCGGAGCCTGCTTTGTCCTCGTAGCGGATCTCGTTGAACGAGCCTCCGCCGGGCGTTGTCGCGGTCTTGTACACGACGCGCGTCTTGTTCGCGGGGAGGGCGTACGCGGGCGGGTGCTCGCCGTCGTGGAGGCGCGAGAGCACGTGCGGCTCGTCGATCTCGCCCTCTTCGTTGTACGTCGCGACGGTCCATCCGATGCGCGGCAGCAGCATCGAGCCCGAGGTCGCGCGCTGGGCGACGCGCATCCACTTGCCGGCCTTCTCGTCGCGCTGCCCTTCGCGATCCCAAAAGTGCTGCACGCGCACGCTCGCGCCGCTGCTCGGCGCGACCTCGGCGCCGCTCTCGCCGACCACCACGCCGAGCTGCAAACCAGCTTGTTTTGCGGGCGGCGTGCGGTTCTCCGGCCGGTGCGGCGCGGCGGCCGCCGTCGCGCCGAAGCGGCACGTGAAGGGCGCCTCGCCGCCATCGCCGCCCGAGGGGCCGCGCCTCCGCTGCACGACCTCGATCGCGACCGACGAGACGAAGAGCTTGCCCGATCGCGTGTCGTGCCCGCGCACATCCATCACGTAGCCGGGCGCGATGCGCGCGCTCACCGCGCTGCCACCGGCGCTCGACGCGCGGCCCGCGGACGCCTCCGCGGCGAAGCTCGCGCGTCGCGCGCACGCCTCGGGGGATCGCGGCCCGCCGCCGCCCGCTTCGTAGATTTCGAGCGTGCCCGCGCCCGTGCCTCCGCCCACCTTGAGCTTCGGGTTGTCGGGGTTGAACGAGCCGACGCTGAAGCGCGACGGCGTCACCTGCCCTGCGCCGCCCATCGCGACGATGCTCTCGACCCCGCGCGAAGCCCCGAGGTCGTGCCCGAACGCGATCGCCGCGCCGCCCGGCAAATCGGGCGCTCCGCGCGAGTCGTCCGCGAGCACGAGCGCGCCTCCCGCCTCGTGATCGACGTAGAAGTAGATGCCCTCCTCTTCGAGCATCCGCGCGACGAAGGTCCAGTCATCCTCGCGATATTGGGCGCAATAGACGTGCTTTTCGTACGTCTTGGTGACGGCCCAGCGGTGCGCGACGCCGCCCTTCCCGAGCACGTCGGAGACGATGTCGACGACGGTTTTGTCCTGAAAAACACGGCACGATCGGCCGAGCGTGAGCAGGTGCGCGCGCGGCCCGAGCACGAGGCGCACGGTGGTGTGATCGTCATCGCCGGCGGTCTCTTCGGCCTCGATCACGATCGCGGTGATGGTGCGCTCGCCGCCCGCGCCGTCGCGCAGCGTGAGCGACGCCTCGCCGCCCGCGAGCTCGTCGGGGCTCATCGAGCGACCCGCGAACGCGGAGTCGCGACCCACGTCGAGCAGGCTCGCGCCCGCGGCGCACGTCACCTCGTACCGGAAGAGCTCGGAGACGCCCTCCGTGCCCTTTACGTGAACGACCTCGAAGGTCTCGCCGCCTGCGATGAGCGTCGCGTGCTCCACGTCACACCTCGATGAAGTTTTGGGTGTTGGCGCGGAAGGCCGCGCTCTCGGTCGCCTTGGCGAGCACGTCGCCGCCCATCGAAACCGAGCCCGACGTCAATTCGAGCTTCGCCGCGCCCACCTCGATCGCGAGCGTGGAGAGCCCTGTCACCTCGATGGTGTCGGCGGTCAGGTACACCTCCTTGTCCGACGCGAGGCTCAGCGCGCCGCCCACGAGCCCGGTCGCGTTCTTGGTCGAGCTCACCATGTCCTTCTGCGATTTGCGGATGATCGCGCCGCCCACGGTCACCGCGAGCATGCCGTCGACGTTCTCGCTGATGCCGCCGCCGACCGCGCTGAGCTTCACGCCGCCGATCGTCTCCAAATAAATTTTGCTCGACGACGCGCTGATGTCTTTGGCACAGGCCGAGATGAAGGCCGCGCCGATGGTGCGCGCGAGCTTCTTGCTCGCGGATCGCGAGATGGAGCCCGTAAAGAAGTTGTTCGCGATCGTGTCGAGGTTGATGCCGTTCGAGAGCCCGCCCGTCACTTGGCTCGCGAGGCCCGAGGGGTTCGGGATGAGGTTCGTGAGGCTGCCCGAGAGGCTCTGCATCCCTCCCGAGAGCGCGCCCGACATAGCGCCCGACGCCGCGCCCGAGAGCCCGCCGCCGAGGTTGCCGAGCCCGCCGCCCGATTCGAAGCCGCCCATCGCGCCGCTCTGCGCGCCCGAGAGCGCGGCGCTCGCCGCGCCCTGCGCGATGGCCTTGGGGTTCGGGACCAGGCCGGTGACCGCGCGCTTCGCCCGCTCCAAGAAGTTCGGCATGGTGAGGCCGCCCGCGATCGTGAGGCGCAGCGTGCCGACCTTCTCGCGCTCGTCGCCGTTGGTGGTGAGCGAGACCTCGCCCTTCACCTTGACCTTCTCGGATCCCGCGATCGTCTTCGTGCGATCGCCGTCGACCGTGATCGATCGGTTGCCGTCGACGGCCTCGTGACGATCGCGGCCCACGGTGCTCGTGCGATCGCCCGTCACCTTCTCGGCGGCGTCGCGGCCCACGAGCATGCGTTCGTCGTTGCCGATGGTCCATCCTTCGTCGTGCTTGACCATGGCCGAGAGGTCTTTTTCGGCCTTCATGTGGAAGAGCATCGAGCCTGCGCTGTCGTCGAGCTTGAGCTCGCTGAAGCCGCCGGTCGCGGGCGACGACGGCGTCTTGATCGTCATCATGTTCTTGTTCGCGGGCTGCGCGTACGAGGGCACCATCTCGCCGTTGATCTTGCGCGCGATGCCCACGGGCCGATCCGGGTCGCCGTCGACGTACGCGACGTCGACCTCCCAGCCCACGCGCGCGAGCCCGACCGACGTCGACGTCTCTTGGAGCATGCGGATCCAGCGCGAGTCTTGATCGGTGCCTTTGGCCTCGCGATCCCAGTGGAACTGCGCGCGGAGCCGGCCGTGCTCGTCGGTGTGGATCTCGGACCCTGCGGGGCCGCGCACCATCGCGGTGTGGCTGCCGGCGATGGTGGGCCGCGGCGTCGACATGGCGGGACGAAACGGGACGCCGCGCGCGATCGCGCGGAACGTGCTGCGGTACGAGCCGGTCTCGCGCGCGCCCGCATGCACCGGGGCTTCGGCCTCGTGCGTGACGCTCGTGAGGAAGTAGTCGCCCGCGTACGCGCGCCCGCCGCGATCGCCGAACGAGAAGCACTTTCCCGCGGCAAATTCAGGGGTGTTGGCCTCGCCCTCGACGAAGCTCGCGCCCGCGCGGTGCGCCTCCAGCCTGCGCTGCGCGATGGCCGCGCCCGCGCCCGGATCGCGGAAGCCCGCGGGGTACTCGTAGGTCTCGAGCTCGGCGTCGCGATCGGCGGCGCTCGACGCGAGGAGCGGCAAGCTCGGCGTCTTCCAGTTGTGATCGTTGACCGACGCCTTGCCCGACGTGACGCGCGCGGTGCGCGCGATCGCGAGCACGCCGACCTCGGCGTGCCCGAGCGCGCCCGCGGCGTCGATCAGCTCGAAGTGCGACGACGAGCCCGCGACGGACGGCGCGGCCGACGATCGATCGGCCATCACCATGGTGCCGTCGGGCTCGAACGAATAGAAAATCCCCTCGAATTCCAGGAGGCGCGACACGAAGGCCAAATCGCTCTCCGCGTATTGCACGCAGTAGTCGCGCGCCTCGGGCTCCTGCGAGAGCCGGAACGTGAAGGGCACGCCGTGCGTGGAGAGCACCGACGCGATGATCTCTTTGGCCGATTGCTTCTGGAATTTGCGGGTGTTCTTGGTGTGGGTGAGGAGCCAAGGGTGCGCGTGGAGGTGGAGGTCGTGGCGGAGCGTGCCGTCCACTACGCCCTTGAAGCGGAGCGCGCCCGCGCACAGGCGAAAGCTCCGCGAGACGCCGCCCGCGGTGGCGATCTCCAGCGTCGCGTCCGCGGCGCGCACCGCGCCGAAGTCCAAATCGTCGCGCGAGGCGACCTCGACCACCGCGTGCGTGAGCATCGAGGCGCCCTCTTCGACGCGACAGCGCATCACGCGGACAGGGGCCCCGAGGTCGAGCGAGAGTGAGATGTCGACGTGGTGCGTGCTCATAGCTCTCCTGCGAGAGAGGGAGAGACCGCCGGACCGCGGTTGTGAAGCGCGCGGCGCGGCGAGCGCCCCAAAAAAGAAACAGCGTTAAAGGTACGGAGCGCGCTCCCTCGGCGCAACGAAGGTGATCGGCGTTCCAGGGTACCCTCGATCGTTTGCGGCGGGGAGCGAACGCGATCTCGTGGTAACCACGGGCATGTCCCGATCGCTCCTTTGCGCGCTCCTCTGCCTCGTCGTGCTCGTTGCCGCGTGTGGCGCGCCCGATAAGCCCAATTCGCTGCACGTCGCGACGGCGGCGCCGGTCAGCACGCTCGGGCCGTTCGAGCTCCCCCCCGAGGGCGGGGACGAGGGCGAGCCGGGGCCCGTGCCCGTGGCTTCGGACGATCCCTCGTGGGGCCGGCGGCTCGCGCTCGTCACCATCGTCGAATTCGGCGACTTTCAATGCCCGTTCTGCAAGAACGCGGCGTTGACGATCACCAAGCTCACCGAAGAGTACGGGGCCGACAACCTTCGTTTCGTATGGAAGCACAACCCCCTTCCCTTTCACCCCGAGGCCAAGCCCGCGGCCGTCATCGGCGCAGCCCTCATGAGCAAAGCGGGGCCGGACGCGTTCTTTCGCTATTTCGATGATGTCTTCGGCGCCCTCCTGCTCCGGCCCGAGGTCTACGCGAGCGCGCTCGCCAACACGGGTGTTCGGCTCAGCGAAGATGACCTCCAACGCGCGACGGCCAAGGTGGAGCGCGACATGGCCCTCGCCCAAAAGCTCGGCGCGGACGGCACACCCGCGTTCTTCATCAACGGTGCTTTCGTCTCGGGCGCCCAGCCGATCGAGCGGTTTCGCGCGATCATCGACGCTCAACTGGCCAAGTCCCGCGCGCTCGTCGAGCAAGGCACGCCGCGCGCCCGGCTCTACGCCGCGGCCTCGGCGCAAAACTTCGTCCCGCCCAAGAAGAAAGAGCCGCCCCCGCCGCCGGACGACGACACCAAGGTGTATAAGGCCGTCCTCGGATCATCACCTGTGCTCGGCAAGCCCACGGCGCTCGTGACCGTCGTCGAATTCGGCGATTACCAATGTCCCTTTTGCATCAAGGCCGCGGCCACGCTCAAACCGCTCCTCGCGCACTACGGCGACAAGGTCCGCTTCGTGTGGAAGAATAACCCGCTCTCGTTCCACGACCGCGCCGAGCCGGCGGCGCTCCTCGCCTTGGGCGCGCGCGCCCAGCGCGGCGACAGCACGTTTTGGAAGGCGCACGATCTCTTGATCGCACAAGAGGGCGCGCTCTCCGATCAAGACCTCCAGGCGGTGGCCAAGAGCCTTGGCGTAAACCTCGCTACCGCGCTCACGCCGGCCGCTAAAAAGAAGGCGATCGCGGCCATCGAAGAGGATCAAGACCTCGCCGATGACCTGGGCGCGACGGGCACGCCCGCGTTCTTCTTCAACGGTCGCAAGGTCGAGGGCGCGGTGCCCGCCGACAAATTCATTAGCATCCTCAACGAGGAGATCGCCAAAGCCGAGGAGATGGTCAAAAAGGGCACGCCCCCGGAGAAGGTCTATGACACGATCCTCGCGGGCGCGGCCCCCCTCGCGTCGCTCGCCACGTTGAACGTGCCTTTGCCGGCAAAGCTCGGTCCCACGCGGGGCGCCGCCAACGCCAAGGTGGTGATCCAGGTCTTCAGCGACTTCCAATGCCCGTTCTGCAAGCGCGCGACGCCCCTGCTCAGCCAGGTCGAGGCTGCCTTTCCGGGGCAGGTGAAGATCGTTTGGCGCAATCGCCCGCTGCCGTTCCACACGAACGCCGGCCCCGCGGCCGAGGCGGCGATGGAGGCGTTCGCGCAGAAGGGCGCGGCGGGGTTTTGGAAGATGCACGACGAGCTGTTCGCGAATCAAACCGCGCTCGATCGCAAGGACCTGGAGCAATACGCCACGAACGTCGGGCTCGACATGAAGCGCTTTCGCGCGGCGCTCGACGCGGGCGTCCACAAGCCGGACATCGACGCAGACAACGACGCCGCCTCCAAAGCCGGCGTGTCGGGCACGCCCACGTTCGTGATCAATGGCTATGTGGTGAGGGGCGCGCAGCCCTTCATCAAGCTCAGGAAGGTGGTCAAGCGCGCGCTCGCCGAGGCGCCGTGAATTCGACGGAGCGAGAGGGGCTCAGCGCCGCTTTCGCTTCTGCTTCTCGTCGAGGAGGTCGCCTGCGCTCGCGACGGTGGCGGCGCGGCGGAGCAAGCGGTCGAGCTTTGCCGTGTCGATCTCTTTGGCGATGACCTTGGCCGTAGCCTTGCTGACCGGGATGCCGCGGGCGTCGAGCACGGCGAGGATCGAGGCGCGTTTCGCGTTGAGCTCGCCTTCGCTGCGCCCCTTGGCCTCGCCCTCGATTTTGCCTTCGAGCTTGCCTTCGAGCTTGCCTTCGAGCTTGCCTTCGAGCTTGCCTTCGAGCTTGCCCTTGAGCTCGCCTTCGAGCTTGCC
>CAYTJL010000057.1:32705-43394 GCA_964437785.1 uncultured Polyangiaceae bacterium
GCCTTCGAGCTTGCCCTTGAGCTCGCCTTCGAGCTTGCCTTCGAGCTTGCCTTCGAGCTTGCTCGCCTCCAGCGCGGCTTCGAGCACGGGCTCGCGTTTGTCGAGGAGCGCTCGGGCAACGGCGCCGTCGGCGTCCGTCGCGTCGAGGATCGCGTCAACCGTGAGCGGCCTGCAAAAACAAGGGTCTTCAATGGTGGCATTGTTGGGCAGCGGGCTCCACCCATCGGTGTCGCGCGACCATTCGAGCACGCGACGCTGCTTGACGAGGACGCAGAACACCCGACGAACACCGCGCGCGATGAGCGAGCGCGCCTTCTCCGTAGGCACGCGGATCGCTTGCTTGTCCGTCACCTCGAACGCGATCTCTTCGAGCCTTCGCCCGCCGGTCTTGGGATCGGGAGAGGGATCGAAGATCGAAGCGTCGGGCGCAATGTCGCTCGCCGGCCCCGTTCGCGTGAGCATGTCGACGGCGCCTCGATACCCTTTGGCGACGTGCGCGCCGAGCACGTAGGAGAGATCGAAGTGCTGTGTCGCGTGTGGCGGCTGGGCGGGCGCCGCGAAGAGCTCGACGCCGTTGAGGTATTCGAGCCTGGTCTCGGGCGGCGCCAAGCGATCATCGATGCGCGGCAGCTTTTCGGCTTTTCCAGGCGCGCGGAGCGATCTGGATGAGCCCGAGCGCGATGAGGACGACGCGCCCGGCGCATGAGCGCCCCCGGACGAGCCGGTGCTTTGATGGTGACCGGGAGCGTAGAGCCGCATGCCATGGACTCTACCCGGCGCGGCTCAGCGACTCAAGCGCGTCAGAATTGGAGACCCACGCGCCCGCTGAATTCGTGGAGCAGGTGCGCGCCTTGGGTGGGCTCGGCGCCGAGGTTGCCGGGCACCACGGCGAGGTTCTTCTCGGTGCCGCTGCCGGGCGTGTGGTAAACAGAGTAGTTGAACGTGAGCCGGATAATCGACCACCACGCAGCGTGCCAGTAGTTGATCCCGAAGATGTATTGATACGCCGTGATGTTGCGCCGCGGATCCGTGCCGTCCGCGCGCGGCGCGCCGGGCGTGTTGGGGTCATAAGCACCGCCGCGCGAGGCGCCGTCGTAACGCGCGTTGACGCCGCCCACCGCGGCCAAGACCTCGAGCCCATACGTGGGCCGCGGCGGCTCTTTGGAGAAGTCCGGGATGAGCGGCCGGAACATCCCGGGCTGGTTGCCGAGGTTGACCCGTTCCCCGAGGGGCCAAATCGAGATCAATCCATACCAGCCTACGCCGCTCACCTGCCCGAGCCGCTCGGTGTTGGTGGCTTGATATCCCTCGATGGCCTCACGCGTGTTGTTCACGACGTAATAAGCCTCGCCCCGGATATCGATCATCTTGACCGCGAACCGCAGCTCGCCGCCGATGGCGTTCTGCGCGCCCGACGGGATCACGTGGGTGCGCCTGCCCGACGTGTCTTTGTACGTGGGGTTCCACAGCGCGAAGCCGCCGCCCGTGGTGACGGCCGGATAATCGTACGTCACCGACGCGGGGTCGCGATCACCGTGCTTGGCCGAGAGGCCGATTTGAACGTCGGCGAAGTCACCGGTGAAGGGCTTTCCGACGACGCGGCCCATGAAGTCGACCCGATTGTCGACGGCAGGGCGGTTGCGCCCATCGCCGCTGTAGACGCCGACGTCGTAGCTCAGCCGGCCGCCCCACGCGTCGCCCCACACCGTGAGCCCCATCTCTTTGTCGGACGAGAGCACGAAGCTCCGAATCGGCATCATGCGCTCCAAGAACGGTGTGATGCGGATGGGCGTGCGGCTCTCCATGGAGAAGTTGGCGTTACCTTGGCCCAACTGAAAATTGAGCCAAGGCCCGACCGAGTAATTGATGAAGATGTTGGCCGGGTTGAACACGCCCGACGCGCCGTCCGCCGGCTCGTAGGTGGCTGTGTCGGACGTGGGCGCTTGACCCGGCTTGGACGCGGCGAGCTGCGCTGTCCCTGCCACGTTGGTGAGCGTTTGGCTGATATCGAAGTTGGCCGTGAACGTCCATCGTTTGAGGAACTGGCCTGAGAGCTCCACGCGGAGGCGGCGGAAGACGAACCGCGTCTTGAGCGCGGCGGAGCCGTCGCCGAGCGTCAGCTTGGAGACGCCGGGCCCGACGAAGCCCGTGGTGTCGAGATGAATGAGCGCGCGCGGGAAGACCCGAAAATAATCATGAGGATCGCGCAGGTAGGGCGCGCCGTGCCACCCCGCGATGCTGGGCCCGTTCGTGGGCGCCTCGGACGGGAACACCGGAGGAAGCGCGGGCGGAGGATCGTTGACCTGCACGACCGCGCCCGGAGGAGGCGGCACAGGGGGCTGTTCGGCCGGATGCGGCGCAGCGGGAGGGCCCTTCGGCGAAGCGGGCGGCGGAGGCGGATCTGCCGGCTGCGCGAGCGCCGTGCCCCCGATGGCCATCGCGGCAAACCCCACCAACGCCGGAACGAAAACCCTCATGAACGTGACTCCTCCGTGACGAGCGGGTGGCGACGCTCGCACGTAAGGCGATCCAGGTCAAGGTGGGGCGGATTGTCAGCTCGCGCTCAATGCCACCTCTTCTTCTGCTCGTTCTCGCCGCGCGAGCAGCACGAACATCACAGGGACGAGGAAGAGCGAGAGCACAGTAGACGACGCGAGGCCGCCTACGACCGCGAGCGCGAGCGGGCGATTGGCCTCCGCCCCGTGCTCCAGGCCGAGCGCCGTGGGCAAGAGGCCAATGATGGTGGCGAGGCTCGTCATCAAGATAGGCACGAACCGCGCGCGGCCCGCCTCGATGATCGCGTGGGTCTTATCCATCCCTGCTTGGACCGATCGATTGGCGTGATCCACGAGCAAGATGCCGTTCGAGACCGCGATGCCGATGACCATCAACACGCCCATCAGCGCTGTAATCGAGAAGCCTTGTCCCGCGAGCATGAGCGCGGTCACGATGCCGACGAGCGACACAGGGATGGTGAAGAGCATCGCGAACGGCAGCCGCAGCGACCGGAACTGCGTCGCCATGATCATGAACACCACCATGATCGCGAGCCCGACCGCGACGCCGAGGCCCGAGAACGTGCTCTTCATCAGCTCGACTTGGCCCACGAGCCGCAGCCTGGCCCCTTTGGTGCGAGGGTCCTTTGCGAGCTTGGCCTCCAGCTCCGCCGCGGCGCTGCCGATGTCGCGGCGCTCGGTCTGCATCAGCACGTTGGCCGATCGCGTGAGCTGATTGCGGGTGATCGCGACCGGGCCGCTCGATCGCTCCACCTTGCCATACGAGGCCAGCGTCACCGAACCGCCGTTGCCCGTGCGGACGGGGACCCGTTCGAGCGAGGCTTTGTCGCTGACGGCGTCGTGGTCGTAATACGTGAGCACGAAGTACGATTGGCCGTTGCTGCCGTCGACCCAAATGCCTGGAGAGTTGATGTTTCCGCGCGTCGCCTCCAGCGTGGTTTGCGCCGCCGCGCGCGCGCTGACACCCACCATCCCGGCGGTCCTCCTGTCGGTGTTGACGCGGATCTCGGGGTACTCCATCTCCAGATCGACGGAGACGTCGCGCACGCCGGGGACGCCGCGGGCCACCTCGGCGACCGCCCGCGCGCGCCCCGCGATCTCGTCGAGATCGTCGCCCAGCACCTCCACCACGATAGGCGCGTTGTAGCCGTTCGAAAACACGCTCGCGACGAGGCCGCCCGGCGCCTGGAGGATCTCCACACCTGGGTAGTTGTGCGTCAAGATCTCCCGCGCGCGGTCGGCGATCTCGCGCTGCGAGGACGTCCTGTGCTCCGGGTCCGAGAGCGCGATCCCGATGAAGCCCATGTGAGGACCATAGTTGGGGCTCGTCATCGCGCTCCGCGCCTTGCTCGGCGCGCCGATGTTGGTGAGGAGCAGATTGACGCTCCCTTTGGGCAGCTTCTCCTGGAGCTTGTCGCCCATCTCGGCCATCATCGCGGTCGAGCGATCGAGCGACGTGCCCGGCGCGAACCGCACGTAAATTTGGGTCATCGACTCATCGATCTCGGGGAAGAACGTGCTCGGCAGCTTGGAGGCGACAACCCCGCTCGCGCCGACCAGCGCCGCCGCCGCGCCGAGCACCCAGATGCGATGAGGCAACACCAGCGCGAGCAACGCGGCATACCGGCCGGCCACGGCGTGAATCGCGCGCTCGACCACGATGGCGGCGCGCTCGAAGGGCCTCGTCCGCTCGACCGAGGCGGCGAATCGTTGCGAGTGGCTCGGGCCCAAGAAATACCGGCACGCGACCGGCGTCACCATCATGCTGACGAGGTAGCCCGCGAACATGCCGCTCGCGACCGTGAGCGCGAGCGGCGCGAAGAGCTTCTTGGCGAGCCCCGCCAAGAGCACCACGGGGAGCAGCACGGCCACCGTCGACAACGTCGCGGCGAACGTGGCCACGGAGACCGCTTTGGTGCCTTCGAGCGCGGCCTCCAAAGGGCTCTTGCCCGCCATCCGCGATCGGTGCACCGATTCGAGCACGACCACCGAGATGTCCACGAGCGGGCCCATCGCCAACGTCAGCCCGCCGAGCGTAAAGGCGTTGAGCGTCTGCCCCGTCGCGTAGAGCACGAGCAGGATGATGGCGAACGAGATGGGGATGGCGACGGCCGCCACGAGCACCGATCGTGGGCTCTGGAGGAAGATCAGGATAATGGCCGAGATGAGCGCCATCGCTTGGAGGATCTCGCGCCGGAGCCCGTTGTACGTGGTCTTCACGAACGTCGATTGATCGAAGATGGGCGTGACCGTGAGGCCGGGCGGCAAGCCCTTGAGGTCGGCGATCGCTCGTTTGACCGACTCCACGATCTCGATGACGTTGCCGCCGGGCACGCGCAGCACGCTCAGATAAACGGCGTTCTGCTTGTTGATGGAGACGGTTTGGTTGTACGGAGTCCCGCCGTCCTCGACGAGCGCCACGTCTTTGATGAACACGGGTTTGCCGTCAACCACCTTGACGATGGCCTCTCCGATGTCGCTCACCTTCTGCGGGATGGCGTTCGTATAGAGGATCGCGTCGAACTCCTTGGTGATGAAGCGCCCCGAGGGGAGCAGGGCGTTGGCCTTGTCCACGGCCGCCGCGACGTCGGTCGAGGTCACGCCGCGCGCCGCGGCCCGCGCCGGATCGACGATGATGTTGATCTGCCGCTCGCGACCGCCGTTGGGCGAGGCGCTCGCGACGCCGGGGATCCCTTCGATGATGGGCTCGATGACGTTGGACGCATAATCGTAGAGCTGAGGGCCCGTGAGGCCGCCGCCGTAGACCGCGATTTGCACGACAGGCGCGTTCGAAGGGTCGTATTGGAGGACGAAGGGCGGGATGACGCCGAGCGATTTGGGGATGGACGACATCGCGAACGCCACTTGTTGCTGCACGAGCGACTGCGCCGCGTTGATGTCCGTGCCCCATTTGAGCCACACGTAAATGACGCTCAAGCTGTTGCGCGAGACGCTCTGCACGTGGTCGACGCCGGGCGTCGCGGCCACGTACTTCTCAAAGCGCCAGGTGATGGTCTTCTCGACGTCTTTGGGCCCGAGGCCCGAGGCCTGCGTGCCGACCACGAGCACGGGCGGCGTGAGCTCGGGGAAGGTGTCGACGCTCATGCGCGGCGTGACGACCATCGCGAACACGATGAGCGCCAAACACCCCATGAGCACCGCGATGGGGTTCTTGAGCGAGAGCTGTGTCATCGTTGGTTTCCCCCGGCCGGAGCTTCTTTTTGGGGCTCGAACGCGTCGAGCTTGGCCACGACCCGGTCGCCGTCGGCGAGCGCGCCGCGGCCCTGCGTCACGACCTGCGCGTCCGCGGGGAGATCCGGCGCGACGAAGAGGCTGCCTCCGCGCTCGCCGATCACCTTGTAATTGGCGCTCTTCGCGACGCCGTCCACGATGACGAAGATCGTGGCCTTCGCGCCGCGGACCTTGGCGGCGGTGATGGGGATCTCCGTCGCGGGGATCGGATCCCCCGCGTCGACCATGATCTCGGCCGTCGTCCCGGTGGGGATCGTGCGCTCCGGGTCCGAGAGATCGATCTCGAAGCTCACCGTGCGCGTCGAAGGATCGGCCGAAGGCGCGCGCCTCGCGATGATCCCGGTCGTCTCACGCCCGAGCGCGAGCAGGCGGATCTGCGTGCCCTTGCCGGGCGAGACGACGCCGTAGTCGACCTCGGGCACGAGGCTCGTGAGGCGGATCGTCGAGCGATCCACGACCGAGACGACCGCGGTCCCGGGCCGCACGAACGATCCCGGATCGATCCACCGCGCGGCGATCTCGCCGTCGAAGGGCGATCGGAGCACGCAGTCGCTCTCTTCGAGCGACTTCCCCGCGAGCTTCGCGCGGAGCGCGTCGAGCTGCGCCGAGGCCGCGGCGCTCTGCGATCGCTTCTGCTCGACCTCGTTCTCCGACACGAATTTGCCTTGGAAGAGCTCGTCCATACGCCGCGACTCGCTCGCGAGCGCGCGCTGCCGCGCGTCGATCGAGCGCGCCTCCGCGGCCACGGCCTGCGTGCTCGCCGAGGCGTTGCGACAGTCGAGCGTCGCGAGCACGTCCTTTCGCTTGACCCGCGCGCCCGGCCTCACGAGGACGCTGTCGACGTACGCCGAGACGAGCTGGGGGCCGATCTTGGCTTGGTGCCAAGGCTCGATCGTGCCCACGTACGTGCGCCGCGCTTGGAACGTCGAGGCGCGCGCGCGGACCACGGTCACGCCCTTGGGCTCGGAGGCGAGCGCGACGTCGTTCACGCTCGCGCGGGCCCTCGCGTAGAGGGCGCCGATCAGCGTGATGATCGCGATCGTCGCGCCCGCGATGACGATCGGCACGACGCGCTTCTTGACGGCGGGCGGCGGGGGAGGCGGCGGCGCCTCGTGCTCGGCTTCGCTCATGGCTTCTTCCCTGCGGTCGCGCGGTCGAGCGCGGCGCGCGCTCGGGCCCGCTGAAACACGCCGATCGCGAGCTGGATCTCGGCCTCTGTGCGCAGCGTCTCGGCGTCCGACAGCTCGACGCTCGATCCGAGGCCGGCCTTGTAGCGCGCCTCGGCCTGCGCGTAGTTCTCGCGCGCGGCTTGGGCGGCGCGCTCGAGCGCGCCCATCGCCTTGGCCGCGATCTCGGCCTCGCGGTACGCGCGTTGGACGAGCGTCGTCACGCGCTGCCGCGCCGCCGCGATCTCGGCCGAGAGCGCGTCCTCCCGCGCGCGCGACGCGGCCCTGCGCGCGAGCACGCTCGCGTCGAAGACGGGCCACGAGAGCACGATGCCCGCGCTCCAATTGGGGATGGTGGGGAGCCATCCGCCGTACGGCGACGAGGGCCCGCTGTTCGGCGGCGCGCCTCCTCCGCGACCCGAGATCATCGCGGTGCCGAAGAGGTTCGGCCTCATCTGCGTCATGATCGCGTGGCTCTGCGCGCGCTGCGCGGCGAGGCGCGCGCGGGCCTCCATGAGCGCCGGATCGTTCTGCTCCGCGCGCTGCATCGACGCCTCGATCGAAGGCAGATCGCCCGCTCCTGGGTGCCCGTCGATCGCGTCGAGCTCGGGCTCGGGCACGCCGACGGCCGCGGCGAAGATCGATCGCGCCACGCGGAGGCCGCCCTCGGCGCGGATCTTCCCGAGCTCGAAGCGCGCGAGATCCGCCTCGGCGCGCGTGAGATCCACGGGCGGCCGCATCTGGCTCGCCACCGACGCGCGCGCGAGATCGCGGTGGCGCTTCGATCGCTCGATCGCCTGCTCCGACGCGCTCACCACCGCGCGCGCCGCGAGCACCGCGTAGTACGTCTGCTCGACGTCGTGATCCACGTCGAGCCGCACCGCGATCGCGCGGTGCTTCTCGGCGTCCGCGAGCAGATCGAGCGCCGCGGTCTGCGCCGCGATCCGGCCGAAGTCGAACAAAGTCTGACGCACGCCGAGCGCCGCGAGGGTGCTCGGATAAGGCTGAAAGCTCACGTCGGGCGGCGCGGTCACCTTGGTCGCGCCGATGCGCGGGATGTCGACCGCGGCGTTGGAGAGGGGCGTCGCGGTGGAGTTGTTGACCGTCGCGCCGACGACCTCGATCAAGAGCCCGATCGTCGGGTACCACTGCGCGGCGGGCACGCGCGCCTCCGCGCGCGCGGCGGCGACGCGCCCCTCGGCCGCTGCGAGCTGCGGGTGGTGCGCGCGCGCATAGGCGATCGCGGCCTCCAGCGTCATCGCGCGGAGCTTCTCGGGGGCGATCGCGTCAGGCTCGGCCTGCGCGCGTCGCGCGGGCGACGACGCGAGCGCGAGGGCCGCGAGCGCCGTGATGAGCCCGGCGAACCTTCGGGACGTTGCGAACATGAGCGCGCGCCGAGCACGGTTCGTACCCGGCGCCGCCCGCGCGTCGCGGAGAGGATCCCGAGCGCGATCGGCGCGCGGTGGGAATTTTTCCGATCGCCCGTTCGGAGCCGCTCCGAACGTCACGCCCCGGAAGGAGGCTCCTCCGCGAGCCACTTGGCGAGCGTCTTCGAGTCGATCCCGAGGCGCTCACACGTGAGCATCTTCTTGCCGCCGAGCCGCTCGAGCGCCCAGCTCGCGTAGCGCCGCTGGAGCTCTCGGATCGGGATGACCTCGTCGCCGAAGTCGAGCGCGACGGTCCTCCCCGCGCGCGCGGTGATCGCGGGCGGGAGATCAGCCTCGCTCGCCTCCGCGTCGCGCCCGAGGATCACCACGCGCTCGATCACGTGCTTGAGCTCGCGCACGTTGCCGGGCCAGCCGTGCTCCAAGAGGATCTTCGTCGCGCCGCGCGACAGTCGCTCGACCACCGCCTTGGGGTAGCGCGCGCGCGCGTCCGCGAGGAAATGCTCGATCAACATCGGGATGTCCTCGCGCCGGTGGCGGAGCGGCGGGATCTCGACCTCGACGACGTCGAGGCGGTAGAGGAGGTCCTCGCGGAAGAGCCCCTCGGCAACGCGCGCGCGCAGATCGCGGTGCGTCGCGGTCACGATGCGCACGTCGACGGGCCGCTCGCGGCTCGATCCCACGGCGCGCACCGTGCCCGTCTCGATCACGTGCAGGAGCTTGCCTTGCAGCGCGGGCGAGAGCTCGCCGATCTCGTCGAGGAACAGCGTGCCCCCGTCCGCGTCGACGAAGAGGCCCGCGCGGCTCGTGACGGCGCCGGGGAACGCGCCGCGCGGGTGGCCGAAGAATTCGCTCTCGAGGAGGTGCTCGGGGAGCGCCGCGCAGTTCACGACGACGAACGGCTTGTTCGCGCGGGCGCTCTCGGCGTGGAGCGCGCGCGCCGCGAGCCCCTTGCCCGTGCCGGTCTCGCCGAGCACGAGGACCGGCACGTCGGTGTCGGCGATCCTCGCGAGCACGTCGCACGCGTCGCGCATCGCGGCGCTCTCCCCGATCATCGCCGAGAGCGCGAACCGCTCGCGCAGCGCGCGCTTGAGCGTGATCGCCTCGCGGCGCAGCGCGACCTCGCCGAGCGCGCGATCGAGCAGGAGCGCGAGCTCGGCCACCTTGAAGGGCTTCGTGATGTAGTGGTACGCGCCTCGCCGGATCGACTCGATCGCCGTGTCGACCGCGCTGAACGCCGTCATCACGATCACGGGCCGATCGGGCGCGCTCTTGCGTGACAGCTCGAGCAGCTCCAGCCCGTCGATGTCGGGCATGCGCAGATCGGTGACGAGCGCGTCGTAGTCGCCCTCGCGGATGCGGGCCGAGGCCTCGCGGCTCGACGCAAAAGGCAGGGCCTCGTAGCCCAAATCGGTGAGCCCGTCGGCGACCATCTCGGCCATCGATCGCTGGTCATCGGCGATGATGACGCGGCAGCTTCGGGCAGGATCGGGGGGTTTGCTCACCATCTCATCCATGGGCGATGGGCAGCTCAATGGCAGCCATCGTGCCAACCCCGGCGTCGCCCGGCCCGATCACGAGCGCGCCTCCGTGGTGCTTGACGATCTCGTGCACGATCGCGAGGCCGAGCCCCGTCCCTCGCCCCTCGGTCTTGGTCGTGAAGAAAGGCTCGATCGCGCGGTCCGCGGCGCTCGTCGAGATGCCGCACCCGTCGTCGCGCACGTGGAACGCGGCCTTGCCGCTGCGCTCCTCGACCGACACGCGGACCTTGCCCCCGGCGCTGCACGCGTCGCACGCGTTGAGCATCAAGTTGGCGAGGGCCTGCTCGACGAGCTGGGGATCGCAGGCGATCGGCGCGACGTCGCGCCCTTCTTCGATCGTGAGCTCGACGCCCGCCTTGGCGAAGCGATGGCGCACGAGGTCGGCGGCGGTCCGCACGAGGCTCGACGGCGCGACCCGTTCGAGGGCCGGCGCCTCGCCGCGCGCGATCCCGAGCACGCCGCGCATCACGCGCTGGATCCTGTCGACCTGCTCGACGATCGCGTCGACCGCGCGCCGGTCTCGTTCGCTCTCGGCGAGGCGCCTGTGGAGCTGCTCGGCGCGCCCCGCGATCACGCCGAGCGGGGTCGCGATCTCGTGCGCGATGCCGGTCGAGAGCGCGGCGAGCGTGGCCATCCGCTCGGCGCGGGCGAGCTGCTCGTCGCGCTCCAGCTCGACCTCGCGGACCGCGAGCGCGCGCGCGAGCTCCAGCTCTTTTCGTTGCCGTTGCAGCGCGATCCCGCCGAAGCCGAGCACGAGCCCTGCGGCCAGCACCACGCCGAGCCCGAGGCGGTAGTGGGCGCGCCGCTCGCGATCGCGCTCGCGCTGCGC
>CAYTJL010000058.1:0-30489 GCA_964437785.1 uncultured Polyangiaceae bacterium
ATGACGCGCTTGCCGCCGTGGGGGGCGCCGGGGGGGATCATGGCCCCGTGCGCGAGCACGATGCCGTCGATGTCCCATCGCAGGATGCGATCGACCTGCCTCCTGCCGAGCTTGTAGTCTTGGACGGCGACGCGCTCCAAATAGCCCTTGCCAGGGGCCGTGTTGGCGACGAGGTACGCCATGATCCGCGTGACGCGTGAGGGGTGAGTGGAGAGGTTGAGGAGGGCGTCGGCGCAGATGAAGGTGCGGCTCTTCTTGTGAAAGAACACGATCTCGTGCTCGAAGCGCGCGGTGAAGGAGGCTTGATCGACGTCGCTCCCCCACGCGTCGAGCGGCTCGTCGCCGAGCACCTCTCCCCACGCGAGGTCCGCGCGCTTCTCTTCGAGCCCCGGGCAGGGGTGATAACCCGCCTCGGGATAGGCCTTCATCCACTCGCCGACATACAGGTTGTGAAAGAGGCTCGACGCGACCACCGCGCGCACCGGGCCGAGCGCGTCCACCGCGCGCCGCGTCTCCGCGTCGAGCGCGACAGGACAGTGGATGAAGAGGCCGCCGTCCGCCATCTTGACGACCGTCATCCGCGTGCCCGTCTCGACGCCCCAAAAGCGCTGCGGGCGCGTGACGGTCCAAACATCGTCGGTGAAGCGTTCGAGCATGGATCTCTACGCCGCGGAGCCTTCTTGGATGAGCGCGGTGAGCGCTTTGCGGTCGGCCTCGGCGAGCGCGGCGATGCGCTCTTTGTTGACGTCCGCGACGATGATCTTGCCGACCTCGGCGTTCACCGCGGTGAAGATCCCGCGCTGCTGCATGCCCTCGGTCTGACGTTGGTTGTCGTCGGTGGGCGTGAGGTAATGGACCGTGTCCACGCGATAACGGTGGATCAGGAAGAGCTGCGCGAGCGTCATGAGCCGCTTTTGACGGAGGGCCGTGTCGAAGGTGTTTTGATCGCGCACCGAGAGGATGGTGCGCCCGCGGCGGTCTTGGATGGTGGCGAAGATGACGTTGGCGGCCTTGTCGCCCGAGCCCGTGAAGACGCTCAGCTCCAAGAGCTCGGAGCCCGCGGTGTGGGGGCGGAGAGAGACCTTGAGCGGGCCCTCGTAGCCATGACGCTTCTTCCAGACGCCGAGCCAGTCTTCGAGGAGCTTGGGCGGCACCTCGGTGAGCACCATGTGTTGGAACTGCGTGGAGCCTTTGCCCATCGCCTTGGTCGTGGCCGTGCGGCCCGAGATGGACATGAGCGCCGCGTCGGCGCGCGGCCCGCCCACCAGCGTTTGCGGCGTGCGGTACGGCGATTCGAGCAGGCGGAACTTGCGCTGGAGCCGCGCCAGCGCGAGCATGCCGTCTTGACGGAGCGCCGTGGAGAATTCTTCGCTCACGAGGCCGTCGGCCTGGTGGCCGCCGTACGTGATGAAGTTGAAGACGAACCCCATCTCGCCGAGGCGCTCGGGGAAGCGGCGCATCTCCTCGTCGCTCATCCCGGTCGTGTCCCAGTTGAACGAGGGAGAGAGGTTGTAGGCGAGCAATTTGTCGGGGAACTCCGCGTGGATCGCGTCGGCGTAGCGCTTGGCGTCGTGGAGGTCGGCGGTCTTGGTCTCCATCCAAAGGACGTCGGCATAAGGCGCCACGGAGAGCGATTTGGCGATGGCGTAGTCGATGCCGCCGCGGACCTGATAATAGCCGTCCGGCGTCTTGGTGTTCTCGCAGTGCCAAACTACGTTGATGCCCATCTTGCGCGCCTTCTCGCGCGCTTCGAAGATGGACGCGCGCGAGGCGAACGTGAGCCAGTCGTCGCGGCTCACCGGGTACTCCGCGCCTTCGCTCTCTCGGAAGCTCATGACCTTGGCCACGGCCTCTCCGTACGTCATGACGTCGGCCTCTTTTTGCCACGTGTCGACGAAGCCGTTGAACACCTTGTCGAGCGTCGCGTCGACGGTGACACCGCCCGCCTTGTACGACGCGACCGCTGCGTTGACCGCGCCGAGGAGGCCCATCCTATCGAGCCACGCGTCGGCCGCCTCATACTCCGCGTCGCAGAGGGCATAGAGCTGATGGCCTGAGAGCTCCTCGATGCCGGCCCGGTGGAACCTGCGCAGGATGGCCAGGAAGGCCGCTTTGAAGGTGGGCATCTCCAGGTTGTTGGCGCCCAAGATGAAGGGTTGATCGCGCTCGTCGCTGCGGCCGTCGAGGAGCGTCGCGGACTCGGCGTCGGTGCGCGCCACGATGATCCCGGGGACCTGCATGATGTCGAGTTGGAAGCGCGCGGCGCTGAGGCGCTTGATCTGCTCGTCGGCGGGGACGAGCACCTTGCCGCCTTGGTGGCCGCACTTCTTGGCGCCGGGCTTTTGATCTTCGATGTGATAGCCGGGCACGCCGACCTCGACGAAGCGCCGAATCAAGTTGCGCACGTGCGCGTCGCCGCCGTGGCCGGTGTCGGCGTCGGCGATGATGAAGGGCCGGAAGTCCA
Source organism: uncultured Polyangiaceae bacterium (assembly GCA_964437785.1). GTDB lineage: Bacteria > Myxococcota_A > Polyangia > Polyangiales > Polyangiaceae > CAYTJL01. The sequence continues at coordinate 2,465 of CAYTJL010000058.1, forward strand.
CCTCGGAGGAGGCCTTTCGCTGCTCTTCGGTCATGCGGGCGCGGGCGTAAAACTGGTTGCGATCGGCGGTGAGGAGCGCGCGCACGATGGGCGCCGCCTCGTCCGGCACTTGGCTGAGCGGGTAGCTCGCGAGGTCGGGCCCCGGGTCCTCTTGTACGGAGCCTTTGGCGCTCGTCGCCCAGCCGCCCAAGTAAATCCCCTCGATCCCGGCGCGCTTCATGGCGACCGCTTGCCCGGGGGAGTACGGCCCGAACGTGGTGATGCACTTCTTCTGATCGAAGAGCTGGCGGAGCCGCGCATAAAAGGCCGCTGCCGCCTCGCGCGCGACCGTGTAGTCCGCGCGGATGGCGCCCCGTTGCTCGGCGACCTCGCGCGCCGTGTAAAGGCGCTTGATCCCAGCGAAGCGCGGGCTCTCGAACCAGCGTCGCATCTCGTCTACGTCGTCATCGAAGCGGCTCATGGCAGTTCCTCACCTCTCCTTGCGCGCGTCGAGCGCCGGGCGCTCGACCCCCTTCTACCACGGGTCCCTCCGCTCGTGGGAGGCTTTTTGCCGCGTTGCGGCAATTTTGGTTGTGACCGAGCAGCGCCGCATCGAGCGCGCACGTTAGTTTGTTGCGCGGCGGGTGGGGCTCTGAAGTAAGCTCGCCCCATGGCAACGGAGGCGAGCGCGCAGCCCAGCGCAAAGACCTTTACGCCGGACGACATCGTCGGCGAGGTGCTCGCCGGGCGCGTGCGTGTGCCCAGCTTTCAAGGCAAATTTCGCTGGCAATGGCGAGACGTGCAAAGGCTCTTCGACAGCATCGTCAAAGGTTATCCCATTGGGAGCCTCCTCTTGTGGGAGCGCCCTGCGCGCAAGGAGCGTATTCGCGCCGGCGCGCTCGAAATCGAGGCGCCGCAAACCACAGCGCTCTTTGTCGTCGACGGGCAACAACGCGTGACGAGCCTCGCGAACGCGCTGACCGAGGGAGGCGCCGGCGATCCCACATTTGGCATCGCTTACGACGTAGAGGCGGAGAGCTTTACACCGCTCCAGCGCGGCGATGGCGGAACGCTCGTCCCGCTGTATGTCATCTTCGATCTCCAGCGGCTCCTCCAATGGTTCTCCGAGCGCCCAGGCCAAACGCGGTTTCTTGAGAGAGCTACGCGGATCGCGAAGGCCATCCGGCAATACAACATCCCTGCCTACGTCGTCAAACACGAGGACGAGGACGTGGTGCGCGACATCTTCGATCGGATGAACACCCATGGGAAGCGCTTGAGTCGCGCGGAGACCTTCTCGGCGCTCCGCGGCGCGGAGCCTGGGAGCGGCGGAGGGGACGTCCATCTCTCCGACATCGCAGAGGCCGTCGACGCCTCGACCGGCTTTGGGCAGCTGGATGAGGACACCACGCTCCGCGCCCTCTTGACGCGGAGAGGCGCTGATACCATCCGTGATGTTCGTGATGTTGCGCTCGACGTGGGCGGCGCTCGCGATGTTCGAGGTGTGACCCGCGAAGAGGCGTACCAGGGCCGAGCCGCGCTCGAACGGGCCGTACGATTCTTACAGACCGAGGCGGGGGTCCCCCATTTGGGCCTCTTGCCTTATCGCTATTTGGTGGTCGTCCTCGCCCGCTTCTTCGCGCATTATCCTAACCCGTCATCCCGTATCCAAACGTTGCTTCGCCGGTTCTTTTGGCGCGCGGCCCTCGCCGGTCCCGACGTCCTTCGCGGGAGCTCGGCGGGCGCCATGGCCGCGCTCGTCTCGGCGATCACGCCCAACGATCAAACGGGATCGGTCGATCGCTTGCTCGCGCCGTTTCAAGCCCGGAGCCTGGCCGTCCCCAGCCTCGACGCGCTCCGAACGAGGACCGCTGATGGGCGGGTGATCATGTGCGCGTTGTGGTCCCTCAAACCTCGGTCGCCGGTCGACGGGGCCGAATACGATATCGATAGGCTGAGGAGAGCCCTCGATGGGGAGAGCGCACCGAGGAACGCGGTTCGGCTCTTTCTCCGTCGGGCACCGAGCGAACATCGTATGTGGGCCGCGAATCGCGCGATCTTGCTCGATGAGGTGGAGGGCGACGCTCGCGACGCGTTCGACGCGTTGTCCGGGCTCAGCGATTCGGCGCAGTCGAAGATCCTGGACTCTCACGCGCTCGATAAAGCCATGTTGAAGCTGCTCCAGGGCGAGAGCGATAAAGCGTTCTTGGAGGCGCGGCAGGAGAGGCTCGCGGGCGTGGTTCGAGGCTTCGTCGGGCGCATGACGGAGAGCGCGTTCGAGGACACTCCCCCGCTCGATGATCTCGATCTGGATCAAGATGGAGAGCGTGATGACGCGCTCGGATGAAGAACAGCGCTTCTCCGTGCTCCTTCACGGCAAGAGGATAGGCGCGCTCCACCGCAGGATGGACTACACGAGGTTCACCTTCGAGCCGAGCTACCTCGATGATCCAGGGCGCGCGGTCCTCGGGCTTCGATTCGAAGAGGATCTGCGCGCTCCGCACGCGGCGAACCTTCGCCTCCCGCCGTGGTTCTCGAACCTCCTCCCGGAAGGTCGTTTGCGACAGTGGATCGCGGACGCGCGTGGAGCGCCCATCTCCCGAGAGATGGAGCTGCTCGCCGAGGTCGGGCATGACCTGCCCGGCGCCGTGCAAGTGGTCGAGCGCGAGGAGGACCGCCCAAAGGGCGCGCTCGGACCCGAGGTCGTCGCTCCGAGCCCACGAGAGCAATCCTCGGACAGCGCGCCGTGGAGGTTTTCGCTGGCCGGTGTTGGGCTCAAATTTTCGATGTTGTCGCGCGGAGATCGGTTTACGGCGCCGGGGGTCGGGGAGGGCGGTGATTGGATCGTCAAGCTGCCGGACCCCGTTTATCCCGCCGTCCCCATCAACGAACATGCGATGATGACGCTCGCGCGGGCCGCGGGCATCGAGACCCCGGAGGTGCGCCTCGTGGATCGCGCTCTGGTCGAGCCGCTCCCCGATCGCGCGTGGCCGAACAGCGAGCACATCGCGTACGCCGTTCAGCGGTTCGACCGCGCGCCGGATCGCTCGCTCATTCACGTCGAAGATCTCGCCCAAGTCCGTGGTTTTTATCCAGACGACAAATACTTGGGCTCGTTCGAGACGGTCGCAGCCGTCGTGTATCGGCGGCGCGACACAGCGTCGCTCATGGAGCTGGTCCGGCGCCTCGCGTTCAACATCTTGATCTCCAACGGTGATGCTCACCTCAAGAATTGGTCCCTCATCTATCGAGACAAGCGCGTCCCCTCGCTGTCACCTGCGTACGATCTCGTGGCGACGTCGGTCTATCTTCCCTCGGGAGCATCCGAAGATTTGGGCCTCAAGCTCTGCGGAACCAAGCGCTTCGACAAGGTGACGTTGCACTGCTTCGATCGTTTGGCCGCGAAGCTCGGTGTCAACGAGCCTCTCGCGGACGTGGCGGAGCAGACGGTCCATCGGGTGCTCGCCGCGTGGCCCGAGGTGATGGAGCTCCTGCGCGATCACCCGTCGATGCGTGTGCTCATCGACGCTTCGATCCGGCGCGGGGCCGAGATTTTGTCGAGGCGCCGCCCGAGCGACGATTGAGCCATCAAGCGGCGTTGCGCGCGCTGAGCGCGCGCGGCGCCGCGTCCGGCCGGAACTCCACCCAATGACCGCTGCCGGCTTCGCCCCCGTGAGGTGTAATGATGTCTCGACCCCACGGCAGCGCGCTGGGGACGAGATGCCCATTCGGGGCTCGAACAGGCACGCCGAGCTCGCGCGAGAGCCGTTGTGCAAACGGCTCCTGCCCATTGTCCGACGCGCCCGTGTAACAGGCCACCAAGATCACCGGCTGTCCGGGTTGATGACCCGAGTCGCGGAGGAACTGCGCGAACGCCCTCGGATCGCGGCAAAACCCCGCGCCGAGCCCGCGCCCCGGCGAGGTGCGCGCGCCCTGCTCGTTGCCGTGGGTCTGCATCACCAGCCACCCGCTCCGATCGGGCGCGTCCTGCCGATCCCCCGTGATGTTGATGAGGGTCTCGCCATAAGGATCGATGTAGCGAAGCGGGTTTTTGCCGTACCGATAGGCGTTCGCGCCCCCGGCGAGGCCCATGGGATCAGGGCTGATGTAGCGCGCCGCGGCGGCGTCGTAGTAGCGCGCGCGGTTGTACGAGAGGCCCGTCTCCATGTCCTCGTATTGGCCCTGATAGCGGATCGGCGTCACCGCCTCGGGCGGCCCCGCGACGACCGCGCGTTGAAACGGGGTGAGCGTGATGGTGGCTTTGACGTCGCCCTCCTCCGACACGATCCATCGCGGGGCGCCGGCGACGTCGTTGACGTAAAAGAGCCACCCTGTGTCCTGCGCGCCCGAGCCCGCGCGGCGCGTGGTCCGGTGCGCGAAGGGCGCGAAGCCTCCCTCGGCGAAGAGGTACGTGCGCTCCTCGGTCACCGCCGCGGCGCCCGTTCGAAGCGTGGTGATCTCGTGGACGAGGACGTCGCCGTCCCATACGAACCGTGTCTCCTTCACGAGCTCGCGGCCGCGGGGGGTCGCGCGATAGACCCGCTTCGCCAAACGTCGATCGAGGGGATCGTGATCGAGCTCGATGATCGCGCCGTCCGCGCGCTCGACCGACGCCAATTGGCCGACCGCGCTCCAGCGATATCGCTGGACGCCCCCCGGGCTCCGCTGCTCGACGAGCTGCCCGTCCTCGTCCCAGCGATAAGCGTGGTCCCCGCGGCGGAGGAGCCGATTGCCCGGCCCGTGCTCCCGCTCCTCCCCGACCAACGAGAGGTTGCCCGAGGGGTCGTGGCGAAACGCGATCGCGCGCGCCCGCTCGGGGATCATCGCGAGGATTTGGCCCAGCGGGTCATACACATAACGTGTCCTCTCTCCCCCGCTCGCGAGCTCCCCCGCGAGCTCCCCGGCGACGTCATATTGATACGCGAGGCGGGTGCTCAAACCCCTCTCGGGCCCCGTCCACATCGGCTCTCGCGGATCGCGGCCATGGCCCTCTCCCGCCCTCACGACGCGCCGCTCGGTGAGCCGGCCGAGCGCGTCGAGGCCGCTCTCGATGCGCGCGGAGGACGGCAGACGCACCCCGAGCTCCCTCCCGAGCGCGTCACATCGATGCTCGATGAGGCGCTCCTCGGCGCCGAGCCACGTGCGCGCGCGCACGCCCATCGCGTCGCGCTCGATCCGCTCGACGGGGCCGAGCGACGTGCTCCGGCAAACGAGCTTGCCCGACGCGTCGAGCGCGCGCCTCACCTCATGAACGTCGCCCCCGAGCCGCTGTGTCTCGCGGATGACCGCGCCCGCCGCGTCGCGCTCGAACGTGATCTCGCCGCGCGGGAACGTGACCGACGTGAGCCCGCCGAGCCCGTCGTATTCGAACCTCTCCGCGTCTCCGTCGGGGGAGCGCCGCTCGATGAGTTGCCCCGCCGGGTCATAGACATACTCCGTCGCTCCCCGCCCGTGATCGATCCGACGCCGCAGCCTCCCCGCGGCGTCATACGCGTAGCGGATTTTACGACCGTCGAACGTCCGCTCCAGGATCACCCGCCGCGAGCTGTCATAAGCGAGCGTGTGAACCTCCCCAACCTCGTTGTGGATCTCCACCGGATCGCCGTCATGGTTGTATTTCATCACGAGGGCGTTGCCGGCGGGGTCCACGCATGTGCACATTCGATGAAACCCTCCCCACGTGACGCGCGTCGTCCCCCCGCCCGGGCCCGCAACCTCGACGGGTCGCCCCTCGCCGTCATAGGTCGTCCGCGTCACGCGGCCCAACGCGTCGGTGGTCGTGACGACCTCTCCTCGGCGCGACCACCCATAACGGGTCACGGCGCCGGTCGGGTCGATCTCCTCCGTGCGGCGGCCGAAGCCGTCATAGGACCATCGCCACGACGCGCCGTTGGGGAGGTGGAGCGCGACGGCGTTGCCATGTGCGTCGTAATCCATCGTGACGAAGGCGCCGTTCGGGAGGAGGGTTTTGGTGACGAGGCCGCGATCGTCGTACTCCCATGTCTGCGTTGCCCCGTCCGGGCTCGTGACCGCCACGGGGCGACCATGGGTGTCGCGGAGCGTGGTCGTCTCACCGCCGTTTGGATCGATCTCTTCGATCACGAGGCCTCGGGCATCGCGGGTGAACGAGCGCGTCCGCCCGAGGGGATCGATGATCTTCGTGATATGGCCGCGCGCGTCGCGCTCGTAAGACACCACGGCTCCGAGCGGGTCGACCCATCGGATGAGATGACCTCCGTCGTCGTACGCGCAGCTCGTGACGCCGGCGCCCTCGACGCGCTTATCCATCTTGCCATGTCGGTTCGAGAAGAACCGGCGCACCTGCGAGGCGTCCGCGACCTCCACGTACCCTTCGGAGTAGTAATGAAGCCTCGCGTGGAGGACGCCCCGCGCGCGCGTCACCCCGTCCGCGAGGAGCTTGGGGAGCCCGGGCGCGAGGCTCGGATCGGCCCGACCGGGGTAATCCCCCCATGACTCCACACAACGCGCCTCCTCGTCGTAGAGGAAATGAAACGTGAGCCCGGCGCGATCGACCTCCTCGACGAGCAGGTGGCGATCATCGTAGGTGTAGCGCCGCGAGGACCCCTCGGCGTCGACCGCCTCGACGAGGTCACCACGTTGATCATAGAGGTAGCGCGCGAGCACCACCTCTGCTCCGCGCGGGTCCCTCGCGGCGATGGCGGTGACGCGACCGTTCGTATCGGCGGTCAGCCCGAGGAGGCGCCCCGCGCTGTCGGTCACCGACGAGACGCGGGGACCATCATAGGTGATCGTGATCCGATTGCGACTCCTGTCCTCGACGTACGAGAGCCTGTGGCGCCGCCCGAGCGCGTCGCGGGAGAGGAAGGTGCGGAGCAGGCCGTCACACGCGTCGACCTCCAGTCGATCCACGGCGTTGCGCACGAGCCAACCAAACGGCCCGAGCGCCTCGCCGCCCGCGGGCGGCAGCGGGAGATCGATCGCGATCCCCTCCGCGGTCCAGACGATAACCTCTCTCCGGCCGACCTCGATGGTCCAGCCGAGCGTGTGTGTCCAGCCGTAGCCGAGCCCGATGTCACGATCACGGAGCGATGAGCTGTAAAGGCGCTCCAGGGTGAGGGGCAGAGGGCCTGGGAGCTCGACGTCGACGGCCGGAAAGGTGTAGGCGCGACCGGTCGCGACGTCGATCGGGTGGGAGGCTCGGGCGGCCTCGGGGTGACGCGCGCCGGGCGCGCTCCTCGAATCGCTTTGGGCGCCCTCACCGCCGCTGCCCGCGCCCGCGCCGCCGCGCCCATCGCCGCTGCCCGCGCCTGCGCCGCCGCCTCCCCCGGCGTCGCCGCCTCCCGCCATGACAGCGATGGAAGGGCACATACCGGGGAGAGGAGGGATGTCCGGGACAGGCGCGGTGCGAGCCATGATATCAACCGTTCCAGCCGCCGCCGGGCGACGTCTGCCAGCGGTGGGCGAGGTCGCGCGACGAGCCCCGCGCGAAGACCTCCATACGACCATCGGAGTTGCGCCCGACGGTCGGATCGCTCGTCATCACACCTCCGAGCGACTCCCACGCTCCCCAGCCGCTCGCCTGTTGGAGCCTGCGAATCGATCCGTCGCGGAAGCGCGCGTACGCCTCGATAGGCCCGGTGCTCGAGCTCGCGAGCGCGATCACGGCGCCCTCGGCGAGCTCGCCGCCGCGCCGCGTCCAGCCCGCCCAACCGCCGCTGGGCATGGTCTGCCAGATGTGCCAAAACGCTCCATCGAGGCCGCGGATACAAACCTCCATGCGACCATCCGCGTTGTTGATCACCGACGGATCGGAGGTGGCGACCCCGCCCGAGAGGCTGTCCCATCCGGCCCAGCCGCCGCCCGGCGACGTCTGCCACGAGTGATAGATGACGTTGTCGAGGTTGCGGACGAACACCTCGAGCCTGCCATCCGCGTTGCGGCCAGCGGCGGGAGATCCGGTGATGCCGCCGCCCATGGCCTGGAAGCCGCCGATGAACCAGTTGCCGCCGGCCCACATTTGCCAGTTGCGCCAGAGCCGATTGTCGAGGCCCCGCACGAAGACCTCCAATCGACCATCGAGGTTCGACACCACCGCAGGATCACCCTGGATGATGGCGCCCATGCGATCCCAGCCCGACCAGCCGCCGCCCGGGGACGTTTGCCAGACGTGATAGAGATAGCCGTCGGTGCCGCGGACGAAGACCTCCAAACGACCATCGCTGTTCCTACCGACGACGGGTTTGCCCGCGAAGCGCGCGTCGCCGATGGGCGCCCACGCAGACCAACCGTTGCTCGGCGCGGTCTGCCAGATGTGCCAGAGGCGCTCGTCGGTGCCGAGCGCGAAGACCTCGAGCCGACCATCCCTGTTCTGCGCGACGGTCGGAGGCGAGATGATCGTCCCGCCGAGCGACGGCCAGCCGGTCGCCGGAGGGTGCGTGATCCCGAGCCGATCGTACGCCGCATGGAGGTTCGGCAGAGGACCGATGTGGCGGCCGGGCGCTTGGGCCGACCCTGTCTCGACGAGCACGTCACGCATCTGTCGAGGGCTGAGCACCGGGCGGCCCAACGCCTTGAGCGCGCCTTGGATACACGCGATCGCGCCGGCGACGATGGGAGACGCGCTCGACGTGCCCGAGAAGGAGCTCGTGTACCATTGGCGCGTGTCGTCCCCGTTGACCCGCGCGAGGTTGCCATAACCGAGCGTCACGACGCTGTCGCCCCAGCCCTGCACGTCGACGCGGCTGCCATAGTTGGACCAGCGGTGTGCGGCGCGGCCGTTGGACGTGCCGGCGCCCACGAGGATGGCGCCCGAGTCGCGGATAGAGCGGTTGAAGCGCCCTTCGTAAAGAGGGGAGTCGAGGTCCATACCGCCGTTGCCGCCGGCCTCCACCACGATGATCCCGCGGGCCGACGCGCGCCGGATGGCGTCGAACTCGGCCTGCCAATACTCCATGCACACGAACTCCCATTGCGACGGGTTCCCGTCGTCGGGCGGGAGGCCGGTCGAGGGGCCGTGAGCGTGCTGCTCGATGATGATGATGTCGCCCGCGCGGAGGTGGGACGCCGCCTCGTCGATCGCCCACGCGACGGGCGTGAAGCTCAGGCGAAACACGGTGGCCACGCCGAGCTCGGCGCGCGGCGCGATGCCCGTGAGGCCATATTGATTCTCGACCGCGCCGACCACGCCGAGCACCGCGGTGCCGTGCTCCATCTCTCCGATGTTGAGACCGGAGCCGTTGAAGAAGTAGTCGCGCGGGAGGTCCTCGTGGTCGAGGTGCCAGCCCCACTCTACGTCGATGATCCGCACGCCTTGGCCTTTGCCGCCGTCGAACGTCCACGCGTAGCGCGCGTCGATGCCCCCTGCGGACGCAGGGTTGAGATGGCCTTGAGGCGTCGAGAGGCCAAGATTCGGTGTCACAGGCGCGATGTCGAACCAAGGTGGGAACGCCTTCGGCTGGATGTACGCCGTCTCGACCAAGGGAGATGCGTTGAGATCGTTGACGAGCTGCTCGACCTGCGCGGGTGAGCCCTTGCGGATCGAGACATAATAATAGAGGTTCGGGTCCGCGTGCTCCTCCTTGCTCATCGCCTCGGCCTCGATGTGGTCCTTGGCGAGCGCGTCCTCGGAGCGCTGAAAGAGCCTCTCGACCTGCACGCGCGGCGCGTCGAGGCTCGCGCGGAGCTTCTTGTGCTGCTCCGCGATGAGGGGCTCATCGAGCTTGAGGCGCTTCAGCATGTCGGTGTCACGCTGCGAGCGCTTCTCGACCGGGAGCTCGAGCTTGCCGTCGGTGAGCTTGAGCTTGGTCCCCTCGTGGAACTTGACCACGATGAAGAGCGCGTCTTTGCTGTCGACGGGCGGAGGAGGGACCTTGATAAAATCGGGCTTCTTGAACAAAACACGGGCCTTGAGATCGGGCATGGGATCAACTCCTGACCTTCCGAGATGGGGTGGATCACAGCGGCCTTTACGGCGCGCCGATCGTTGTTGCTCACGCTGGTTAGCAATGGACACGCCAAACGCCGGACGCGGCGAGCCGGAGCCGGCGATCGCGGGGGTTCGCGCAGCGCGCGGCGCTCATGGGCGTTGCACGTTGCATGCGTGTTGCACCCCCGCCGAGCCCGCGATCGCGCACGCCGCTGCCGAGATCGCGCAACGTGATGCACGATTCACGCAACGGTGTTGTGTGTCGCGCGCTCTTGTGTGGGGGCGGGGGCCGGCGCGCCGAGGCACAGGGGTTGCTCATCACCCCGCCGGTCATTCGAATCGCTTGATCCGCAAAGATGTGATGTCATCGGCGCGGCTCTCGTGCTCGGACGAGCAGAGGAGGACTCATGGGCTCTCGATGGTCGAAGGTTGCGGCGTGGCTCTTCATCGCTTCCGCGCCGGGGTGCAGCGGAGCGATCGACGTCACGCTCGACGGCCCCAAGCCGAGCGCTTCGTGCACCGCCGAGCCGTACACGCCTCCTCCCATCGCAGGGGACGTCGAGAGGGAGTGCAAGACGCGTGTGAGCTACCTCGCGCACAACGACATGCCGCACAACGACATGCCGCACAACGACATGCCGCACAACGCGCTCAGCGCCGATTCGCTGCGAGGCCACCACGCGCTCCTCACCCACCTGAGCCGCACCAAGCTCGATGAGGGGACCTTTCGGGGGCACGAGGCGCTCCTCGCGGACGACAACGCCAAAGCGCTCATGGCGTACATCGCCTCGTGCGCGCTCGACCCCGCGTCGCAGGTCAATGCCACCGTGGACACGGCGCGCCTCCCGTACGGCGACGCGAAGCTCATGCCGCCTTGGAAGGGTGAGATGGGCCTCTGCGGCAAGGGCTCCCCAGCGGGCGAGTGGAGCGCCGGGCCGCCTACGCCGCAGTGCTTGGAGCTGGTCTCATCGTGCCTGCTCGCGCGCACCAACGCCCTCGGAAGGAGGGTTATCTTGAGCGTGCGCGGCGAGCCGAGCTGCCTGTTCCCGCTCCACGACAAGGTCCCTGTCGAGACATCGTATCGGGAGCATCGCGGCACGCCCATCGCGGCCTTCGCGCCGTGCCGCAAGGACGACCTCGCTCCCGACATCGACAAAGACTGCGGGTACACCCCGCTCTACGTCGGTCGCTGCGAGGCGGGAGAGACCGTGAAGCTCACCGCCGAACGGCCCGGGAGGCTCCGTGTGTGCAAGGGCCTTTACGGCTGCGGCGCCGGGCCCAAAGCACCCTATTACGCGGGCATCATCCCGCCCATCGAGCCCGAGACGGCGTGCGGCAAGGGCGAGAAGGCGAGCGTGTCGTTCACGTGCCCCAACAACGGGCCCGCCGCCCCGGGCACGGACCTCCACGCCGACAGGCCGAGATGGGGGTATTACAGCGTGATGAGCGCGCCGTGCAAGCCGAGCGAGCGCACGATCCCATCTCCCTTGCCTACCGCGGTGAAGGCCGACAAGGGCTCTTACCCCGCGCCCGAGGCCGAGGTGTTCACGTACCGCGAAGGTGGTTTTTACGGCAACGTGTTCCCCCCGGCCGCCGTGGCGGGCCGCAACCAATGTGAACCGCCGATCCAAGGCAAAACGACGATGTTGAGCGGTGAGCTCTTCGCCTGCTACAGCGACGTTTGGAGCAGGCCGCTCGCGCACCTCGCCGACCGGCTCTGCGCCGATCCCGAGTCGAGCGAGTGCTTCGGCAACCAGCCCCTCGCTTGTCTCTCCGAGCCGGACGCGCGCTGCAGGGATGGGAGGGGCGCCGGAGGCAGCTATCGCCTCTGCAAAGGCGACGATCGCGCGCCGGCTTGGCCGCTGCCCATCACGGTGTACCTCAATCACCCGTGTGACCTCTCGAACGACCCCGCGTGCAAAGGGAGCGAGATCGGCAAACCCCCGTTCGTGCCCCCGCAAAAATAAGCCTCTTCGCATAACCCCCCTTCGCCCCCAACTCCGCCGCACCGCGCGTACGCTTGTCGCCCCGGCGAAGCCCGGATAGCGTATGAGCCGCTCATGGCGGCCGATCTCAGCCCTGGGATGATCATCGGGGGGAGATACCGCCTCGATCGGCCGCTTGGCGAAGGGGGCATGGGGCTCGTCTGGGCCGCGGAGCACGTGGAGACGGGCCGCCCGGTCGCGCTCAAGCTGGTCAAGCACGCTTCGGCAGACCCCGAGACGCGGCGCCGCGTGCTCCGCGAGGCGCACGCGGCGTCGCTCGTTCACCACCCCAACGTGGTCGCGATCGATGAGGTCATCGCGCACGAGGACGGCTCCCCCGTCATCGTGATGGAGCTGCTCCACGGCGAGCCTCTCGCGGCGAGGCTCCGTCGTGAACGGCAGATGAGCCTCGCGGACGTCGCGACGATCTTCGTGCAGGTGGTCTCGGCGGTCGGCGCGGCGCACGCGCTCGGCGTGATCCACCGCGATTTGAAGCCCGAGAACGTGCTGCTCGCGCGCGGGGAGGGCGGCGCCGTCACGGTGAAGGTCCTCGACTTCGGGATCGCCAAGCTGCTCGCGCTCGACGAGGAGACCGCGCGATCGTCCGGCCTCACCACGAGCTCGCTCATCGGAACGCCCGCGTACATGGCGCCCGAGCAGGTGTTCGGAGAGCGCGACATCGACGGTCGCGCGGACGTGTGGGCGCTCGGGATCGTGATCTACCAAGCCCTCTCGGGCGTGCTGCCGACCGCGGGCCAAAACGTCGGCCAGGTCTTCAAGAACGTGCTCGCGCGGCCCTTCCCGCCGCTCGCGTCGCTCGTGCCCGATCTGCCGGAGGACGTCCTCGATCTCGTCGGTCGCATGATGACCCGCGAGCGCGCGCAGAGGCCTTCGAGCCTCCACGAAGCGATGGACGTGCTCGCGAAGTGGACCGACGTCGAGGCGCCGAGCTTCGGCGCGCCCGCGCACGTGAGCGAGCGATCCGAGGCCGACGATCACCCGATCGCGATCGACGTGGGTCGCGGCTCCGCGTTCGCGGGCCGCCCGATCGAGCCCGGTCCCACGCTGAAGCTCGCGGAGACGCTCCCGCCGAGCGTCCCTGCGAGGCGCGCGTCACCGCGCGGGCGCGGCGCCAAGACGACGGCCGCGATCGCGCTCGCGGTGGTCGCGATCACGACGAGCGCGATCGCGTGGCGCGGGCTCCGATCGCCGCCGCCTCCCGCGCCCGCGCCGCCTGTCTCTCCGCTCGCGGTGCCCGACGCGGTGATCGCGTGCCCGATCTTCAAGGCGTCGGGCGTCGACGAGCCCTCGGGTTGGCTCGGCGCCGCCGCGGCTTCGACCGCGTGCGAGCGCGCGCGCGTGATCCTCGGGGGAAGGAGCGATCGCACGCTGGTCCCCGCCGAGCTCATCGGCTTGCCCAAGCTGCCCATCGACGGCTTCCCGCTCGATCCCTTCGCCGCGCCCGACGCGCGCGCGCGCTCGATCGACGCCGCGAAGCTGCGCGCGGGCGCGTACGTGGACGGGGAGGTGAGCAAGCGATCGGCTGGATTTTACGTCGCGATCGCGCTTCGTCGCGCGTCGGGCGAGGCGCTCGCGCGCGGCGCAGGCGAGGGGCGCGGGCTCTACGAGGCGGTGCGCAGGGCGATGGATCCGATCGTGGAGGCAGGGGCGCTGCCCCGCGCGGCGTCGCTCGATCCTTCGATCGCCGAGTGGTCGCGCGCGCGGGACGTCGGCGGCGCGCTCGCGCTCGTGGACCTCACGCTCGCGATCGCGCACAACGCGGGCAGCCTGCCGGACGAGTGCGCGAGGGTGGAGGCCGCGCGCGCGTCCCTGCCTGATCTCGCGCCGTTCGCGCGATGGCTCTGCGCCTACACGCTGGGCCTGCCCGCGCCGGTCGACGCCGCGCTGCTCCCCGATCCCTCGTCGCCGGGCGCGCTCGCGGCGCGCGCGCGCGTCGAGCACATGGTGAACCGACGCGATGATCCCAAGGCGATCGAGGCCCTCCGCGCGGCCTTCGATCGCGAGCGATCGGGCTACGGCCGATCGCTCCTCGCCGCGACCGAGTCGTGCCTGTTGCAAGCGTCCGACGCGCGACGCGCGTACGAGACCGCGCTCCGCGCGGTGCAGAGCGATCCCAAGAACCCGGATGGTCACTTCTGCAGCCCGTGGAGCCAGCTCGTCGCCGTGACCACCGACACCGCGAGCGCGGAGGGCACCGTGCGCGCGATGCAGGCGTGGGTGCCTTGGGATGGAAACGGGTGGATGATGCAGGCCGCTTCGCCGCGCGGCGATCGCGACGTCCAGCTCCGCGCGGCGCGGCGGGCCTACACGCTCACGCCGTTCGACGCGGCGGTCGCCGACGTGCTCGTGAGCAAGCTGCTCGAACGCGGCGCGCGCGAGGAGGCGCGCGCGGTCGCGCTCGCGCTCGTCGCAGGCGGGCAGCCCGTTCATCGCGTCGAGAGCGAGCTCATCTTGGTCCGCATGGACGCGAGCGAGGCGCGCTTCGGCGCCGCGCTCGAACGCGCCCGGCGCGCGCTCGTGGTGAGCGCGAGCGACGCGGGGTGGGTGCGCGTGCAGCGCATCGAGATCGCGTGGCGCGCGCTCGAAATCGCGTTGATTTTGGATCGCGCGCCCGCGCTCGCGGACCTCGTCGTCGAGCGCTTCCTCGACCCCGATCCGCCGCCGCTCGACGGCGTCTACCTCTCGGTGCCGATGCGCCTCGCCGCGATCTGCGCGCTCGCGACGAGGCCCACGTCGCGCCGTTGTTTCGCGCGGCTGCGCGCGCTTCGCGATCGTCTCTCGGGCGGGATCCTCCCCTCGACGCAGGCCTTCACCGAGGGCGCGGAGCGCTATGCGCAGGGCAACCTCGCGGGCGCCGCGGCGGCGTGGCGGCCGCTCATGCGCGAGCCCGGGATGTTCGCCGAGGCGCTGCCCGACGCGATGGCGACGGCGTTCGATCGCGCGGGGGACGTCGAGCTCGCAGGGCGGATCGACGCGATGCTCGGGGCGCGCGCGGCCGAGCTGAACGGCGCGACGATCGCGCACGTGCGCGCGGCGCGGCGAGCGCTCGCGCGCGGGGACAAGAGCCGCGCGCGGACCGAAGCGCAGCGTGTCATCGACGCGTGGTCCGTCGCCGACGAGACGGTGCCTGCCGTCGAAGAGATGCGCCGCCTGATCGCCGGCCTTCGTTGACGGTATAGTGGCTCCGTGCCGCGCGATCCCAAGGCTGCGTTGGAGCTGCTCGTGATCGCGGGGGACACCGCCGAGGTCCTCCCGCTGCCCAAGAGCGGCGCGGTGATCCTCGGTCGCGCCCCCGACTGCGACGTGCGCATCGACAGCCACGCGATCTCGCGCCGCCACGCGCGCCTCCACCTCGGGCCGCCGCTCTCGATCGAAGACCTGGGCAGCGCCAACGGCACGTTCGTGCGCGACCGCGACGCGAGCGCCGACACCGCGCGCACGCAGCCGCTCCGCCGCGTCGCGGGCGCGCCCCAGGACATCGCCGTGGGCGAGCGGGTGAGCCTCGGCTTCGTCGCCATCGTGGTGCGCAGCGCCGATCGTCCGCTCGCGGGCAGCGCGGAGCTGATCGCGGAGGACCCCGCCCTCCGATCGGTCTACGAGAGGGCCGCGCGCGTCGCGAAGAGCCCTTTCAGCGCGCTCATCCTCGGCGAGACCGGGGTCGGCAAAGAGATCTTGGCGCGCGCCATCCACGGCTCGTCGCCCCGCGCCACAGGCCCCTTCTTGGCGATCAACTGCGCGGCGCTCGCTCCATCGCTCCTCGAAGGAGAGCTCTTTGGACACGAGCGAGGTGCGTTTACGGGCGCCGTGCAAGCGCGTGAGGGCCTATTCGAAGCCGCGGACGGAGGCACGGTGTTCCTCGACGAGGTCGGCGAGCTGCCCCTCGAAATCCAGGCGAAGCTCCTCCGCGTGCTCGAAGATCGCACGGTGACGCGCGTGGGCGGCCGCGCCGCGCGGAAGGTCGATATCCGCATCGTCTCGGCGACCAATCGTGATCTGGAGGCGGACGTGGAGCGGGGCGCGTTCCGTCGCGATCTGTTCTTTCGGCTCAACGGGATCTCGCTCACCATCCCTCCGCTGCGCGAGCGCCCGCTCGACATCGCGCCTCTCGCAGAGCGCTTTGCGGCGCTCGCCGCGCGTGAGCTCGGCCACGCCAAAGCGCCGTTGTTGCCGCCGTCCACCCTCGACCTCTTGAGGCGATATCCGTGGCCGGGCAACGTGCGTGAGCTCCGAAACGTCATGGATCGGGCCGTGGTGCTCTGTGAGGGAGACGCCATCTCACCCGAGGATCTCCCCACCACGATCACCTCGAACAAGGCAGCTCCCGCGAGCCCGTCGCGCGCGCCCGAGGAGCGCCGTGAAGAGCAGCTCCATCAAGACCTGAAGGCCCTCGAAAAGAAGAAGATCCTCGACGCGCTCGCCCGTTGCTCGGGCAACCAGACGCGCGCCGCGGAGGAGCTCGGGATCTCGCTCCGCACGTTGGTCAATCGCCTCGACGAGCACCAGATCCCGCGCCCCCGCAAGCGTTGAAGGGGCGTTGTGGAGAGGGGCAGAGACCTCGACACTCGCTCTCGATACAACGTGGATCCGTAGCGGACGGAATCATTATGCCGCCGGCGAATTGGGCTCACGGGCCGCTCACGAGCTTCTATGCTGGCGCCTCCTCTTTTGACCGTCGCGCGATGGGAGCTTCGTCATGGCCGTTCACTTCACGTTCGAGATCGACAAGGTGTCTCAAGCGCTCGACGTCGTGCAGCTCGTGGGGACCGAGGCGCTGTCCGAGCTCTTCCAGTTCGAGATCCACCTCATCTCGCGCGATCGCACGGTCTCGTTTGCGGACGTCGTCGGCGCCTCGGCGTGCCTCACCATCGCGATCGAGGGCTCGCCGCGCTTCGTTCACGGCGAGATCACGCGATTCGAGGAGAGCGACGAAGGGGGTCAAGG
The DNA here is from genome assembly GCA_964437785.1 of uncultured Polyangiaceae bacterium. Classification (GTDB taxonomy): domain Bacteria; phylum Myxococcota_A; class Polyangia; order Polyangiales; family Polyangiaceae; genus CAYTJL01. The sequence continues at coordinate 19,298 of CAYTJL010000058.1, forward strand.
CATCGTCTACCGCGCGATCCTCGTGCCGCGGATCGCGCGGCTCCGCCACCGCGTCGACATGCGGATCTTCCAGGCCCTCACCGTCCCTCAGATCATCGAGCAGGTGCTCGACGGCGCCGGGATCCCGAAGAGCGGCTATCGGCTCTCGCTCAGCCGCGCTTACGCGGCGCGGGAGTATTGCGTGCAATATCGCGAGAGCGATCTCGAGTTCGTCCGGCGCCTCATGGATCAAGAGGGGATGATCTGGTCCTTCGAGCACAGCGCCGCCGATCACGTGCTCGTCCTCAGCGACTCCTCGTTTGCGCGCAGGGACGTCCCAGGCTTCTTCCGCCTCCGATATTCGTCCGAGCAAGGGCTCACCGGCGCGGAGCACGTGACGCGCTTTCGTTACGGCGAGGAGGTCAGCCCGGGCAAGGTCACGTTGCGCGATTATGATTTCAAGCGCCCCGGTCTCCTCCTCGAAGGCGCGCGGGGAGACGATCCCGACCTGGAGGTGTACGATTACCCGGGCTCCTTTCAAGATCCGCGCGCCGGCGCGGAGCTCGCGGCGATTCGCTTGGATCAGGCGCAAACGAGGCAGCGTGTCGGGGTCGGGGAGGGCACCTGCGCGAGCATGTCGCCGGGCTTTGCGTTCACGCTCATCAACCACCCCAACGACGCTCTCAACAAGCGTTATCTCCTCACCTCGGTTAAGCATCGCGGTGCGCAGCCGCTCATGGGAGAGGGGCCACGGATCAAGACAGAGAGCTATTCGAACACCTTCGAATGCTCGCCCGACGGCGCGTCGTACAGGCCCGCGGCGGCTTCGAAGATCCCTGTCGTCATGGGGCCTCAAACCGCGATCGTCGTGGGGCCGAGCAAAGAGGAGATCTTCACCGACGAGCACGGCCGGGTGAAGGTGCAGTTTCATTGGGATCGGCGCGGCAAGCGCGACGAGAAGAGCTCGTGTTGGATCCGGGTGAGCCAAGGTTGGGCGGGAGGCGCGTGGGGAGCGATGTACATCCCGCGCGTCGGCCACGAGGTCATCGTCGAGTTCCTCGAAGGCGATCCCGACAGGCCCATCATCACCGGACGCGTCTATCACGGCGTGAACGTGCCGCCCTACACGCTGCCCGCCGAGAAGAGCAAGAGCACGCTCAAGTCGCGATCGACGCCGGACGGGCAGGGCTCGAACGAGCTTCGCTTCGAGGACAAACGGGGCGAGGAGCAGGTCTATCTCCACGCCGAGAAGAACTGGGACATCCACGTCAACCACGACAAGACCCAGAGCGTCGGTCACGACGAGTCGCTCCAGGTAGGCCACGATCGATCGCGATCGATTGGGCACGACGAGCGCGCGGTGGTGGGCAACGATCAAACGAGCAAGGTGGGCCGCGACCGGAGCGAGGCCGTCGCGCGCGACGCGAGGCTCGACGTCGGCAGGGGCATGGCCGAGACGATCAAAGAGAACCGGCAGATCAAGGTCGGCGGCGATCAGAACGAGTCGATCGGCCACGACATGCGCCTCCAGGTCGGCCACGACCGCTCCGAGGTCGTGATGGGCGCGAGCGACGAGCACGTCCTCGGCAGCCGCGCGGTCACGGTCGATAGGTCGTCGTCCACGCTCGTGAGCGAAGATCAGATCACCTCGGTCGGCGGCAACGTCGAGACCAAGGTCGAAAAGAAGGCTTCGATGGTCGTCGGCGAGCGCCTCGTGCTCCGGTGCGGCGAGGGCTCGATCACGGTCCAGAAGAACGGCGACATCGTCATCGCCGGCAAAGACATCACCATCCACAGCGCGGGGCCCGTGCTCGTCGAGGGCGAGAAGGTCGACGTGAAGTCGGATGGAGTCGTGAACGTCGACGCGTCGGGGCCGGTCAACCTGCGCGCCGCCGCCATCAACATGAACTGAGCGCGCGACGTCCCATGGCTCGCCCAGCCCTCCCCGCGATCCTCGATCAACACGCGCGCGACGCCGCGTTTTTGTGGACCCAGCGCGACGCCGCGGCGCGCGCGCCGAGCCACGATTTCGACGCCCTCGCGGCCGTCGACGAGCGCGTCGAGGCGCACCTCGACGGGCTTCGGATCGGCGGGGACGTCGCGTGGGATCTCTGTCTGCGCGCGCTCGATCGCGCGCGCGCCGGGGAGGTGTTCGCCGCGTCGGCGATCGCCGTCGAGCGGCGTGATTTTCGCGGCTTCGCGGAGGCGCTCGACGTCGTCGCGTCCGAGCCTCCGCTCGCGCGCGGCGTGGTCTCCGCGCTCGGGTGGGCTGCGCGCGAGAGCGCGGAGCCCTTCGTGCGCCCGCTGCTCGTTCGGGCCAACGTGGCCGCGCTCCGCGGCGTGGGGATCGCGGCCTCCGCCGCGCATCGCCGCGATCCTGGGCCGCCGCTCCACGACGCCGTCGTGGACGATGATCCCGCGCTCCGCGCGCGCGCGCTGGAGGCCGTGGGCGAGCTCGGCAAGGTCGAGCTCCTCGCCGATCTGCGCGCGGCGATGCGCGATCACGATCCCGCGTGCCGCTTCGCGGCGGCGTGGTCGGCGGCGCTCTTCGGGGACAGCGCGGCCGCGGAGGCGCTCCGCGCCGTCGCCGAGGAGCGATCGACGCACGCGGATCGAGCGTGCGCCGCCGCGGTGATCGCGGGCGATCCGCGATCGTCGCTCGCGTGGCTGAGGTCGCTCTTCGATCGCGCGCCGCTCCGTCGCGTCGCGCTCGCGGGCGCCGCCGCGCTCGGAGATCCGGCGCTCGTTCCGCAGGTGATCGCGATGATGGACGCGCCCTCGCTCGCGCGCGCCGCGGGCGCTGCGTTCTCGGCGATCACGGGCGCGGAGCTCCGCAGGGATCGCCTCCGCGGCGACGCGCCGTCCGGCTTTCGCAGCGGCCCGAGCGACGATCCCAACGACGCCGACGTGGCGATGGATCGCGACGATCTTCTCCCGTGGCCCGACGCGCGCGCGGTCGATCGCGCGTGGTCGGCGTGGCGCGGCCGCATGCCCGACGGGGTCCGGCACGTGCTCGGCGCGCCGGTCTCGGACGCGTCGCTCGCGCGCGCCCTCCGCCTCGGATCGCAGCGCCAACGCACCTGCGTCGCGTTCGAGATCGCCCTTCAAAACAAGGGTAAATCGCTCTTCGAGGTGCGCGCGCCCGCGCCCCGGCAGGCCGCCCTCTTGGGGGTGGAGTGAGCATGCTCCAGCTCGTCAACACCACCCCGTTCGTCGCAGAGACGTTGCTCCTGCCCGACCCCGAAGGCGTCGACACGCTGTTCGTGGTGGTCAAAGCAACGTTCTCGATCCAAGGCGGATCGCCGAGCGTCGCCGAGCTTCAAAGGCCCGTGCAAAAGACGGATCAAGCGTGGGGAGAGCCCGGGCGATCGAGCCTTCGTTACGCGTCCGAGGTGCACACGCAGAAGCCTTCGACCGATGTCGTCCTCGTGGGCGAAGCGTGGTCGCCGGGCGGCAAGCTCGTGACCGAGCTGCCCGTCGGCGTGCGCGTCGGCCCCGTGCAGAAGGCGATGTACGTCATCGGCGATCGCGTGTGGCAAGGCGGCGTCGTCGCGCCGAAGATCTCGAAGCCCGAGCCGTTCTCGCGCATGCCGCTCGTGTACGAGCGCGCGTTCGGCGGCGTGTGCGCGACGGGCGGTGAGCCGCTCGTCGAGCCGCGAAACCCCGTCGGCGTCGGGCTCTCTCCGCGGAGCGCGATCGAGGGCAAGCGCCTGCCGAACCTCGAAGATCCGGCGCAGCTCATCGCGCGGCCGGAGGACCGTCCTGCGCCTGTGTGCGCGGGCTTCGTCGCCGCCTCGTGGGAGCCGCGGCGGTCGCGCGCCGGCACGTACGACGGCGCGTGGGCGCGCGAGCGAGCGCCTTATTTACCAGCCGATTTCGATCCTCGCTTCCTCGCCATGGCCTCGCCCGGCCTCGTCTCGGACGGGTATCTCCGCGGCGGCGAGCCCGTCGAGATCGTGAACGCGTCGCCCGACGGGCTCCTGCGTTTCGCGCTGCCTTCGTGCGTGTTCGACGTGAGCGTCGCCTTCGCGCGCACCGTCGAGGCGGTGCCGCTCGCGCTCGAGACCGTGCTGATCGAGCCGAACGATCGCGCGCTCTCGTTGACGTTTCGCGGCGGGCTCCGCTGCGACAAGCGCGCGCTCGCGGCGGAGGAGATCGCCGTCGCGCTCGTGGATCTCACGCTCGGAGGGAGGCGATCATGAGCGCGGAGATCACCGCGATCGGGATGGTGACGCCCGTCGGCCTCTCGGCGCCCGCGTCGGCGGCCGCGATCCGCGCGGGGATCTCGGGCGTTCGCCTCTCTTCGCACCGCGATCGCCGAGGCCACAAGATCCCGATGGGGCTCGTCCCTTCCGTCAAAGGACCGCGGTTCGAACGGCTGATCGCGCTCGGCGCGTCGGCGCTCGGCGAGGTGATGGAAGCCGATCCGAGCGACGAGCCCGTCACGCTGCTCCTCGGCACGCCCGACGATCAGCGGTTCGTCGCGGTGGTGGACGGCGCCGCGCTCCTCGACGCGATCGCGAAGCGCTCCGGCGCGCGCGTCGAGCGCGCGTCGAGCGCCGCGTTCCCGAGCGGTCGCGCCGCCGGGATGATCGCGCTCCGCGAGGCGCTCCGCAGGATCGACGCGGGTGAGGCGAAGCGCGTGATCGTGGGCGGCGTGGACAGCCACGCCGAAGACGCGCTGCTCGATCGGCTCGAAGAGACCGAGCGCTTGAAGACCTCGACCAACATGGAAGGGATCATCGCGGGAGAGGGCGCCGCGTTCCTCGTGCTCAGCGCGGTTGGGACGGCGAGCGCCAAAGGACGCTCCGAGCCGGCGGTGATCGCGGCCGCGTCGATCGCAGAGGAGCCCGGGCACGTGGGGAGCGCGGCTCCGTTCCTGGGCGACGGGCTCTCGGCGGCGATTCGTGATGTGTTCGCGAAGGTCCCGGGCGCCCGCGCGAAGACGGTTTATGCGGGGCTCACGGGAGATTATCTGTCAGGCAAGGAGTGGGGGGTCGCCTCGATCCGCGCAAAGGCTTCGTTCGCCGATCGCTTTCGCGTCGAGCACCCCGTCGATGCGGTCGGGGACCCGGGCGCCGCGCTCGGGCCGTTGCTCATCGGGCTCGCGACCATCGGTGTCGCGCGTGGTTATCGCAGGTCGCCGTGCCTCGTTTGGTGCTCGTCCGAGGGCGCGCCGCGCGGCGCGGCGCTCATCACATGATCGAGAGGAGGAGAGGGGATGCCCACCGTATTTGCCAATGGTAGAGGGGTCGTTCACGAGACGAGCGGCGGATCGAACGTGGTCTTTCCCGACGTCGCGTTGACGCCCACCCCCGTTGGGCCGGTGCCGATCCCGTATCCCAACGTCGGGCTCTCTCAAGACACCACCAAAGGCCCGGCGACCGTCCGCACCGACGGCAGCATGCCCATGGTCAAAGGCGCGCAATACTCCGGGACGTACGGCGACGAGCCCGGCGTCGGAGGCGGCGTGGTGAGCGGCACGATCAAGGGGCCTGCGGAGTTTTACAGCTACTCGTTCGACGTGAAGTTCGAGGGTCGGAACGCGGCGCGCCTCGGAGATATGATGTTTCACAACAACAAGAACGCAGGGGGCTGAGATGGCGCACTCCGGGGTTGCCAACGGCGCAGGTCGAGGAGGCCAATCGGGGGGCCAGCGCCGAGCCCGCAATGCGCCTGTGTACTCCCTCACGGTCTCGATCCTCGACGCCAACGAGGTGTTCCCGCACATCCCTTCGGGCCTCGTGAACCCTTGGCTCCACGAGGGGGTCAGACGGCGGCTTCAGGCGCTTGGCTATCTGTACGAGCCGCTCACCCTGCCCGCGGTCGCGCCCGCGGGCGCGCTCCTTGCCGTGGTGCGAGCCGTGGACGCGCTCAACGATGTCGTGAAGCGGGCGTGGGAGCAATTCCAGCGCAACAACGGCGGCGCGGCGAAGACCGTGGATGAGCTCGTGACCGAGCTCGAGGAGCAAACGAGGCGGGACATCATCGTGCCGGGCGCCCCACCGGCGCCGCCTACCGCAGGGAATTTGGGAGGGTTCGCAGAGATCGTGTGGCCCGGCGGTTATTGCCTGACCCCGGCCGACAACCGCCGCAACGTCCTTGGCCGTCCGCTCGCGGCGCCGGCGGCGGGGCCGCACAAGTCTCCGCGCTACCTGCAAGAGACGCACGTTTGGGAGAGCAACCCCTCGCTCGGCCTCATCCCGATCCTCGCCACGTTGAGCGATAACGGCAAACCCGTGGTCGCCGAGAAGATCACGATGGAGCTGGTGGATCCTGTCACCGCTGCGAACACACCTGCTGTCAACATGCCTCCTGCGCTGCGCCGCACGCCCCCGGCGCAGCTCCCCGCCATCCCGCCCAACAGGCCTAACCCGGGCCCCATCGTCCCCGCTCCTCCGTCGATTTATGTGTTGGGGAGCAACGCGGTCAAGGCAGGTCCTTTGGGCCTAAACGTCGATTCGTCCCTCGGCGGCAAGAGGCAAAACGACGTGCGAGGCGGCTTCGCTGATCGATTGACCCACGTCCTCTTGGTGAAGGACACCATCGCCGGCTTTCACGATCGGACCAACGTCCCTCCCGGTCGCGGCGCGCCGCAGGAGCATTATACGGCTGCGCGCGCCTCGGCCGCCGATCACACGGTGGAGGCGGACACCAACAAAGACGGGAGGGCCGCGTTCATCCTCATGCCCTCGTGGATCGGCGGAGATCGCTATCGCCTTCGCTTCAAGGCTTATGTCGGCAACAACGAGGTCGCGAGCGTCGAGACCGGGACGTTCATTGTTTGGCGCGTGATGCGCTTTCACCAAGTTCTTCGCTGGCCTTACCCCGAGGTCAAGCTCGCGGAGCTGCGCCGGCAGATCGACGCGGCGATCGCGGAGGTGCGCGCGCATCACCTGACGCTCAGGGGGTTGCTCCCCCTCCAGAACGTATTGATCACGACGATTCAAAACGCGGTGACGGCGGGCGCCACGCGCGCGCAGCTCGAAGCGATCGAGGCCGACATCAAGGCCCTCCACGAGGCGTACCGCGACGCGTGGGTGGGTGGGCGTTTGCCGGCCGCCCCGGTCTTCCCGGACACCGTCAGGGCGGCGATCAACCGGACGGCCAAGATTCGGTGCTTCGGGGATCTGCAAAACATCGATCTGGCGAATACGGTGGCGGACGAGTACAAAAAGTCGTTCATCAAGGTCTTGTTCGACGCGGGCGCGCTCATGCCGGTGGACATCACGGAGGACGGCTGGCGCGCGGCGATCCGTGATGGATGGCAAAAGCTCTTCCAGGCGCTGAACCCCGGAGTGGCGGCCCGGTATGATTATGAGGCGCTCTTCGCGACGAACGAGCACGAGCTCACCGCCGGGCAGACCCTCGCGGACGTCGCGAGGCTGTTTGGCGTCAACGGCTGGATCGCGATTTGGAACCACAACAAGGCCGCCCTCATGGCCGCGAACCCCGGTGTCCCGGACCCGCCCCCCAACCCTGCGGGGCTGAACCCGCCTGCCGACAACAAGCTCAAGATCCCGAACCGGCGCCCCACCACGGGGTTCATCCCCTTTCGAACCGAGGCCGAGTACCGCGCTTCGGCGCGCCCTCTCGTTGACGGGCACCCGATCGCGCGTGCGCCGAGGCAGCTCTGGCTGTGGCGCGATTGGGAAGTCCTCCAGACCTCGATGCTGAGCTACGTGATGGATTATTTCGCGCGGGAGGCGCCCGGCGGCGTCACCATCATTCAAGCGCCCGCGCTCGCGTCGCCGTTCGCCGATCACGAGGAGCAGCGAAGCGACGCACCGTGGGGCATCAGCGGGATCGCGACGCCGATGCGCGGCTGTTACGTTGTCTTCGGGGAAGTGTTTTACACGAACCGCGTGATCGGCGGGCCCTACAGCGTTAACGCGAACACCCTCCACGAGACAGGGCACGTCCACTACGGCGCTCACCAGTACACCGACCCGCCGAACGACGCAGATTTTCACGGGAAAGGAGGGGGGCACGACGTTCATGACGATCACGACTACAACGACCTCTGCATCATGGGGTATCAGCGCTGCGACGAAGATTTTTGCGGGCGCTGCGCGCTCAACCACGCGGGGTGGGACACCGTCGGCATCAAGTTGAACGCGCCGCCGTGACGCGAGGGAGGTGAGCATGGATATCGACATCGCGCTGTCGTTGAGCCGGAGCGACCTCATCGCGGGGGAAGGCGCCTCGCTCTCGATGACCGTGGCCAATCGGACCGAGCACCCCGCGAGCTTCATCGATCCTCGAAAGAGCGACGCTTGGCCGGTGATCGACGTCATCGATCGCGATCGCGGCGTGACGTCGAGCTACGGTCCGAGCGCCATCAAGCGGAGGCACCAGCACGACTTTTTGCCGAAGCGGCCCCCTTCCTACATGGATCTCGCCCCGGGGGGCGAGATCACGTGGAGCGATGAGCTGCTCGCGCGGATCGACCCTTTGACCGAAGGGCGTTATGAGCTCAGGGCGCGCACCATGGGCGCTTTGGGAGAGGTCGTGTCCTCGTCCATCGAGGTGTCGGTGGCGCCGCTCGACATCCTCTCGTTCCACGCCGTCGAGCCGTTCGGCGGTCACGGCGGACATCGATCCATCGTGGTCGCGCACGACGCGGGGGACGGGCGCTCGACCCTCTTTTTTACAGCGCTCGACACAGGCATGGAGGGGCTCGCGCTGCGCTCCTCGTCTCGCTTGATCGAGGTTGATCACCACGCCTCGTTCATCGGATCGACAGGGCGCTACGGCGTGCCTTACCCTGCGCACTGGATCGTTTGGCTCCACGAGGGGGCGCTCTACGGTGTTTATTGCCTCTACGGCGAGGTGCAGAGCGGCATCGCCTCCGGCCCCATCGAGGCGAAGAGGGGCCACATCATCCCCTCGGTGCTGCTCGACTACGCCAATCACCCGGCGCCCATGGCCGGTCGGGTGCTCGTGTGGCAGCCGGCCCTCTCCACGGTAGGGGTCTATCGTATCGACACGAGCGGCGTCTCGCACGAACGCTCCATCCCTGTGCGCGCCGGGATGGTGGCGTGGGCCGAAGCCTTTATGAACCGGGACGGCGAGGCGCGCGTCGTCTTCGCGGTCCAGCGCGGCGATCACGTGGATCTCGAGGTCTTGATGGGGCTCGACGCAACGCCGCGATCGATCGGGCGTTGGGAGGGGACCATCCTCGGCGCGGGGGTCACGTTCGCCGACGATGGATCGATGGTTGTCGTGGCCGTCGTTAGGGACCCAAACGGGCTCACGTCGCTCGCGTTCGCGCGCGCAAACGAAGATGGGAGCGCGGCGGTGGAGAGGGTCGTCCCCATTCGCTCGGTCGAGGGCCCGGGGCTCATGCACCCTCGCCGCGCGCTCGTGAGCGTTACGCCTCTTGGGTACGCGCTCGCCGTGCTCACGGCGCAGGACGGCGCTCTTCACGTCGCGCTCCAGGACGGCGCGTGCCGCCCCTTGCCCGACGATCTCGATCCCTTCGGCGACGTCGTCGGCGCGCTGTTCGCCGAGGTCTCGCTCCCGCTCCTCATCATGGCGTCCGCCGAGCACGGCATCACGTATCAACACCTCCACGGTCACCGCTGAGGCCCCCATGACATCGACCCACGATCGGCCTGTTCCTTTGACGCCCCTCGGCGCCTCCGCGGCGGGCGCGGCGCTCTTTCGCGTTCGTAAGGAGCTGCGGCTCACCGTGGTGGCCAAAGCGCAGCTCAGGATCATCCATGGATCCGACATGGTGCCTGTGGAGGCCGAGCCCATCGTGGTGGACGACGTTCATCATGGAGGCCACCCGGGAAAGAGCGTGCGGGCGCCGGGCGAGCTCTCGCTCCGCCTCCCCAACGTGGATGTCTTGCTCACGGGCCACGCGCGCTCGATCACGGGGCCGACGACCTCGCTCCTCGCGCGGTTGATCGTCGGGCGCGATCAGGAGCTGCTCGTCAACAAGTCGATCCGCGTACAAGGGGATTGGCCGGAGGATCGGCCCGAGCCCATGCCCTTTGAGCAAATGCCGCTCGTCTACGAGCGCACGCTCGGCGGGCTCGCGTCGGAGGACAACCCCGCCGGCACCTCGGCGCCAAACCTGCTCGACCCTCGGGGGCGCCCGCGCGCAGCGTGCTTTGCGCCCATCGCGCGGAGGTGGCCCGTGCGCGCGCTCCTCGAAGGCGAGAGCGCGCTCGACGAGGCCGTAAAGGAGATCGCGGAGAGCTTTGATTGGAGCTATTTTCAAGCCGCGCCGCGCGATCAACAGACGAGCGAGCTCCGCGGCGGAGAGGTGTTGATCGTCGAGGGGCTTCACCCGACCATCGCCCGCGTCGAGAGCCGTTTGCCCATGCTCTATGGCGCCGCTCGCCTCTACGGCGCCCCGCCGGACCCGGGTCGCGTCATCAACCTCCGCGCCGACACGTTGAACGTCGACATGGATCGCATGATCGCGACGGTCCTCTTTCGGGGCGACGTCTCGGTAGAAGGCCTGGATCTCAGCACGATCGCCGTGGCAGCCGGCGTCGCGCTCGCGCCCGAGCCGCTCCCGTGGCCCACGGAAAGGCCCGCTCTAAAGCCTGCTCCTGCCAAGCCCGCTCCGGGCGCGCGGCCGGTTCAAGCCACCATGGAGCTGCGACCCGGGAGCGCGGGCGGCGCGCCCGTCCTTCCTTTTGGAAAGAGGGCCGAGCCCGTGCGGCGCACGATGGAGCTCCGGCCGGAGGATGCTTTGCGCGCGCCCAAGGCCGCGCTCCCGTTCGGGCAGCGCCCCGCGGGAGAGGCGCAGAGGAGCGCTGTCCCAGCGGCCCCGCCCGCGCCCAAACGCGATCTCGACCTCTCCGATCGCACCGTCGAGCTCACCTCGGACTTCGTCGCGCAGCAGATGGCCTCGGCCAAGGTGCCTTTGGGGAACAAGCCCGCTCCGCGCGACATGAGCGCGTTTGAGCGCACGTTGGACCTCCCGCCGGGCGAGGCGGCCGCGCAGATGGCGCAGAAGCTCCCCTTCGCAGAGAGGCCCAAACAAGCGCCCCCCGGCGCGACTGTCGAGCTCGATCCCAGGGCCATCGCGGCGCTCACGCCCGATCACGTGCTCCCCTTCGATCACGGTTCGAGCGCAGAGCCCGTTAGCTCGGCGCCGTCCGCGCCTGTCTCGGCGCCGATCTACCAACCTCCGCCGCCGCCTCCGTCCGCGCCTGTCTCGGCGCCGATCTACCAACCTCCGCCGCCGCCTC
>CAYTJL010000058.1:30589-42975 GCA_964437785.1 uncultured Polyangiaceae bacterium
CCGCCTCCGTCCGCGCCTGTCTCGGCGCCGATCTACCAACCTCCGCCGCCGCCTCCGTCCGCGCCTGTCTCGGCGCCGATCTACCAACCTCCGCCGCCGCCTCTTTTGACGACGCAGGAGAGCGCCCCTGTGGAGGCGTCCAAGGATCTCCCGTTGATGCCTGTCGAAAAGGCTCCTCCGGCGCCGCCCCCCGACGCGGAGCCTACGGTCGGGAGGAAGGCGCGGCGCGAGAAGAAGATCGACCTCGCAGGGCATTTCCTCTCTGCTGTTGATGAGGTCGAGCGCTCCTCCAAAGACGAGCCGCCGCGCCGGTGAGCGTGTCTCATCACCCACGCACGTGAGGACACACGGCCACAGGCGGCGCGCGGCTCCCGCCGCTTTGTCCGCTGCACGCACCGCGGCATAACGCGTTCGCGTGTCGAGGAACGACGCCCGGGTCCGTTGATTGCTGGGCGCCGGCCCCCGTGCACCCCTATCGCAAGAGCCCGAGGCCCGTCGGCGGTCAAATCCAAGGCACGGACCCGCACGCGTCCTATCGATCGGCGCGGCGAAGGCTCGCTGTCGCAGGGACGTTGGCGATCGCCGCGATGATCACCCTGCCCATCGCGCTCAAACGACGTTCCCCCAAACCCACCTCACTGCCACCCTCGCTGCTCGCCGGCCCCTCCGCCTTCCCCGCCGAGGGCAAGAAGCTCCGTGTCTCGGTCCCGCTCGAACCGCTGCTCGCCGCGGACGCGCCGGATCGTTTGGCGCTCACCGAGCCCACCGACACAGCGCAGAACATTCGAAGCGGACAGCCCGTCGTCCTGCGCTTCAACCGGCCCATGGTCGACGGCGCGAAGGTGGGGAAAGAGGCCCCCGAGCGGGTGATCGTGTGGACCCCCGAGATCCGCGGACAAGGCTCTTGGACGTCGCGCAACGCCTATGCGTTCCGGCCAGCGGCGGCGACGTGGGAGAAGACCACCATCGCCACGTTCACCCTCGACGGCGATCTCCGATCGCTCGCGGGCGAAGAGCTCAGCGAGATGGAGCCCAAGACCGTGGTCTTCGACGCGGGCCCGAGGCTCGCGAGCGACTCCGGATCATCGAGGCTCATGCCCGGTGAGCCGCTCCACCTGCGCTTCGTCGGGAACGTGGACACGGCGGCGCTGCCCTCGCAGATCATGGCCTATGAGGTCGACGGCGGAAAGCGGATGTTGCCGTTCTCCATCTCGGTCAAGCCCCGTGACACGAGCGGGAGGACGCCTGTCGACGTGCTCTTTTCAAAGACGCTGGAGCCGGGCGCGCACATCGCGCTCGCGCTCGCGCCCCCGCTCGTGGGCGGCGGATCGAGGCCGCGCGTGGTGGACGCCGAGCTCAAGCCAAGGCCCAAAATCGAGGGGATCGGGTGCCCGCTCGACGCGCGCGACAAGGATGCTTGTTCGTTTGACGGCGCGCCCGGGCGCGTCGTCGAGGTCGGCGAGGAGCTCGTGCTCATGGCGACGGACCCCCTCGCTCCGATCAACGCATCTTCGGTCGACATCACACCTTCGCTCGAAGGGCTCTCGGTGAGAGTCGACGGCAAGCGCATCGTGGTTCGAGGGGACTTTGCGCCCGGGCAGACCTACCGCGTCAAGCTCGATGGGCTGCGCACCACCGACGGGCACGACCTCGCGCGCGCCCCGGTGCTCGCCGTTCGAAGCTCGGGCAGGGCGCCCGAGGTGCACGCGCGCACGGGGTTCCTCACGTTCGAGCGCGACGCGAAGCCGGCGCTCACGATCGCGGCGATCCACGTCGAGGACGGCGACGCGCGGCTCGCGCCGATCGCGACGGGCGACGAGCTCGCGGCGGCGCTCGATCCCGCGCGCTTCATCAGCAAGGAGCGCGAGGGCAAGTGGATCGCGACGCCGCTCCATCCCATCGTCCCCACGTCCAAGCCCAACCGCTGGGGCCGCGGCGTCTTCCCGTGGAACGACGTCGATCCTACGCACGGATCGATGAGCGTCTTCTCGTTCGTGCCCGATCGAGGCACGGAGGCGAAGGCCACGGTGACGTTCGCGCAGCGCACGGATCTCGGGCTCGACGTGAAGGTCCTCGCGACGGGCGTGCTCGTGTGGGTCACGTCCATCGCGGGCGCGCAGCCGATCGCGGGCGCGCACGTCACCGTGGCGAGCGCGGCGCGCGAAGAAGATCGCCCGCTCCTCAAGCCGATCGAGGACGCGCTCACGGACGCGGGCGGCGTCGCGTGGATCCCGTTCCTCGCCGGCGACACCGAGAAGGGCGTGGTCGTGCGGGCCGAGCTCGGCGGCGATCGCGCGGTGATGGTCGTGGATCCGTCGCGCTCGATCGGCGCGCGCCATCTCGGGGTCGACGCGGGCAGCCACCCGCAGATCGCGGGCGCGCCCGTCGCGGGGCTCCTCCTCGATCGCGGCATTTGCAGGCCCGGCGAGGCGATCCACGCGAAGGCCGTGGTGCGCATGGGCGCGGAGGGCTCCACGATCCGCCCCTTCGAAGGGGACGTGAAGGTCATGTTGTTCAGCCCCTCGACCACCGTGCCGCTCGCGGTCGTCGAGGGCCCGCTCTCGCCGTTCGGGACCATCGACGCGAGCTTCGCGATCGACGAGCGCGCGACCCCGGGCCGCTACGTCGTCGAGGTCCGCAGGCCGGACGAGGTCGTTCCGATCCGCACCGCGTCGTTCACGGTAGGCGACTTCGAGCCGCCCGCGTACCGCGTGGATCTCACCACGCCCAAGGCGTCGCTCTTCGACGGCGACGCGCTTCGCGTGGACGTCGCCGCGCGCTACTTCTTCGGGCCTCCCGCGGCGGGGAGCAAGGCCACGTGGAGCATCGTGCGCGCGGACGGCGCGCGATCGCCGTCGCGCTGGAAGGGCTTCGTGTTCGGCGCGCTCAACGCGTCGCTCGCGGGCGGCACGCTCGCGTCGGGGCAGCTCTCGCTCGATGCGTCGGGCCATGCGTCGGTCGAGGAGCGCGTGCGGCTCAACGTGCCGCTCCGCGGGAGCGTGACGTTCGAGATCGGCGTGCGCGATCTGTCGGGCTCGGTGACGAGCGCGCGCAAGCGCGTCGACGTGTACCCGGCCGAGGTCGAGGTCGGCATGAAGGAGCTGCCCGCGTGGATCGAGGCCGGCAGCGCGCTCGCGCTCGACGCGATCGCGATCGGCAACGACGACGGCCCGCGCGAGGGGAAGAAGATCGCCGCGACGATCACGCGCGAGGCGTTCCACACGTATTGGGAGTGGTCCGGCAGGAAGAGGCACAGCGGCGACGACGACGGCGGCGAGGACGAAGGCGCGTACCAAAAGCGGCGCACGCGATCGTCCGAGGTCGTCCACACGTGCGCGCTCGTCTCTTCGAAGGAGCCCGTGCGCTGCTCGTTCAAGCCTGAGAAACACGGCACGTACGTGCTCTCGGTCACGATGACCGACGACCGCGGGCGCCGCACCACCGCCGCGCAGCGCGTGTACGTCGCGGGCCCCGGCGAGCACCCCGATCGCGATCCGCCGGGCGCGTCGATCGCGCTCACGCCTTCGCTCGGCGGCTACGACGTCGGCGCGATCGCCGAGGTCGCGTTCGAGTCGCCGTTCCCGGACGCGGAGGCGCTCTTCACGGTCGAGCGCGAAGGCGTGCTCCACCGCGAGGTGAAGCGCGTCGGGCCCGGCGGGCACGTGATGCGCTTCCCCGTGACGGAGGCGATGATCCCGAACGTGTTCGCGTCGCTCGCGCTCGTGCGGCCGAGGACCGGACCGCCGGTCCACAGTGGGGGCTCGGGCTCCGCGAGCGGACCCTCCGCCCCCACACCCCCCATGCCCGGCGAGCGCGATCTCGGGGCGCCCGACCTCCGCGTCGCGGTCGCCGAGATCCGCGTGCTCCCCAAGGTCGCGCCGCTCCGCGTGACGATCGAGGTGCCGGACGAGCGCGCGCCCGCGGACAGCGAGGTGCCGGTGCGCGTGGTCGTCGAGGACGAGGAGGGCCATGGCGTGCCCGCCGAGGTCGCGCTCTACGCCGTCGACGAGCCCACGCTCCGTGTGACCGCGTATTCGGTGCCTGATCTCGCTTCGGGCTTCTTTCCGAGGCGATCGCCGTCCTTCTTCTGGGAGGATCTGCGCCGATCGATCGCGCCCCGCGACCCGTCCGAGCTCGCGCCGAGCGCGGGCGGCGACGGCGATTCGCACAGCGTACGCTCCGTTGTACATCTCCGGGACAACCGCGAGCGCTTCGAGCCCACGCCGCTCTGGGAGCCTCACCTCGTGACCGACGCGTCGGGGCGCGCCGAGGTGATGATGCGCTTGCCCAAGCGGCCCGCGCAGTACCGGATCATGGCCGCGGCCGTGGACGAGGGCGCGCGCGCGGGCACCGCGGAGCGAGCGATCACCGCGTCGATGCCGCTCGTGATCCGCCCCTCGCTGCCCGTGTTCGCGGTGGCCGGCGATCGCTTCGAAGCGGTGGCGTTCATCCACAACACCGAGGACGACGAGGCCACGGTGACCGTGACGCCGTTCGTCGACGACGCGCCCGCGGAGCCCATCACGCTCCACCTCGCGCCGCGATCCGAGGGGCGCGCGGGCGTGTGG
Organism: uncultured Polyangiaceae bacterium; assembly: GCA_964437785.1. Taxonomy (GTDB): domain Bacteria; phylum Myxococcota_A; class Polyangia; order Polyangiales; family Polyangiaceae; genus CAYTJL01. The sequence continues at coordinate 35,158 of CAYTJL010000058.1, forward strand.
ATCGAGCCCTCGGCGCCCGGCGACCACGCCCTCAGGTTCGAAGCGATCTCGGATCGCGCTGCGATCGCCGAGGAGCGCGATCTGCGTGTGCTCCCGCGCGGCCGCTTCGAGCGATCGCGCTTGACGTTCGCGATCGCGGAGAGCCGCGATCTCGCGGTGAGCTTCCCGGAGGACGGCGGCGTGATCGACGGGCCCGTCTCGATCTTCGTGTCGGGCCACCCGTTCACCGGCGTGAGCGCGGGCGCCGACGTCTTCTTGGATCTGTCCGACGCAGCGCTCGAGCCCTCGGTGTCGAGCGTGCTCGGGCTCACGGCGTACGGCGCGCTCGGCGCCAACAGGATCACCTGCGGGGACGGCGATCGCCCGGAGATCGCGATCGGGCCGAGGCTCTGCGGGGAGGAGCTCCGCGCGCGCGTCGCCGCGGCGATCGCGAAGGTCGCCTCGTTCCAGACGCCCTCCGGCGGCTTCGGCGCGTATTCGTCGCACAGCGCCGCGGACGCGTCGCTCACCGCGTACGCGCTCGTCGCGCTGCGCACCGCGAAGCGAGGCGGCGCCGTCGTCCCGCAGGCCGTGATCGATCGCGCGAAGAGCTACCTCGCCGATCAGGCGCGCGGTTCGAGCCCCGTGGACGGCCGCGCGCGCGACGAGCTCGCGGCGTGGCTCCGCGCGCTCTCCGCGTCCGGGTCGCCCGATCGCGATCGCGAGCAGGCGCTCTTCGATCAGCGCGTGATGCTCTCTCCGTTCGGCCTCGCGTCGCTCGCGCTCGCCATGGATCCGGCGGACACGCGGCGCGACACGCTCGTCGCCGAGGCGCTCCTGCGCGCGCTCGCGACGCGCGAGGACGAGATCAAAAATCCCCGCTTGCTCCGTTATTACGAGCAGTCTTCGCGCACGTTCGGCGCGGTGCTGGAGGCGGCGTGCACGACCGCGGGCTTCGAAGGCGAGGCGGGCCGCGTCGCGGCGTCGCTGCTCTCGGGCTACGTCGCGCGATCGGGATCGTGGGGCTCGGCGCGCGAGACCGCGCACGCGCTCGCGGCGCTCTCCGTGTACGCCTCGACGCTCCGCGAAGAGAGCTCGATCGACGCGCGCGTCGCGCTCGACGGCGCGCCCTTCGCGCCGATCGTGAAGGGATCCGAGGTCATGACGTGGTCGCCGAGCGCCGCGCTCCTCGCGCACGGACAGCACGCGCTCCACTTCGAGGCGAAGGGCACGGCGTGGGCGACGATCGAGGCGCGCCGCTTCATCGCGCTCGGGCCGAACGATCGTGAGGCGCGCGGTGATGATGTCGCGCTCCATCGCGTGCTCGAGGACGCGACGGGCAAGCCGCTCGGCGCGGACGCGCGCGTGAAGCTCGGTGATTTGGTGCGCGTGCGCTTGTTCATCTACAACGAGACCTCGGCCCCGTCCGCGGTCACGTTGCGCGATCGGCTCGCGGCCGGCCTCGTGCCGATCGACGCCGCCCACGAGACGACGCCGCGCGCGTCGCTCGCCGCGCTGCTCGGCATGGGCCCGGACGACGACGTGATGGACGCGCGCGGCCACCACGCGTCGCGATCGCTCGACGCGATCGCGCACCGCGCGTTCCTCGCGGACAAGGCCGTCTTTCATCTCACGGGCATGAGCGAGGGGCTCACCGAGATCACGTACGGCGTGCGCGCCGCGACGCCGGGCACGTTCACGCTGCTCCCCGCCGAGCTCGAAGCGCCGGACGTCCCGTCGTACGTCGCGCGGAGCGCGGTCGCGACGATCACGGTGGAGGCCGAGTGATCACGGCGGGCGTGCGCGGCGCGATCACGCGGGTCGTCCGATCGAAGATCGCGCGCGCCGCCGCGCTCACGGTGATCGCAGCGCCCCTGATCTTCGCGGCGATCGTGGTCCTCACGCCGCCCTCGCTGTGGATCGATCGCACCCGCTTCGTGCGCCCGCCCGACGCGTTCACGATCGTGGATCGCAACGGCGAGGCGCTGCGCGTCGCGCGCGCGGACGGCGTCGATCGGAGGTGGGTCCCGCTCACCGCGATCGCGCCGCCCGTGATCGACGCGTTCCTCGCGGTCGAGGACGCGCGCTTCCGCGATCACAGCGGCGTCGATCTGCGCGCGACCGCCCGCGCGATCACGTCGATCGTGCGGCCTTGGGGCAAGCGCAGCGGCGGCTCGACGATCTCGCAGCAGCTCGTGAAGATGGTCTATGGGAGGCCCCACGGGATCTTCTCGAAGCTCGTCGAGGTCGGGCGCGCCTACGCGATCGAGCGCACCTTCAGCAAGGACGAGATCCTCGAACAGTATTTGAACCGCGTGCCGTTCGGCGATCGCATCGAGGGCGTCGCGCGGGCGTCCGAGGAGTATTTCGGCCGCCCCGTCTCGTCGATCGGCGTCTCCGAGGCAGCGCTCCTCGCGGGCATCCCGCAGGCGCCGAGCGTCACCGAGCCGCGCCGCCACAGGGATCGCGCGATGGCCCGCCGCGGTCACGCGCTCGCGCGGCTCGTCGCGGCCGGCGTGATCGACGACGCCGAGCGGATCCGGCTCGACGCGGATCCGCCTTCGATCCGCGACGCAGAGGCGCGTCCGAACGACGCGCCGCGCTTCGTGGACGCGGTGATCCGCGCCGCGAACGACGGCGCCATCGCGCGGCGATCGCACGTGATCACGACCTCGCTCGATCGCCGCTTGCAGCGCCGCGTCGACGATCTCGCGCGGGCCCACGCGCTGCGCCTCGCGCCGCGCGGGGTCCAGAACGGCGCGGCCATCGTGATCGACAACGCGACCGGTGAGATCCTCGCGTACGTGGGCGCAGCGAGGCTCGATCCCGGCGCGCCCGGATCGAGCCTCGATCTGCTCGCGCGGCGCAGGCAGCCGGGATCGACCCTCAAGCCCTTCGCGTACGAGCTGTTCTTCGAGCGCGGAGGGACGGCCGCGTCGGTGCTCGACGACATCTCGCTGCCGAGGACCGGCGCCGAGGGATCGTTCTTCGAGGCGAAGGACTACGACGGCCGCGAGCGAGGCCCGGTCCGCGCGCGCGTCGCGCTCGCGTCGTCGCTCAACCTCGCGGCGCTCGACGTCGCGGCGCGCGTCGGCCAGGACAAGCTCGTCGCGAGGCTCCGCGAGCTCGGTTTTTCAGGGCTCGGCGACGCGGATCGCTACGGCGCGGCGGCGGTGCTCGGAGGCGCGGACGTCGCGCCGATCGATCTCGCGCGCGCGTACGTCGCGCTCGCGCGCTACGGATCCGCGATCCCGCTCTCGTTCGTGCCGAGCTCGAATCCCCGCGCAAAGAGCGTGATGCGGCGCGAGGCCGCGTCGGTGTGCCGCGACGTCCTGATGGATGGAGCCGCGCGCGCGGACGCCTTCGGCGCGGACCTCGAAGACCTCGCGGGCCGGCGTTTTGGGCTTAAAACAGGCACGTCGGCGGGCTTTCGCGACGCGTGGGCGGCGGCCTTCACCGACCGCGTCACGGTGGTCGTGTGGCTCGGCGATCCCGAAGGGCGCCCGCTCAGCGGCGTTTCCGGCTTCGAGGCCGCGGCGCCGCTCGCCGCGAAGATCGTGAGCCTCGCGAGCGCGCCCGACGATCGTGCGACAGCGGACGCGACGCTCGTCGCGTCGCCCGTGTGCGCGGACACCGGCCTCGCGCCGGGCCCGCGGTGCCATCACGTCGTGACGGAGCGCTTCGCGCCGGGCTCCGCGCCCTCGGAGGTGTGCGACGCGCACGACGAGCACGGCGATCTGCTGCTGCCGGCGCGGTACAGCGCGTGGATCGAGCACACGAGGCCGGCGCGCGTCGCGCGCGCGTCGATCGTGCCGCGAGGAGAGGGCGCGCTCGCGGTGCGTGATCCCAAGGACGGCGCCTCGTGGATCATGGAGGCGTCGAAGGGCAGGATCGTGGTGCCGCTCCGCGCGACGCTCGGCGGGGCCGAGATCGCGGGCGTTGCATGGGAGGTCGACGGCGTGCGCATCGCCTCGGATCGTTGGGACGTGACGCCGGGGGCGCACATCTTCATCGCCATTTTGCAGGACAAGCGGAGCGCGCCCGCGCGCATCGAGGTCGGCGTACGCTGATTCGTTGAACCTATCTCTTGGCTCGGGCAACGGTCATGTCGCCCGAAAGAGGATGGACCTCGGGCCCTAAACCCTGCGAGGATAACGGCCTCCATGCGCACGCATCACCGCCTTCTGATCTTCTTTGGCTTCGCAACCTTGGCCGCAGCTTGTGGGCTCGGCGGCGCTGACTCGCTCTTCGGTGACCCCGGAGGCACGGGCGCCTCGGGCGGCAGCGGCGGCGCGTCCGGGTCGGGCACGTCGACGTCGTCGTCCGGCATGTCGAGCACGTCGTCGTCCGGCGTGTCCACGACCAGCTCGACGTCGTCGTCGGGGACGATGACCACGTCGAGCGGGATGTCGAGCTCGTCGACCACCACCAGCTCGAGCGGCGGCACCGGGCCGAGCAGCTCGTCGAGCACCAGCTCGAGCGGCACCGTCGTGGTCCCCTGCGCGGGGAGCCCGTGTCAGCCGGGCGAGATCTGTTGTTTCAACACCTCGCAGCCGAGCGACCACTGCGGCCAAGCGGGCATGTGCGGCCAAGGGTACATCGAGCTCTCGTGCAACGAGCCGACGGACTGCCCCAATCAGATCTGCTGCGGTGATCTCGTGCAAGGCCAGCAGGTGCCGTACACCGGCATCTCTTGCCAAGACACCTGCACCGGCCAAGGCAAAATCCAGGTCTGCAGCGCCAATAACCCTCAATGCCCGCCCGGCACCACCTGCCAGCAGAGCCAGATCCTCGGCCAAGGCTACATGATCTGCCGGCCTTGACGCATGTCGTCCCCTACGCCCTTCGATGAGGTGAGAGCGCGTCTCCGCAGGACGGGCGGCGCGCTCGTGGTCGACAACCTCTTTCGGGCGCTCGCCAAGGCGGGCCGTTATCACCCGAACGCCGAGCCCTCGCGCCACGGCGTCGAGGTGACGCGCGACGTGCCGTATGCGCACGGCCCTTCAGGGATGCTCGGGCTCGACATCTATCGCCCCAAGCGCTCGGGATCCAAGCCCCCTCCGGTGGTGCTCTACGTGCACGGCGGCGGGTTTCGGATCTTGTCCAAAGACACCCATTGGGTGATGGGGCTCGCGTTCGCGCGGCGCGGATATCTGGTGCTCAGCATCGATTATCGGCTCGCGCCTGCGCACCCCTTCCCCGCGGCCATCGAGGACGCCTCACGGGCGCTCATGTGGACCGTCGAGAACGCGGAGCGCCTCGGCGGGGATCCGAATCAAATCGTGCTCGCGGGCGAGTCGGCGGGCGGCAACTTGGTGACGGCGCTCGCGGTCGCGACCTGTTATGAGCGGCCCGAGCCGTACGCGCGTGAGGTCTTCGCGACGGGCGTCGTCCCGCGCGCGGTGCTTCCGGCGTGCGGTATTTTGCAGGTCACGGACCCGAGGCGGTTCGCGCGGCGCAAAGCCACCTTGCCCTCGTTCATCCAAGACCGCATCGACGAGGTGTCACGCGCGTACCTGGAGAGCGCCGTCCCCCACCCCGAGGGCGGGCTCGAAATGGCCGATCCTCTCCTTATCGTCGAGCAGCAAAAGCCCGCGCGCGCGCTGCCCCCGTTCTTTATCCCCGTGGGCACCAAAGACCCTATCTTGGACGACTCACGCAGGCTCAAGGCGGCGCTCGACAAGATGGATGTGCCCGCCGAGCTCGCGGTGTACCCCGGTGAAGGCCACGCGTTTCATGCCCTCGTGTGGAGGGAGAACGCCAAACGGTGCTGGGGAGACACGTATACGTTCTTGGATCGTTGGATCGAGCGGCGATAACCGCCTCTCCGTTTCAAGCTGCGCGGCGGATCCCCGCGAGCGCCTCGATCTCCGCGAGCGCCCGCGGCAAATCGGTGATCCCGTCGATGACCACGTCGGCGCCCGCCGCGCGCAGGCGGGCATATCCCTCGATGCGCCTCCGCGCGCGCTCGCCTTCATCCATGAGCGCGAGGTCGCGCTCGGTCACGCCGAGCTCATTGCCTGTCATGACCACACCCACGGTCCACATCCCGGCCCGGATCCCCTCTTCGATACCAGCGAGGGTGTCGTCGACCTTCACGCACGCTCGCGGCGAGGCGACGCCGAGCAGGGTCATGTTCGTTTGACACATGTCCGGGAAGGGCCGCGCGCGCGGGACCTCGTCCGCGCACACGATCACGTCGGGCGCAAACCCTCGTCGCTCGGCCTCGGGCGCGAGGACATCCATCATCGCCCGCGTGTATCCGGTGGTCGAGCCGACGCGCGCGCCGCGCGCGCGGAGCCACGCCACGGCCTCGGGAGCGCCTTTGATCGGCGCCGCGAACCGCGGGAGCACCGCGAGCTGGAGCGGTAAAAACTCTTCGAACATCGCGTCGACGTCGGCCGCCGACGGCGCGCGCCCAAAGCGATCTCGCCAGCGCGCCGTCACCTCCGGCAGCGCGGCGAGCTCCGCGATGTGCGTGCGCTTGTGCTTCCCCATCGGCCCGCGCGCGACCTCCGCCGAGAGCGTCACGCCGCGGCGCCGAAACACCTCCAGGAAAGGGGCGAGCGGCGACAAACATCCATGGTCCACCGTCGTCCCGGCCCAATCGAAGATCACGGCTTCAATGAGGTTCATGGCGCGCACCCTGCCCAACTCTCGGCGCTTCGTCCAAGCAGATCGAATGAAGACCGCGATAAGTTTGGCTTATGGCACCCCGCCGTCACGCCGTCCCCGCTCCTGTCATCAACAGCGCTCAGCTCCGCGCCTTCGACGCCGTCGCGTCACACCGGAGCTTCACCGCCGCCGCGTCGGCGCTCGGCGTCAGCCAACCCGCCGTGAGCATGGCGGTTCGCGCGCTCGAAGACGCGCACGGCGTCGAGCTGGTGACGCGCGGGCGGAGCGGCGTCGAGCCCACCGCGCTCGGCGAAGCGCTGCTCGGGATCACACGGCAGATGGCCGCGCTCGACGAGCAGGCGAGCGAGCTGCTCGGCGCGGCGAGCAACTTGCTCCGCGGCGATCTCCGCGTCGGCGCGGACGCGCCCTTCCTCGCGGTGCCTCTGCTCGCCGCGTTCCACGCGGAGCACGCGCGCGTGGCGCTCTCGCTCAAGCTCGGCAACTCCGAGGCCGTGCTGGGCGATCTGCTCGACGGTCGCACCGACGTCGCGGCGCTCAGCGATCGCGTCGACGACCCTCGTCTGTTCGCCGTCCCCGCGGCGAAGAGCCATCAAGTCGTGGTGGTCTCGCGCGCGCACCCGTGGGCCAAACGAGCCGAGATCCGCCTCGCCGATTTGGACGGCGCGCCGCTCTTGATCCGTGAGCGAGGCTCCATCACGCGCCGCATGTTCGAGGCCACGATCGCCGAAGCGTCGGTGCGTCCGCGCGTGGTCATGGAGATCGGAAGCCGCGAGGCGCTCCAAGAAGCCGTGGCCGCGGGGCTCGGCGCGGCGGTCATCATCGACGCCGAGCGCGGCCGTGACGACCGCATCGTCGCGCTGCCCATCGCGGGGGCTCCCATCGAGCACGTGGCATACGTCGCCTGCCTCGCCGCGCGCCGCTCGCTTCGCGTGGTCTCTGCGTTCCTCGCGATCGTGCCGCGCCTCGGCGCAGAGGCGCGCCCGCGAAAGAAGCCGTCGCGACCTTCGGAGCGAAGGCCGGATCGGACGCGCCGATAATCACTTGGCAGGAGGCTTTGCCGGCGCAGGGGGCTTTGCGGGCGCAGGAGGCTTTGCCGGCGCAGGAGGCTTTGCCGGTGCAGGAGGCTTTGCCGGCGCGGGCGGAGGAGCAGGCTTTGCCGGCGCGGGCGGAGGAGCAGGCTTTGCCGGCGCGGGCGGAGGAGCA
>CAYTJL010000058.1:43075-43139 GCA_964437785.1 uncultured Polyangiaceae bacterium
GGCTTTGCCGGCGCGGGCTTCTTTGGTGCGGCGCCGCCTGCGCCGCGCGGGACGACCGCGCCGA